>JACJYL010000001.1:1227142-1533928 GCA_020636105.1 Lewinellaceae bacterium
GTTTCGAGCAATAACAATACCCCAAGATCCTCCCCGTCTTCAGTGGTGCTAATCCAGCTTTGGAGAAATTCCTCCCTGGTCAGTTTGAATTTGCCGGCCATGGGATCGGCGATCCAGACGAATTTATTATTGGTCTTGTAAACCACCACAAAATGTTCCTGTTTCCAGTGAGCAATGCAAGGTAAAGGAATATCTTTGGATAGTCGGTCGAAGCTGGTCTGTACCGCCAGGGATTGCAGCCCGATATGCTCGGCCGCATCGCTGATGCCAAGCAAAGTAACCCCCTGTTTCCCCATGTACGTGAGTTCCCGGAGATAATCAAGGGAATAATACCTGCCAAAGTACCTGGCGACCATCCTCAGGCAGGTAGCCCCACAGTCCATTGCATCAAGCTGCTGGTAAAATGGGAAAATTTTGGGCATATCCTACTAATTAAGTTCACTGCTGTTTCAGGTTGGCGCTGTTATCCCCAACCCCTAAAGTTTTCCATTAGACTTCATTCCACAGCAAATGTCACTGTTTTGATGTCTTCTGATTGAAAGGCCCGGACAACGTCCATCAGGCTTTTTGTTTTTTCTCAATAGTATGCCTAAAAGTATGAATGATCTGAAACCAAACACTTCAATTCCAGATTTGTTTTTGCTGATTCACAATCTGTAAATCAAGTGATTAAAAATAATCAACATTAAAGTTACTAATTAAAATACAAACTTTAACTTTTTTGCTGCAATTATAACCATTTCAAGGTCTTCTGTCCAATATTTTAAAAGAAATAACTGCGAATAGAGTGTAAAGCGTTTTACCTTTAGGCGATCAAACAATTTTGAAAATTTCTTTTTGGGAAAGATTCATCATGAAAATTGTATCTGAACGCATATGCACAATAGTTTTATTTCAGTAGTCAGCGTCATCAATTCCCCTTGGGAAAAGAGCAAGGTTCCCGAATTGCTTGAAAACGTTTATAAGGTATGCAAACCTGCATTCAGTGATTTTGAAATCATCCTGGTCAACAATATTACCGGAGAATCCATCGACCCTTTGATCGATCCGCTGCAAGAAGACCTCAAACACCAGGTATCCTTAATCAACTTATCGAACCACGTAAACCGAAATAACGCAATGTTGGCAGGGCTGGACCGCTCCAACGGGGATTACACGGTCATTTTCGACATAGACACCTACGATCATCCCGAAGTCATCTCCCAACTTTTTGAAAAGACCCGGGAACATTTTGACGTCGTTTACCTGAGAGCTGCCGACCGAAAAATAAAATTGCAGCACCGCATTTTTTATCGCATCTTTTACTACATCATCCGCAATTATTCCCAACTCAAAATTGACGAAAAAGCACTCAATGTGCGCATCATTTCCCGAAGAGCGTTGAATTCACTCCTCCGCCTGCGGGAAAATTTGCGCTACATGAAAGCCATTTACTCCATCGTAGGATTTAAAACGACCTTTATTGAGTCCGAAATACCGCTGCAGGATGAAAACGAACCCTTTTCCGAAAGATTCAAAACCCTACTGGTGGCCGTTTCCTCTTTCACGACTTTTTTGAGGGCTACTTTGTTGAGAATATTTTTGTTCTCCATCGTTTTCCTGATGGCCGTTATTGGGAATGCGCTGAAGGTGAAATTTACCGGTATTGATGTCTTTGGCATTCCCAGTGAAAATGCAATCACCGGCTGGACCTTCCTGGTCGTGCTGATGTCCGTCTTTTTTGCCATCACCTGCCTGAACCTTTACATCATGTCCATTTACCTTTCCAATATTTACAACGAGATCAAACAGCGGCCTTTGTACCTCATTGAGTCGATCAAAAGGTTTTGAACTATTGAAGCAGCAGTTTACCTAAATAACTTCCTTCAATTTTTCATAATATCCCAGGTACTCGACTAAAAATGGAATCAAGCCTTTCTCTTTATTTCCGGAAACGAAAATAGAATCGAGTTTTTCCACCTGTAAAGCCGAAAGATAATAATCAGGCACCAACTGCTGCTGGATTAATTCAACTACCTTCCTTTTCCCAAAAAACGCCGGATGATCAAATAATAAATGTGGATAATGAATAATGGCCAAAAAATCAAATTCGCGGTTCAATGACTCCATATCCGCCCAATTTCCTGTCATTAATACCATATTTGAAGCGTATTTTGACCATTCACTTATCCGTTCCATTACGCCGTAATCAAACAGGAAATAATAGTTTTCAGGAACCAGCTTTTCGGCATCAGAATAAATCCTGGCTTCATGCCCTGTAAGCTCGCGTATGGCTTGTTGAATGGCAGAAACCTTAAAAAAAGTTTCCCGCTTTTCAGGGTCTGAATTTTCGTCAGGAGAAAAAACAAGATCAATTTTCATTTGTTTAAAAATTTATTAATGTTTTTAAAATGGTTCTAAGGTAAAAAGTATATCAAAATTAACCAACATCGTTCCGGGTTTTGAAATATTGAACAAGCAGCTTGCCTAAAGAACTTCCTTCTTCCTTGCGAAAATACACCAATTGCTTTCCGTCTGGAAATTTGAACCGACCTAATTCCTTTCCCTGCATTTTTTCTACCCACTCCGGATGACCGTATATTGCCGGGTTTTCACTTGACAGCTGCCTCAGATCAAATGCGCCTAAAAATGATGTTGCCACGCCGTCGAATTCATAAATATCCATGGACATACAAAGCAAAACCACCTTTTCTATTAATGGCCCCAGTTTATCGCGCAAATAATTTCCCTCACTGTTAATGGCAATGTAAAACCCATCAGGGAGCGGCATTTCCGGTTTGTAAAGGACGAGAGGCATTTGCCCTGTTTCCTTAAAAATTTCCTCCCGCAGCTTTTCTATCTCAAATATTTTCTTCAATTGAGGCAGGTTGTTGTCCTCTGTGACATCATAAAGAAGTATTCCTAAATTCATTGTTAAAATGGTTCTAAGGTAAAAAGTATATCAAAATTAACATAAATCTGATCACTCCAATCAAACCCATATTCATCCAGAAGTTCCTGGGTCATTTCAGTAATTTGGTAATTTATCAATGCCTGCTCAGGGGTAATCAATTTGACATTGAGGTTCGTTCCGATTCCTGCTTCAGATATCCTATATCCTGCCTGTTTCAAAGTTGAGACAGCATAATCCACAGAAGACACTTCGAGAATTTCAGCCCCAAATTGGGTCAGGTCGGCCAAATTGCTTTCATTCATACGCTTGGTAACCTCCAACATCGTCCTGGCATTCTGAATCATACTCATTTTACTATTCGTAAGCGATCCATCAGGAATCCCCATCATCTTCATCTGACGTAAGGAAGCAAACATCTGAGTTGGAATCCCCTTACCTTCCACTAATGGAACCTGGCCATTATCCAACCACGGGGGAGCATCCCTGATAAACCCCACCTTAAAAGTAAATAAATTTTGAGATGCATCGTAGGACCTTTCAAAAATTCCTGGTTTAATTCCAATGTCGGGTGCTACATACGTTAAAATACCATTTCCAATCACTACATCACTCAGCTTTCCTCCTAAATCATCTTCAACAGATATTTCATCATACAAACCTCTTACCCGATGTTTAATATAATCCCCCGGTTGTCCAGGTCCTAGCAGGTCATCCACATACTCCTGCTTATTCGTTGCCAGGATATAATCGATCTGAGTATCCGTAATGGATTCTGGATATTCATAAAGGTACTCATCGACTATGTCAAGGTTACTGGTGTTGGTGCGCATGGCCACCAGGGCATCATCTCCCTGTCCGTACAATACATCCCATGCCTTGACAAACGTTGGCCGATCTTTAAAATAATTGAGGAGCCATACCTTTTCCTCAAGGTCTGCGAGCAAGGTTTTGGCCTTGAACATCCCGGTTTCATTAATGCCCAGTGCTTCGATTTCATTCCGGATCTCTTTCCAGCAACCAACAGCATCAATGCTTTCGCTATGTTTGGCCATCAGGGCGTAGAATTCATCCCCGTATTGTTCCAAATGAGTGTAAAAAGCGATCTTACCCGTTTCATCCAGCGCCTGGATCGCCTCTCTTGCCGGGGCACCGAGAGCGTTGACCTTTCGCCACAACGCCACGGGTTTCATCGTCACCGAAGCATCGTCAAAAATTTGTTTGAGTACTTTGGGGTTATCGGCCATCTCCGCCAGGAATGCCTGTCGCTCGGGTTTAGGCATCACGCGGATGTGATCAAACAATTTGTCGTTTTCCAGAATCACGCGGTGCAGTTTCCGACCATCCTCCACGGTAGTGGTCACCAATTTCTGGGCCGTGCTCCCATAGCTCGATTCAGCCAGGCCAAAGAGTTTTTTCACCCTTACCGGATCAGCGCCTTCGGCTATGGTCTGTTTGGTTACAAAACCGATGGATGGACCGATGAACAACTTTTTACCTTGTTTTAGCGGGACTTCCACATAATTCTCCCCGATCAAAAAGAGTCCTACCCCACTGGTGGAGATGGCCGTTAATGCCCGTTCCGTGTCTTCTCCCCAAATGAGCTCAGACAACCCCACCAATAAAATGGCTCCATCTGCCACTTCCCCTATCCCCGGGATCAGGGACAAAACATCCAGCGGATCATAAGCCAGTTCATAAAACCCTATGTCAAACACAATGCCATTGTCCTCGAGATCATTGAACTCCGTATGCCATTTTGCGGTAAAGGCGGTCTCATTCTCAAACTCAAGGATAGCGTACTTCGCCAAGTATTCTCCTCCTTTCCAGTAGGTTGGCAATTCGGGGTCCAGATACCTTTCTTTGATCTGGTATTCGTAATTCACCAGGTCAAAACCATTGGGTGCCGACATATAAACGGCCTCGAGCTGTTCCGCCAGGGCATCACATTGGGAATAGGTGTCTTCATCGAGATCCAGTTCCGAGAGGCAAGACGTTAGCTTTTCAGCTTCCAGGTCCAGTACGGTTTGAATTCTTTTGTCCTTGTACAAATACAAATCGTTCATATTCATATACCCCGTCACCAGCTCCGGTTGATCCGGCGGGGTCATGTCTTCCAGAAAAAGGCGGGAAGCATAATCCTCTTCCCTGAAGTTGCCCAGCATGAGCGTAGCTCCATGTATCCGGTGAGGCTTCGGGGTATGTTTGTAAGCCAGCGTCATAAGGTCCCAAAGCATTTCGCCTTCGGCGAGTACTGCATTCACTTCCGTGTAAAAATCTTCACCGATCAGGTTAGGTGAACAGGCAATTCCCGGCATGGTCGAAGGATGATCCGTTAGGTTCACCCCCCCCACGTTCAAAATGTCTTCCCCAGGCATGAAATACGGGAAACACAACAAAACGGCTCCTTCCTCCAACTCGCTCAATCCCGATTCAATGAATAAACGGTTGGCAAAAACATTGTATTGCTGGGGAGACATCAGGAAGTCGGCCCGTTTGAAGTAGAGGTAAAATTGCAAGCCGGACTTATGGGCCAGGTAAGCCAGCTTGTCATCCAGCATGAGCATCTTCTTTTTAGTCAGCTCGCTGAAGTCTGTCGTGACGGCATTGATGATAAATTTATGTTGGGGCGTTTCCGACAAAAGGTCTGTATTCAAATTTTGGGCTTTTTTCAGGGCAATTTCCGCCGCTGCCACTGCAACGGCAGCTTCAAAGGCCTCTCCCCCATCCTGGCTTTTGAGGTGGTCAGGAATGGTTTCCCAGGGAACGTAATGCATGCTTTCAAAATTCAGCTGATCTACCAGGGGGACGTAAGCGGGGTCTAAGTTTCCATTCATAAATTCAGTAAAACCCTCCACATTATGGCGTACGGAGGTTTCACGTGAATTGAGGCTGTTATAGGTTCGATGGTTCCGGACAAAATCCACATACTCAAACAACTCCTCCTTATCTGCAAAAGCGTTCATATCATTCGGTATGGAAGCCCATGACCGGAGGACACCCCCTGAAAGTTTTTCCTGCCCGAAATAAAAATTGGCACGAAACTCTGCAAGTCCCCAAACCACTTTATTGCTTTTGGTAAACTGGCTGTACGTCTGCCCCTGGTGGGTATTTTCCAGTATGGCACCCAGGATGTTATAAAACCGAACCTGGACAGAATCCCGGAATACCTCGTCGTCATGGGATGAAAATTCCAGCAACAGCTCTTTGGTGGAAATGACGGCATTTTGATTCTGGATCAGTTGCTCCGGATGGAAAGCCCGTATCGGTATTTTCCAGTCCGTGACCAGGCAAATGTACAATTGGGCCTCAGCCGTTTCATGCTGGTTAAAGGCCACCAAAAGCTCATTGACTTCCTGCAGGTTCTGGGGATCGTAAAGGGCGTTTCCGTCGGCATCCTGCCCGCCGTTCGACAATTCAAGCCATTGGTCATCGGGATTGAAACTGAAAATATACCAGTTTTTATCGGGGCAGCCCTCCGATTCATTTTTTGCATTGTATTCCAGTAAGTGGCGGTATTGGCGGGTACCTTCTCGTACATTTTCCTGAAAATCGGCAGGCACAACGACCTTTTCTGAAAAGCCGAACAGAGGTAAGAACAAAAAAACAATCAAAATGGCAATGCTGTATTTCATAAAACTCGATTTTGTAATACCCATGCAACAGTCCTTCCCGTTTGATTCCGGGGGTTAGTTTTTCATTTGGCCCGTCAGGGTATTGGGTGGATAAAAAATGTAAACAACTTTTATATATAAAAGCCGCGAAACCCTGAAACGTGACATTTTTTGAGGGTGTTTTTTTGATTATTCTAAATTCATGCCGCAATTAACCTTATCATTTGTGTGTTACCTGACACATTGGAATGGAAAAACCTTCACCAGGACAATGTGGGGGTATCTATGGAATGGTTTTATTGTTTATTTTTGCGTGCAGCATAAAAAAGATCATGAAAATACAAGGCACCCCTCGTTTGTACATTTTAGGATTTATCCTGGCAGTGACGGGCTGCAAGGTTCCATCGGTTGACCCCGTCATGCCATCCACTGAAGTAAGCCAAAAAGAGAACCGGGCCCCAAGTATACTGACCCTGATCTTAAAAATAAAAAACTCACCCGATCAAACTTTGCCCGAGGTAAGCCTGGATCAAAGCATTGTGGCCAAAGGTTATTTAAAAAACAAAACCACCACCATTGACCTCAATAAGGAAGAGAGCATTCTCATTGAATTTTTTGACCGTGAAAACAATTCGCTTCAGATTGACCAGGTAGAAAGCCCGTTAAAAAAACGCTTTGAAAGTACGGATGAAAACGGCGAATTACAAAGCCATGATATTGAACTGACAGAGGAGTTTTTTTCGGTACGCATCCAAAACACCCCTGAGATTTCCACGGTTAAGATTTACCTTGTACAACGATCACAAAAAATTTTACTACAACAAATCGACATTTGATGAAAAAATGGACTCTTTTTATTCTATTGCTGGCCGCGCATATCCTCCCGGGCCAGGTTTTTCCGGTGGTTTCCGTTTTAAACAACGGAGATGATGCCCAGCGCATCAATTTTGTGGTGCTGAGTGACGGATACACCAGCGGTCAGTTGGATGATTTTGTTACGGATGCCCAAAACATATCCAACCAATTATTCAATAAAACCCCCTTTAAGCAATACCAATCTTTTTTTAATGTATATGCCATCAGGGTACCCTCCAACGAAAGTGGGGCAGATCATCCGGGTACTGCTACGGATGTAGGGGAACCGGCCCACCCTATAGCCGACGTGGACAATTATTTCGGCTCGACATTTGATTATTTTAATATTCACCGACTATTGTTGCCCATCAAAACTGGAAATATTTTAAGTGTTTTAGGCACCAACTATCCAGGGTATGACCAGGTGGTGATCCTAACCAACTCTCCCTATTACGGAGGTTCCGGAGGTGCATTTGCCACTACCTCCCTTGAGGCTTCGGCTCCGGAAATTGCCATCCATGAACTCGGTCATTCCTTTGCAGCTCTGGCGGATGAATATTGGGCGGGAGATTCTTACGCTACAGAAAAACCGAATATGACCGCCAATTCAAATCCGAACACCGTAAAATGGTCAGAATGGGTGGGTGAGTCAGGGATCAATGTTTACGTTCATGGAACTTCCGGTGTTTCCGCCAACTGGTATCGCCCGCACCAGAGTTGTGAGATGCGCTACCTCAATCAGCAGTTTTGCGGGGTATGCCGGGAGGCTTTTATCGACAAGATATATGACCTGACCGACCCGATTGACAGTTACCTTCCGGTCAGCAATAACCCTGTTTTTAGCGGAACGCCCCTTAATTTTTCACTGGATCTCGTTTTACCTTCCCCTAATACAATAAAAGTGGAATGGCTCTTAAACGGTTCGACATTTGCTACGGATGTCAATGCAATCCTACTGGACGGGGGCGACCTTCCCCTGGATAACAATACCCTGGTCGCCAACATCATTGACACCACCCTCATGTCAAAGTCCTATGCCCCTTCAAGCGGTTATGTGTTCAGCGTTAACTGGAATATTAAAAATAGCGTGCTGCCTTTGGAATTAATTGATTTTCAGGCTATTCAAAAAGAACCCTTTATTAACCTAAACTGGACTACGGCTCGTGAGGTCAACATTGAACAATACGAAATTGAACGTTCTGAAGACGGTGAAACCTTTAAACATATAAAAACCATCACGGCATTAGGCAACAATAATGAAACACGGGCTTATACAACGATCGACGAACAGCCCCTCGAAGGAAAAAGTTACTACCGCCTAAAAATAGTGGAAGAAAACGGGCAATATGAATACAGTTCGGTAAGGGTCGTAAACCGGGTGGAAAAGTTTTTCTTTAAAGTATATCCGAACCCGGCCCAGGATATCGTTTTGCTACATTATTCGAACAACTCCTTTGAAACCGGTCTTTCCGCTGAACTGCTGAATGCTGCAGGGCAGACGCTAAAAAGCACTTCTCTGAATGGGGCCAAAGGCATTCACCAGGTGGAGATTGATCTTTCCGGCCTGGCCGCCGGGATATATTTTGTACGGTTACACAAAGGTGATTTAGTGCGGGATATTGAGGTGATGAAAAATTGAAAAATGTTTGAATGATTGGTGGTTTTGAAAGATTCACCGACAAATTGAAACTAGGTACAGAGCCTAACGTTTCTGTATACCGGTTGCATTAAAGTTGTTCTGGAGTTATTGAATTAATTCAGGAAGAAATAACGAAAGGTTAACGTTGGGCTATGCCTTTATCCCTTCCTTTCGGTCGGCACAAGAACATAGCCCGACGTTACCGGTTGCTCACGCATAAAATTATTAAACAATGAAACAACTAGCAATTACCCTTTGCATTGCAGTGGCTATCCACACTCACTTGACAGCTCAGTCTTGTATTCCTATGCCGGGCTTACCTGATTCCGTGATATTTTTCCCTTCACCTTATCAAGAGGGCATTCCGGGTTCGGGAATTCAGGACACTGCTTGCGTCGGAGTACCCTTCGAAACCATTCTGCACCTGAATGTACCAAGTCAGGTCGAGTCACAGTTTGGGACTTTTCCGGTCAATTCTATTGATATGCCGACTCAAGGTGCTTTTTTAAATTTACCTGCTTCTCTCAATTATGCTTGCAATCCGCCGAATTGTATCTTTAAAAAAGACTCAACCGGATGCATTGTTTTGTTTGGCACACCGCAGCCTGGAGAAGAAGCCGTGTATGATTTGAACATCAATGTGACCATTCGCTCCGTGATAGACTTGCCCTACACCTTCCCGGATAACTTTTTGGTTCCGGGAAATTATGATCTCCATGTGAAGCCAGCAGGGAATCCCAATTGTCAATCTACGAGTGCGACGGAGCCTGCGAACACAAAAATATCTGTGTTCAACAGGCCCAACCCTTTTTCGGATTACACCGAATTCGTAGTCAATATACAACACAGTGGACAATTCCGGCTGACGCTCACAGATGTTTTCGGCAGGCAATTCCACCAACAATCCGTGGATTTGCAGGCAGGCGAAAACATTATTCCCTTCCAGAAGGGGGCATTGCCTGCAGGGTGCCACCTTTTTATGCTGGAAAACAAGAGCGTTTCTGTCGGAGGTCGAATTGTCATCTTGAATCAATAGGCTTCTGCCGCTTATCAGCCAGAAGTCAACAACATCAGGTGTCCTGAATACTCCGTTTTTGAAACAGCCGCAGAAGCCTGGCCATGTGATGTGATGAGTGTATTGGGTCGAAGCTGAGAGTTGCTGCCATCGTTGGTGGGGGTAATTTTTTTGCCCGGAAGGAGGTCGAATCGGATTTTTTTTGTATTTTAATGCATCGTTATGACCACATTAGAGCAAGAAAATAAAGCCCTCAAAGAGGAAATTTCCCTACTCAAAGCTGAGCTGGCACAGCTCAAGAAGCTGATCTATGGTACCAGGCGCGAACGCCTCATCCATGGTCCAAATCCAGATCTGTCGGCGTTGTCCAAAGCAACGTCAGGGGAGGTTGAGGCTGATAATGAAAGACAAATCAGAGCTGTCTTTGATGATGATACCATAACAGTTTACCAAGCATATAAAAAAGAAATTGCTTTACCCGCTGTAAAAAATCAAAAATTCGTCTCTCCTTTCAAGATGGGAAGAATGACTTGGATTAAGCCTTCTTTTCTTTGGATGATGTATCGATGTGGCTGGGCTCAAAAAGAAGGACAAGAACATGTACTTGCCATTAAGATCAGAAGAGAAGGCTTCCAATGGGCTTTGGATAATTCTTGCCTATCGCACTTTGATCCTGAGTTTCACAGTTCAAAAGAAGAGTGGAAAGAAAAACTTCAACAGTCTCCTGTTCGTATTCAGTGGGATCCTGAACGTGGTATTCATTTAGAAAAGCTTGATTATAGATCTATTCAGATAGGACTCTCTGGTGAAGCTATCCCCAGATATGTAAATGAGTGGATTGTTTCCATTACAGATATTACTCCGCTTTGTAAAAAAATCCACTCACTTATTTCTGAAGATATTCAAGAGGCTATTAATCATCTTCCTAAAGAAAGATTGTTCTATTCAAGTTGATTCAGTCGATTGATTCCAATATTTATCAGAGCAACTTACCAACTCATTAATATCTGACCTAACACCTGTCCAAGACTCTAAAACTGACTCTTCCAAAATCCATTCACCGAAACATGTATGAAATTTTAAATTGTCAAAATCAGCATAAACTTGTGGCATAAACTTATTTCGCTCAACATCTTCAGCTGTATCATAAAAAGCTATGGCGACTTGCCTTGACATTTTGAATTTTTCAATTAATTCTAAAAACTTTTCTCCTTTTTCTTTATCACTTATCTCCCAAGAGATACCCCATTGCCCCCAATGATTCATAACCCAGTAATCAACAGGAACAACATACCACGATGCATTACCTTTAGATAACACGTACGACACTATTCCAATTTGAGACAATAACTTTTTAATTCCTTCCTTTTCCATTATGGTACAATTTTACCAGATCCTGATATTACATTTAATTGAAACTCACTTTGCCAATAAGTATCCCATTGTCTTGTTGTAAATGGATGGCCTGATTGGTTAGGGTCAGCAATTTGTGGAGTAACCCCATCTGCATAATTTACATTATTCGTTGCACCCCATTGCGGTATTGCATCTCCCTTCATTGCATCATCAAAAGATTTAGGCATTTCAAACTCTATTATATATCGATTAGCAGGATCTATATCTTTGAAATGTCTGGCATGATCAATATTATCAGTACTGAAATTTAACCAATCATTTGAACTGGAACCAAATGTTACATTTCCATTTCCATCTAATGATAGAATTTCTTCAGGCCCATTTGGCCCAGCTTGCTGAACTCTATAATATTTTATTGGACCTCCTCCCTGAGTGGCTTGATTGAGATATATTGTTTTTCTCTTTAAATAATTTACATATGTTCCCGGTTGTCCTTGCGGTAAAGTAGGTATCCCATCATCAATCCATTTCCAAGCATCAAAAACGACTTCATCTGCTTCAAAGGCAGCTTTTAATACGGCGTTATTAGCAATCTCGCTTACCGCCTTGTTAATTTGATTTGCAGGATATCCTGCTTGTGTCCAGTTATCAACTTTAGTTAACCAGTTAACATCTGTTTTTATTGCTACAGCTCCTGCATCATCAAGCACCTCCCACGCCTCAACCAACCCCACATTCCCCTTAAAAGGCTCCACCAACTCCGGGTAATGCTTCAAATCCGCCAGCAGGAATTTTGCTTTTTCAATGGCTTCCGCGCCTTCGCCCAACTCATCAAGCTTCCCTTTTATGGCATTCCAGCATCCTATGGCATCAATCTCGTCTGATTGAATACTGGCAAAGTTATGTAAATCATCTTCAAATTTCGAGAGATGCTTGTAAAAGGTTACTTTTTCCGTTTCACCCAGCGCCTGGATCGCCTCTCTTGCCGGGGCACCGAGGGCGTTGGGTAAAGCATTGACTTACCTGCACAACGAGTGGCCTAAACTCAAAACCATCTTTTTGGACGGTCGACTTCTGGTCGATAATAACTTTATCGAAAACATCATCCACCCACTGGCCCTGGGGCGCAATACAGAGCTTGAACTTAATGATAAACTGCTAAATAGAATTAAGGAAGTCACTAAAATGACCGCGGCTCCTGCGAGAAGGATAAAGATCATGTCTTTACCCTTCTCGATGCTTTTATCGATAGAACTAAACTACAGGGATTTATTTAGATTGCTGTGTCAGGTTTTCTCGTTAAAAATTTTTGATAATCTAAAATACTTTCATTGTCACCTTTTGAAACATTAATTATCATAAGTAAAAACCATCTGTATGCTTCTTCTTCAGAATTTTCATGTAATATTTGATGTCCATCATTAAACAAAATATTCAAAGCTTCACCATTTGGAATTTGTTTCATTAAGATTAATTTTATAAGGCTTGTCCAATTATCCCTATAAAATGGCTCTTTAAAAATAGATTCTCTTAGGTTAGCTATTCCTACATGATACCATTCTTCTTTAAAAAATTCAGCAACCAGTGTTTTCAAAACATTTAAAATATTATCACTCATAGTTTCATTTTAAGGATTGTACCATGGATAAGCACTAATCATTTTATAACCAGTCGGATTTGTAGCATCTTTATTGAATGTAATTTTTACTTTTGTAGTTGTGACTTCGTTTAAAACTGCTCCCGCACCATATTCACCAGAATTGTAATACCCTGAACCAACTTGGCTACCATAATCAATATCCCATTCTTTATAGCCGCCACCATTTGCAAAGTGGGCTTCTATATCAACCTTATGCTGATTAAATGCCGCATTTACAGCATCGTCATGAAGTTGTTCACTATCAAATTTGGTTGATTTTTTAGTTTGAGGTAATGTTGGATGTTCACCTTTGGCTCGTAATTGTAAATCATTTGGTGTTAATTGTGTTCCATGTCTTGCTTTAGAATGACATCCAGGAAACGTTTCTTCAACATCAAGTAAAATCTTTGACCTTTTTGGGTAATAGCGTTCTAATACATCAATATTGCTCCTAAGATTTGGGAAATCAATCCAACTTTCCCACGCCTCAACCAACCCCACATTCCCCTTAAAAGGCTCCACCAACTCCGGGTAATGCTTCAAATCCGCCAGCAGGAATTTTGCTTTTTCAATGGCTTCGGCGCCTTCGCCCAACTCGTCAAGCTTCCCTTTTATGGCATTCCAGCATCCTATGGCATCAATCTCGTCTGATTGAATACTGGCAAAGTTATGTAAATCATCTTCAAATTTCGAGAGATGCTTGTAAAAGGTTACTTTTTCCGTTTCACCCAGCGCCTGGATCGCCTCTCTTGCCGGGGCACCCATAGCGTTGATTTTTCGCCACAACGCCACGGGTTTCATCGTCACCGAAGCATCGTCAAAAATTTGTTTGAGTACTTTGGGGTTATCGACCATCTCCGCCAGGAAAGCCTGTCGCTCGGGTTTCGGCATCACGCGGATGTGATCAAACAATTTGTCGTTTTCGAGGATCACGCGGTGCAGTTTCCGACCATCCTCCACGGTAGTGGTCACCAATTTCTGGGCCGTGCTCCCATAGCTCGATTCAGCCAGGCCAAAGAGTTTTTTCACCCTGACCGGATCGGCGCCTTCCGCTATGGTCTGTTTGGTCACAAATCCGATGGATGGACCGATGAACAACTTTTTACCTTGTTTCAGCGGCACTTCCACATAATTCTCCCCCATCATAAAGAGTCCTATGCCGCTGGTGGTGACCGCCATCAGTGCTCGTTCCGAATCTTCTCCCCAAATGAGCTCAGACAACCCCACCAATAAAATGGCTCCGTCTGCCACTTCCCCTATCCCCGGGATCAGGGACAAAGCGTCCAGCGGGTCATAGATTTTTTCATAGAACCCGATTTCAAATATAATTTTTTTATTCTCAAGCTCATCAAACTCTGTATGCCATTTTGCCGTAAAGGCGGTCTCATTCTCAAACTCAAGAATAGCGTACTTCGCCAGGTATTCTCCTCCTTTCCAGTAGGTTGGCAATTCGGGGTCCAGATACCTTTCTTTGATCTGGTATTCATAATTCACCAGGTCAAAACCATTGGGTGCCGACATATAAACGGCCTCGAGCTGTTCCGCCAGGGCATCACATTGGGAATAGGTGTCTTCATCGAGATCCAGTTCCGAGAGGCAAGACGTTAGCTTTTCAGCTTCCAGGTCCAGTACGGTTTGAATTCTTTTGTCCTTGTACAAATACAAATCGTTCATATTCATATACCCCGTCACCAGCTCCGGTTGATCCGGCGGGGTCATGTCTTCCAGGAAAAGGCGGGAAGCATAATCCTCCTCCCTAAAATTTCCCAGCATCAGGGTGGCACCGTGTATGTGGTGTGGTTTGGAGGTATGTTTAAAAACCAGCGTCATAAGGTCCCAAAGCATTTCGCCTTCGGCGAGTACTGCATTCACTTCCGTGTAAAAATCTTCACCGATGAGGTTTGGAGAACAGGCAATTCCCGGCATAGTCGAAGGAAGATCCGTTAGGTTCAAACCACCCACGTTCAAAATGTCTTCCCCAGGCATGAAATACGGGAAACACAGCAAAACGGCTCCTTCCTCCAACTCGCTCAATCCCGATTCAATGAATACGCGGTTGGCAAAAACATTGTATTGCTGGGGAGGCATCAGGAAGTCGGCCCGTTTGAAGTAGAGGTAAAATTGCAAGCCGGACTTATGGGCCAGGTAAGCCAACTTGTCATCCAGCATGAGCATCTTCTTTTCAGTCAGCTCGCTGAAGTCTGTCGTAGTGGCATTGATGATAAATTTATGCTGGGGCGTTTCCAGCAAAAGGTCAATTCCCTGATTTTGGGCTTTTTTTAGAGCAATTTCTGCCACTGCCACTGCAACGGCAGCTTCAAAGGCCTCTCCCCCATCCTGGCTTTTGAGATGGTCAGGAATGGTTTCCCAGGGAACGTAATGCATGCTTTCAAAATTCAGCTGATCTACCAGAGGCACGTAAGCAGGATCTAAGTTTCCTGTCAAAAATTCTGTAAACCCTTCCACATTGCTCCGAACCGTAATTTCACGCGAATTCAGACCATAGTAGGTGCGATGCCCCTCGATAAACCCGATGTATTCCAACAACTCTTCCTTGTTGATAAAAGTGTTCATCTTATCAGGCAAAGAGTCCCAGTATCTCAAAACGCCGCCAGACAATTTAGTCTGTCCGAAATAAAAATTCGCCCGGAACTCCGTCTCCCCCCAAACCACTCGGTTCACTTTGGTAAACTGACCATAATCCTGTCCCTGGTGAACATTTTCCAGGATGGCTCTCAGGATATTAGAAAAACGAAGCTTAATCAAATCCTGGAACAACGTGCGGCTATCATTAGAAAAATGATTCAGAAAATCATTTATGGGAATGGTTGGATTTTGATTTTGGATCAGTTGTTCAGCGTGAATAGCTTCTAAGGTTATTTTCCAATCCGTGACCAGGCAAATGTACAATTGGGTCTCAGCTGTTTCATGCTGGTTAAAGGCCACCAAAAGATCATTGACTTCCTGCAGGTTCTGGGGGTTGTAAAGAGAGTTGCTGTCGGCATCCCACCCGCCGTTCGACAATTCAAGCCATTGATCATCAGGATTGAAACTGAAAATATACCAGTTTTTATCGGAGCAGCCCTCCGATTCATTTTTTGCATTGTATTCCAGCAAGTGGCGGTATTGAGAGCTGCCTTCACGTATATTCTCACTGAAATCGATATCCTTGTAAACTCCATTAGAAAGAGCAAAAACCGGGATCAAAAATACAATCAGAGCAAATAGGGTTTTCATTTGTTTAAAAGGTTTAAAATGATTTGAAATTTTCTTCGTTTTTTGGGGAATTACACAAGGCTTCGCCTATCCTTTACGAAGCAGGGGGTGGCTCCAAAGGCCACCCCTCTGCCCCAAGGTTACCCGGCCGCAGCCTGCTTAACCTCGGCTTCCCGCACTGCGGTTTCTATCGCCTTTCCCTTCAGTTTACTTCTGAAGGCCAGCATCATTTTCATCAGGTCAAAGGATTCTTTGTGAAATTTTTCGAATTCGTCTGTAGTAATATACGCCCGGTTTTTAGCCTTGTAAAGGCCCGTCACCATTTCGGAGAGCGAGCGGATGGCCTCCCCCACCATTCGTTTAAATTCACTCCTGGGCTGCCCCGTCGATCCCACTGAAATGTTCAGAGCAATGTCATCGGCTGCGGTTTGAATCTGGTTAAAAAGACCCAGGCTCTCTTTTTTGGAGCAGTTTTTCGACAATAAATGGACCTCTTCTCCGATTTCCATGGCTTTCTGCCAAATGTTCAGGTTTTCAAAATTGAATTTCATTGGTTAAAATTTATGAAGGTTAAAAAATATATTTCACGAACCATTTCTATGGCTTGCAAAAGGAGCACCATGCACCCACCGAAGGCTTGCTGCCTTCAACAGGCGCACAGTGCACCACAAAAGCCAAATGATACCAATCACTAATATCGTTTACAAATTCCTCAGGATCTTATCAATGCCTGCCAGAATGCTGGATTTCACCATTGGGATGATCTCCTCGTTTGTCTTGTCCTGGGCCACCTGCGACCCGATGTAATCCAACAGGTCGATTTCCTTATTCATCAAGGCGGCAAGGAAGGGGATGAGGTCTGCATTGGTCTGAATTTCTGCCTTGAGATCCTGCACCCCTTTCATTTGCCCGTAGGCGAACACTTTTTCGTAATAATCACCAGATACATCGATCATGGATTGCATAACCTCGCTGTTGGTCCCAATCGTTTCCATCTGGTCGGTGAGGTCTTCTTCTTCCCATTCTACTTCCTCAAAACCAACAGGTTCTCCTTCAGGAGTTTCCGCGGAGGCGGCATAAATGCCATTGTATTGAACATCAAAATCATGCAGGTTCCCCGTTGCCGATTCATAATCAGCAATGATCTGGTCCGACTGGAGGCTGAAATCCTGATCCAGCTGATCGAGGGATTCAATGATGATATTAAGCACCCTCGCAAGCAGTTCGGTCATCGCCGCCTGGAAGTTTTGGTTGGCGGTTTCAAGAGCAGCCTGTGCCGCAGCAATATCCTCGGGGTTGCCGGTGGCCTGGGCCGTGGTCAGGGCGGTTTGGGCATCCTCTAACTGCTGAATGACTTCCTGTGGAAGATAAGGGCCGAGGGTGGCAATGATCTCATCAATGATCTCGAGAATCCCTTCCGCTTCGGCCAGCAAGTCATCAAGGCCTTCCAGCCCGTCTACAATGTCTCCAAGCAATGCCGCGGTTTCCTCACTGATGGCCTGCAGTCCAACACCCGTCACCACTACCTTTCCGTCCACCACCCGGTATTCATTATTGACCTTGAGGTTGTTGAATTTTACATTCACCCGTGCCCGGTTAAAATAAGGGACGGGAATGTACCCTCTTCCGGTAAATTTGCCAATCTGCCCGCTGACCTGCGTAACCAGCACCCCAAAGTCTCCCACTGTAATGGAGTCACCGGCATGTAAATAATCCAGCGGATAAAAATTCTCGGGGTCAAAAATATTCACAGCCAGTCCACACTCGAAATATTCATTATGGAGTGAATTCCTGCCGAGCAGAAAAGTATCCTGATCTTCATTATACAGCAACCCGGCGCTCAGGCAATTCTCGGCCACCCGGTATTCGTAAATTTTATTGGTTTGCAAGTCAGTAATTTCTGAATAATCGTTTCCCGTCTCGATCACTGCCCATGCCGGAGGATGAAGGGTATCCTGCAACCGGTACTCTACCTGGTAGTGATTTTCCCCGGCAGAAGCCTGCCAGGAAATGATAATGGAAGAATGAGAATCCATGTATTCTTTGGTGACCTGGAGGGGGGCAATGCACTCGTCGGTTCTGAATTCGTAAATCTCCGACCAGTCGGTCCATCCGAAATTATCGCAGGCTGTCCGGACCCGATACTGGTAAGTGACATTGGAAGCGAGATCATTGAAATCGTATCCCGGTGAGATGGAAGTAAAGGTTTCCCAGGAGGAGGTTCCTTTTTCCCTAAGCTCAACCCCATAGGTTTTGTCGTTAAAGCGGGCATCCCAGGCAATAGAAGCCGTATCTGTCCCGACAAAGGTCGCTGAAATACCCTGGGGAGCTTTGCAATTGGCCCGGGTGAGAAACTGCTGTATTTCAGCATCCGTCGTCCAGCCAAATCCTTCGCACCAACTTTCTACTTTAAAGTCATACCATTTATCGGGCACCAGACCTTCGATCAACAATTCAGGATCAAGACAAACCTGGTACACCCAGCCATCAGTGGTTATCGTCGAGGCAATTTTACCCACCGTTCCTCCTTCCAGTTGTTCCGAAATGAACGGTGTTCCATCGGTACGGCGATAATACAGGCCCCATTTTAAGGGACGTTCTGCGGCTTCCCATGCCAAACGGGCAGAAAATGGGGTCACTTCCGTCAACTGATAATTGGCCGGCGAATCACAACTTATTTCCGTATGAAAAAAACTCACTTCAGTATATGCCGACCATTCACTTGTTTCGTCGCATTTCACACGAACCCTAAACTCGTATTCCGTATCATCCAAAAGCCCTGACAAACTCCGTGAAGGGGTGGTCATTCCCTTAACGAGCCAGGTTTCTGTAAACCGCTGGCGATAAGCGAATTCATAACGAATCCCAAGGTCGGGGGTACAGTTCAGGACTGCCTTGCTTGGGGTTATATGATCAGCCCAAATGGACGCCGGCGGGGCACAATCCGTCAGAAATGAACCGGTAGGACTCCAATCCGACCAAACGTCCACACAATGCTTCGAAATATTGTACTGATACCATGTATTGGATTCCAGGAAATCCAGGCCCAATTCCGTAGCTTGAATAAAAGCGACCTGCCATACCGCTTCTCCGACTGCCCTGTAGCGAATGGAATACTGATCGGTGTCGTTTCCTGCTGAATCCTGCCAATCCAGATAGGCACTGTGGAAGGAAATGTCAGAAACCGTTTGCCCTGAGATAGTATTCCCCTCACAAAGTCTGTCGGTGGTAAACTCATACACAGGGGTAAATCCCCCCCATTCTGCGGTGCACAATACCCGTAGTTTGCATTCATACGTCGTGTTAGGCGTTAAGCCGCTGAGCACCACAAAAGCATCCGTTGTACTCTCGCTCAGCCATTTGTTGGAACCGACGGACCTGTATTTTAACTCATAGGTCGTGGCATAAGAAAGGGCCGCCCACTCAATCCTTGCCGACTTTTCGTCTTTGTCTGCCACCCAAACGGCATTGGGAATAATACAGCTGGTGTTAAATTCAATGGCTGCCGACCAATCGGAAACCAGTTCCGGTGCACAAAGGGCTCTTACTCTGGCTTCGTAAACCAATCCCCCTTCAAGATCACCGATATACCCGTTTAATGAATCAGCAGAAATGTCATCCACCTGTTTCCATTCCGGGTCATTGAGCAAATGGTATTCGATCTGAAACCCTGTGTTCACCTGCCCGGCAATATCTCCCCAAAACATTTGAGCCATTACTGGGTAATCTGCCACCACCGAAAGACTTGAATTCTCAGGGGGATCACATTTGGACACCGGGGATTGATCCGGGCACACCCAAAAATCGAAGGACAGTTGTTGTCCAATAATATTCGGGGAAGGACTGCCCTGTCCATAAAATCCCGGTTGGGGCGTGGGCCCTCCCAGTTCAGGAGACAGGCAATGATCAGAAAAGGCAGAGGAGGTCACCTCCAGCGACAATGGAACATCAGAAACGTTTTCTGCCGTCACCACAATGTGGACGAAACAATACCCATAATCATCAGTCGTGGAGACTATTTCCGTGACGGTAAAATCCCCTATGCCCAGGTTATTAAGCGAAAGCTCCGGCGAACCTCCTGGTGGCACCTGAATGTTATAACTGGCTTTTTGGCAAACCAGCGTCCCATATTCAAAATCACAAAATTCGGCACAAAAGGTCGCTTCCCACTGATAACAACCGGCGACACCCGGCGTTCCGTAGGAGAAATATTCAATCTCGCTCCACCCGCCGTTTTCAAAGGCTTCATATTCTGCCACGTCTCTTACCCTAACACGGATGAGATACTCCTGCCCTTCCGTCAGTTGGGGATCGAGATCAGTGTATTGATAAATGGTTTGAAAAGTGGTGGACGAAAAAACCGGCGCATTGGAATTGACAATGATATCGTAACTAAAATCTGTATTTTTCTCATAGATCTCAATATCATAAGCTACCGCAAAAACACCGCTATGCTGAGGTGTCCATCTGATCAGCAGATTCTGGGGAGAAACGACCGTTTGTTCTCCAAGAGGAGACAGGATCAATGGAGGAGGATTCAGCTGAATATTTCCCGTAACAGAAGATTTATTGGAAACCGCCTTATCCAAAACAGCATCATGAGCCGTAATGCTGATCACCACCGGCCCGTCCGGCAGTTTACCACCCTGGGCAATAAAATCTTGTTTGGAAATCCCCGAAAAATCCAGCTTGTCGGGATCGATCAGTTCCTGTAAATCTATCCCAGTCAGGGTAACAGGCTGGTTTTTATACAATTCGAGGTACTTCCCTCCTACCAGGCCTTGTTTGCTTTTAATGAGATATCCCTGCCCGGAAATCTCCAATTTGACTAACACAGGATAAACGGGTCGTTTGTCTGTGGACAATAAGGTGACGAACATTGAATTCGTTTCGGAATAATCGGACAGGTAAGGGTTGAAAGAGGTTACCTGTACATTGGAGGTCACTGCAAATGACTGAGCAGCCAGTTGAATCCGGCCCAATAACAGGAAAAGAATAAATGGAAAAATGAAGGTAATGTTTTTCATCTGGTTGTGTTTTTTAATTTAATTGACAAAATCCAATTTGAGGTCATTGGGGTATTTTTCAATGGCACATCGATCGGAAAAGATTTCACTCCAATAAATCAGGCATTCCCATCAAAGCACCCTAATAAAAAGGTAAAAAGGCAAAATTTTCAATGCATATCCATTCGTTTTCGGTGTTAAATAAATACTGATCTCTATACATAAAAGCCGCGAGATTGCCGAATGTGACATTTTTTGGACTACTTTTTTAAAAAAAATCTGTTTTCATTTTACGCTTGCTTTTATATTAATTTTCATATACTTTTGTCAGATACTCCAATATTCAATCTGGCATTTCTTTCATATAAATCCTTAATTTACAGTCAATAAGGTTAATTTTTTCAATCGATCTTTCCTTTTCACAACCACTGAAAGATCATGAAAAACTATTCTTTTACCCTGACCATCTGCATGGTATTTTTTCTTTTTTTTGAAAAGACTGAATTAAAATCCCAGAGCCTGGAATCCTTTTTCGGGGGCATAAAAAACCGAATCCAACAAAAGGAATGGGTTAAAATTTCGGGAGGGATCCGTGCCGCGATACTAGGTAACTTCATGAACGGGATGGACAGACGAGCCGATCCTTTTTCCTTTCGAATGAATGCAAGCCTGAACCTTGATATTTTAGGCATCAAAGCCCCGTTTTCGGCGAGTTTTTCAGATGGCAACAAGGTTTACAAACTTCCTTCCTATGCTTTTTACGGCATCAGCCCTTCCTATAAGTGGATAAAGCTCCACCTGGGAGACCGAAGCATGGAATTTTCGCCCTATACCCTGTCCGGACACAATTTTTTTGGTGCAGGGATGGAGATAAGTCCCGGAAAATTCAGGTTTAGCGCGATGAAAGGCATACTAAAACGGGCTGTGGCGGAAGACCTGAACCATTTACAAAATATTGAACCTTCTTTTACCCGTTCAGGTTGGGGCATTAAGGCCGGTTATGAATCCGACCACAATATGCTCGAATTCATTTTATTTAAAAGCAAGGATGACCCACTGTCCATTGCTGTGCCTATTGAAAACATGGATCTACATCCCCAGGAAAACACCGTTTTGGGGCTGAAAGCAAAACAAACCATCGGGAAGTTGATCAGCCTCGATATCGATTACGGATTCAGCGGGCTGACCAGGAATAGCAGCAGTCCTGTATTGGAAAGTCTTCAAAAAGATTTTATCAAAACAATGGGCGGCCTTTTTCAACCCAAAACATCCTCCGGCTTTTATCATGCGATCAAAACCAGCCTGGGGATAAACACAAATTTCGGGCAGGTGGGATTCAATTACGAAAGGATAGATCCTGGGTATAAAACCCTGGGGACTTTATTTTTTAATCATGATGTGGAAAATTTCACCTTGAACACGAGTACTTCTCTGTTCAAAAACAAGGTCACCCTATCGGGCAATTTCGGTCTTCAACGCAACAACCTGGGCAAGCTGGAACATCATACCAATAAAAGGTTAATTGGCTCTATGAATATGGGGATTCAGGCCGGCGAAAGGGTGAATTTTAACCTGGCATGGTCAAATACCAGCAATACCAGCCGGCTGCGGGCCCTTACGCTGCCTGGTTTGAATGTCGATTCACTCATTTTGGTGCAAACCAACAGCAGCGCCAGTTTAAATGGCACTTTTAATTTATCGAAGAGTAAAGAAAGGCAATCCACCTTATCGGGGATGTTTAGTTACCAGCAGGCCAGCAGTATCGAAAATGACGAGGTGAATGAAAATCAGTCCACCGCCTATTATATGGGCACCCTTTCCCACATTTACAGTCTTCAGGCGTCGGGGATGAGTATTAATTCCTCATTCCTGGTCAATTATGGTCAGATTCCGGGGCTCAATATTTTAACGTATGCGCCCAGTATGGCAGTGAGTAAAAAGGTCATGGACGAGCAATTGAATTTAACGGCTTCTTTTGCTTTTTCCACGATTTTGTCCAATGGCCTTAACACCAATAAAATAGTGAATGTCCAGTTGAGCGGGGGAATTAAGTTGTTTGAAAAACAACAACTGAATGTAGGATTTTCCTATGTAAACAATAAAAGTAATGCAGCGGACCAGGCGTATCGTGCCTTCAGGGAATTGAATGGTAATTTGAGTTATAGCTGGAGTTTTTAGATTGTTGCCGGTGGGCGAAAGGAACCAGGGAACATCAAAACATCAACATTGGATATTCTGCATTAGGAGTGTTCAGAAAAATATTTTGAACATTATTTTTAAGAATCAGCTATGAAATTCACCCAGGACCGAAAGTATAAAGTCAATTTTTTGTTTTTTTACCCGCTAAGTTCGCAGATGGAGCATCCCGTACCACCGGTCGGGATAAAGCGCAGTGATCGCAAAGATTTCTCTACGGCCTCAGCGGTTAAATTCTTCCGTTAAAATTTTTCTGCCCCCCCTAATTCTGTATTTAGAGCTTGTCTAAAATTCCATCAATTGGCTGCAAGCGGCAAATTTCATCCTGCTCTGCGTTAAAAAGCCTCGCCTTACCTTCCAGGTATGCCTGCGTTTTTTGCCTTGATCAGAATAAAATTTGCTCACTTTCGCTCAATCATGGAAATTTAGACAAGCTCTTATTATTCTGCGCTTCTGCTGGATTTGTTTATCTCTTTTCTACGTAAGTTTACTCTTTCAACAACTTTTTCCACTCCCGGTATCCTTGGACGGCCAATACCAGGAAAATAGCATATTGGATTCCGGTGAATCCATAGCCTTTTACAAAGTACAAAGGCACTGAAACGATATCCCCCGCGATCCAGAGTTTCCAGCTTTCAATTTTTTTATTGGCCATTTGCCACATGGCGGCGAAAAATACCCCGGTGGTAAAAGTATCGAGATAAGGTGTGATCTTTCTAAAATCCTCCAGGCTGCCGGAAGTCATATTCTTGTAGGTATACTGAATACTTTCGGCGATCCCCAGTTCATTAGGCATTACATTATAATAACGGTATACAACGATCACAAACAAGGAAGTAAAGATGAAAATGCCAAAGGCCTTTATTTTATCACGGGTTCCGGAGCGGGTAATCGGAATATGATGTTCATCGACGAGGCGACTCCACATGTACCAACCATAAATACTCATCAACGTGTAATAAATGTTGATGATCAGGTCGCCGTAAAGATTCCAGCGAGACAATAAAAACACGTAAATGACAGTACTAATGATCCCAGTAGGATAAACGAGTATGTTTTCTTTTTTGGCGTAATAAACACTAATCACCCCAAAAAAGGCAGCAATGAACTCCAGCACAACCATTATAATATCGGCCCCACGATAAGGCTGGATAAAAAAGTCTAAGATTTCGGACATCGGAAGTAATTGTGGGCAGACTATGCCGTGCAGGTAAGCCGGTTAAAGGTTATCCACCGGTTTCTATTCGGAGTTTTTCGATTTGAGTTTCCCATAGTTGTTTTTGGTCATCTACCTCATCATCATCCGCAAAGTCTGTAACAAAAAGGATCGTTTCACCCGTCACCGGAGAAGTATCCATCCTGAATTCCAGAAACTCGTCTTCATTCTCAGCATCCTCCCATTGAAACCTGATAAACTCACCTTCCTCACTTTCGAGCACTTCGGCCACTTCATCACTTCCGCTCCAAAAAAAGGTGTACTTTCCGCCTGGTGTGATATCCACGTCATCACAAAACCACCTGACAAGGCATGCAGGGGTCGTAATAAAATTGTATAGAATATTCGGTGAGGCCCTAAACAGAAATTCCAACGTATATTTAACTCGATTCATTAACACTACTTTTGACCGTAATAAAAAGGAAATAAATGGTTTTTCCAAATTTATTTATTCTAAAAGACTTTTCAAAGTAAAACAAAACTATTATTAATCCTTTTTGTTTACCTTATGAAATTACACGGAACAAGCTGTAACTGAATTGATTCAGACGCAAAAACAAAGTATATACTGTATAAAAAAGTCCAACTATTACCCCTGTTCATTTGTTAAAACTTTAAATTTATTTAACAGAATAATATTTTGGGCTTGATTTCTAAATCTAATTACCTTAATTTTGTGCGCGAAAACACTCAGGGAGAAATTGGAGAAGCACAACACGATACGTACCAAAGTCAATATCATAATATCTAACCTATTTCACAGCGAAGGACTGTATCGTAATTTCCCACCGATAAATAAACCCTCTACGGAATTTAATCTTGTAAAGAAACAAATAAAAAAGCAATAATACTGTATGAGACAGCTAAAGATTACGAAGTCTATCACCAATCGTGAGAGTCAGTCACTGGAAAAATATTTGCAGGAAATTGGGAAGGTAGATCTTCTTACCCCTGAGGAAGAGGTGGAGTTAGCCAAAAGAATCAAACAAGGGGATCAATCAGCGCTGGAAAAACTTACCAAAGCCAATCTCCGTTTTGTTGTTTCAGTGGCCAAACAATACCAAAACCAGGGACTTTCATTAAGTGACCTGATCAACGAAGGAAATTTGGGATTGATCAAAGCCGCACAACGTTTTGATGAAACAAGAGGATTTAAATTTATTTCCTATGCCGTTTGGTGGATTCGTCAGTCCATCCTGCAGGCGCTGGCCGAACAATCAAGAATCGTAAGGCTTCCTCTCAACAAGGTGGGGTCTCTCAATAAAATCAACCGGGCTTTTTCAGAACTGGAACAGGAATTCGAACGGGAACCCTCATCTGATGAGTTGGCAGAAGTGCTTGAAATCCCTTCCAATGAAGTTGAAATGACCCTTGGCGTAGCCGCACGACACGTATCCATGGATGCTCCATTTGTCGATGGAGAAGATAATTCATTGCTAGATGTGCTGGAAAACAGCAGTACTCCCAAAACAGACCAGGAACTGGAATATCTCGAATCTCTAAGAAGGGAGATCGAACGCTCTCTTTCTACGCTGACCGATCGTCAAAAAGATGTTATAAAATTATATTTCGGTATTGGCGTCGAACATCCAATGTCTCTGGAGGATATTGGTGAAAGATTTGGCCTTACCCGTGAAAGAGTAAGACAGATAAAAGATAAAGCTATCAATAAATTGCGGTCAGCTAGCCGCAGCAAATTACTTAAACACTATCTTGGTTCTTAATAGAACCGAACTTTGAGGGTTATCTACAAACACACACATTTTTTAAAGAGGCTTAATTGTTTACAATTGAAGCCTCTTTTTTTTATATCTAATTCAACTTATAATCCAGCTTTAACCTGGCCAACTCCTGGATAAACTCATTGTCTGCCAGTACCTTCCTGTCGGCAGAGAGCATTTTAAGACTTATCTTATTGTTATAATCCAGCAATTGTATGCGCAAGCGGTGTTTCCCCTTGTGTGTTTTGCATAATTTGTCTATGCTATCAATGAGTTCCGGCTCCACCTTACTCAAAGGAATTTTTATAGTGATGGCGTCGGTTTTATCTGAAGCAACCCCCTCTAAAAGACTGATTTCCTTTATTTTAAAT
Source organism: Lewinellaceae bacterium (assembly GCA_020636105.1). NCBI lineage: Bacteria > Pseudomonadati > Bacteroidota > Saprospiria > Saprospirales > Lewinellaceae > Lewinellaceae bacterium. The sequence goes on from JACJYL010000001.1 coordinate 1,253,877, forward strand.
TCCATTTCGTCCCCTTTCCACGATTGCTCGAATTTACCGTTGAGAAACAGCACCTTGCCCGGTTCAAGCAGATGTTTGTGTTTTTGATAATCATTACCAAAAAGCCTGAACTCAACGCTGTTGGTGTAATCACTTATCTCAAAAAAGCCCCAGCCATTCCCATTTTTACTGACGAGGTGACGGGCATTGGTCAACATGCCGGCAACATTGATGGACTGGCGATTTTTATATTTTTCGATATTTTCGAGTTCACAGGTGGTAAAATTTTCAATTTCCAGCCGGTAATCATCCAACGGATGCCCCGAAATATAAATTCCGGTTACCATTTTTTCCCGGTTGAGCTGTTCAATCAAGGGCCAGGGGGGTTGTTCCGGAATTTTAGGCTCAGGAATCATGATATCCCCTGTTTCTCCAAACAGAGAATTGACCGATTGTATCTTTTGATTCTGATAAGCATTTCCATACTTCAATGCATGTTCGATCAGGGTATCGTATTTTTCAGAAGGGGCAAAATACTGGGAACGCTCAACACCTTCGAAGCAATCCAATGCGCCGCCGGTAATGAGGCTTTCCATGACTTTTTTGTTTACCGCCCGGAGACTCATCCTCCTCATGATATCAAAAATATCGTTAAAAGCACCTTTTTCCCTTTCTTCAAGGATGGCTTCAACAGGGCCCTCTCCCACTCCCTTTAAAGCAGAAAGACCGAAACGTACATGCCCCTGTTTATTAACTGAAAAGTCTGACACACTCTCATTGATATCGGGACCCAATACGGTCAAACCTATTTGTTTGCATTCCCGCAGGAAAAAAGTAATTTTTGAAATATCACTTTTGTTGCGTGTCAGGACCGCAGCCATGAATTCAGCAGGATAATGGGCTTTTAGGTAGGCCGTCTGAAAGGCGATAAATGCATAACAGGTGGAATGCGACTTATTAAAGGCATAGGACGCGAATGCCTCCCAATCCTTCCATATTTTATCCAGTACTTCTTTAGGATGACCAAAGGAAGCCCCGCCTTCAATAAATTTGGGGTAAAGCGCATCGATGATGTCTTTTTTCTTTTTTCCCATCCCTTTTCGAAGCATATCCGCCTCCCCTTTTGTGAACTTGGCCAGCTTTTGGCTGAGCAACATCACCTGCTCCTGATATACTGTAATCCCATAAGTTTCCTTGAGATATTCCTCCATCTCGGGAAGGTCATAGGTGATCGGGGACCGACCGTGTTTACGCTCAATAAATTCAGGGATGTATTCTATCGGGCCAGGGCGATACAATGCGTTCATCGCGATGAGATCTTCAAAAGTCGTTGGCGCGAGGCTCTTCATGTGTTTTTGCATCCCGGGGCTCTCATACTGAAAAATCCCGATGGTTTCCCCTCTTTGGAACAGTTCATAAGTCTTTTGATCCTCGAGGTCAACCGTATCCACGTCGAGTTTCACCCCATGGTTTTCTTCAACCATTTTTACGGCATCCTTGATAATGGACAAGGTTTTTAATCCCAGGAAGTCCATTTTCAACAATCCGGCGTCTTCCGCAACACTGTTATCAAACTGAGTCACCAACATGCCCGTATCCTTATCTGCTTTGACGGGAACGTATTTGGTAATTTCATCAGGAGTGATCACTACTCCACAGGCATGAATCCCTGTATTTCTAACCGATCCTTCGAGCTTCATAGCCGTCTTGATCATCTCCGATACCTGCCCGCCATATTCTGCCAATTGCCGAAACTGGTTTGCTTTTTCCACATCCTCCCCATTCATCTCGCCCTTGAGTTTTGGATCAATGCCTCCACGAGACAAAACCCCGTTCAAGGTAGCTTTAAGGTGGCTCGGGAACGTTTTGGACACCCGATCCACTTCCTGCAGGGGAATATCCATAACCCGGCCAACATCACGAAGAGACATTCGCGCGGCCATGGTGCCATAAGTGACTATCTGGGCCACCTGGTTTCGGCCATATTTATCAATCACATAGTCGATCACCTTTTGGCGGCCTTCATCATCAAAATCGATGTCAATATCCGGCATAGAGACACGCTCCGGATTGAGAAAACGCTCAAACAGGAGGTCGTACTTAATGGGATCGATATTGGTGATCCCGTTACAATAAGCTACTGCAGAACCCGCTGCCGACCCTCGTCCGGGTCCTACCGCAACCCCCATTTGCCTGGCGGTAGTGGTAAAATCCTGCACGATCAGGAAATAACCGGGATAACCCGAAGCCTCGATTACTTTTAACTCAAAATCCAGCCGTTCCTTTATTTCAGGCGTAATGGTACCATAACGTTTTTTGGCGCCTTGATAAGTGAGATGACGCAGATATTCGTCCTGGTTTTTAAACCCGGGAGGCAAAGGAAAGGCAGGCAACAAAATATCCCGGGCCAATTTAAGATTATCGACCTTATCAAAAATTTCCATCGTATTGGCAATGGATTCAGGCACATCTCCAAAGAGTGTCCCCATCTCTGCCTGGGTTTTGAAATAAAAATCAGAGCTCGGAAATTTAAACCGATTAGGCTCGGCGATCAGGCTCCCAGTATTGATGCACAACAATACATCATGCGGAGCGTAATCCTCTTCCTCCACATAATGAGAATCGTTGGTGGCAATTATTTTGAGGTCATACTTCCTGGCCAATTTGATCAACTCCTGATTGATATCCTCCTGGCTGACACCCGAACCGTCAATATTTTCCAACCCGCGATGCCGCTGCAATTCGATATAAAAATCTTCTCCAAACCGTTCTTTCCACCATTTCACCAACTCCTCGGCTTCCTCCAGTTTTCCTTGCAAAATAGCCTGGGGAATTTCAGCACCAATGCAACAACTCGTAGCGATAATCCCCTCAGAATATTTCCCCAGCAATTCCTTATCAATTCGAGGGAATTTTCCATAGGCCCCTTCAATAAACCCAATGGAACACAGTTTTGAAATATTTTCGTACCCTTGTTTGTTTTTGGCGAGTAATAACTGGTGATAGCGATTATCCTTTTCTCCATTGGCCCGGGAAAATGATTTTTTATGGCGGTCTTCCACCATGTAAAATTCACATCCCACCATGGGTTTCAGCCCTCTTTTATTGGCTTCCGCCACGAACTTAAAAGCACCGAACATATTGCCGTGATCCGTAAGTGCCACGCCTTTCTGGCCATCAGCCTTGGCTTTATCCATCATACCGGTAATACTCGCGGCTCCATCGAGCAGAGAAAATTGAGTGTGGCAATGCAGGTGTACGAATTCTGACATGTTTTATTTGTTGTTTAAATTCTTAATTGATCTGCACTTTCAACCTTAACGGGCATTGTCTAATGGGAAGAAAGCACATGAAAACGGCCAATTTCAAGGAAATTATGCAGCTGTGATACCTGAACGGTACAGTAGGATTCGGTGATTATCAGGCAATATTGTTATGGTTCGGGGGTAAATCATTAAAAACTCTAAATTAAGTAATTCCTGAATAATAGAATGGGATAAATCCATAAAAAGTTATCCACACTATTTTTTTTCAGTGCTAAAAGGAGCAGCCGGCAACTCTTCTTTATTGTATAAATTGGCTCACTGGGATACATCCGTTATCTTTGTCGATGCAAAATAAGCAACAGGCCCTGTTTACCTTCCAATTCTTTTTGCTGTGCCTGAGCACTGCCCTGTTTTCCGCGAGTTTCAATATGATTATTCCGGAGCTGCCCGAATTTCTGACCAAGCTGGGCGGAGCGGAATACAAAGGGTTGATCATTGGATTGTTCACGCTTACGGCAGGACTTTCGAGACCTTTAAGCGGTAAGTTAACCGACAACATTGGAAGAATTCCCGTCATGGTTTTTGGGACCCTAATTTGCGTTAGCGCCAGCCTTTTTTATCCCTTTGTGACGACGGTTTTTGCTTTTCTGCTTCTAAGGCTTTTTCATGGCTTTTCTACCGGCTTTAAGCCCACGGCATCCACCGCTTATGTGGCGGATATTGTGCCGGCTGCGCGGGTGGGAGAAGCCATGGGGATTTTGGGGATCAGCATGAATTTCGGAGCGTCCATTTCCCCGCCCATCGGAAGTCATTTTGCGATGATCTGGTCTCTGGATGCCATGTTCTATATTTCTTCCGGGCTGGCCCTGATTTCTGCTTTAATACTGATCGGCCTTCCTGAAACGAAAAAAGACAAACCCCCTTTCAGCTGGTCATTATTCAAAATAACCAGACATGACATTTACGATCCTTCGGCCCTCGCCCCTGCCATTGTAACCGTATTTACTTATTCCTCCTTTGGGGTCTTGTTGACCATTGTGCCGGACCAAAGTACTTATGTAGGGTTGGAAAACAAAGGAATGTTTTTCACCGTTTTTACGGTGGCTTCTATTGCCTCCCGTTTTTTTGCAGGAAAAACTTCAGATATATACGGACCTATCCCGGTGATGAAAATCGGAGCAGTCATCCTGGCCATTGCCCTGGTAATCATGGGATTAGCCTCTTCTCCTTTCGTTTTAATGACCGGGTCGGGCATCCTCGGTTTTGCGGCGGGCATGAACTCCCCGGCCGTATTTTCGTGGGCCATAGAACGCTGTAGCCCTGCCCACCGGGGAAGGGCCATGGCTACGGTTTATATTGCGCTGGAAGTGGGTATTGGTTTGGGAGCCGTTGTTTCTGCCTGGTTATACCATAATGATTACAGCCGTTTTGGCCTGACTTTTTATACTTTTGCCGGCATTGCACTGCTTGCACCGCTTTACCTGCAATTTATTTACAAGGAGGAAAATACGGTATACCCCGGCCGAAATGACCCCGGCATCCACTCAAATTGAGGAAATTTTAGACCAATCTTTAATTTGTCTGGATAAACGACAGCCACCAAACAACCTCGCTTCAATAACTTTGTCTCTTATAAAAATTAACTTCATCCTGGAATTCTTCGATTAATTTTCAGGTGTCAGGCCACATCATCATTTCATCTACGGATTCATTTACAAGAGCTTCTGTCTTTCAGATAGTCCCGTGCAACTGGCTGGCTTTTGCGGGAATTATCTTCTACACCGGAAGCCTTAAGTAGTTCATAAATCATTTTTTTAACATAAATCACCTGACATGAAAAAATTTGAAATCACCCTATTTTGCCTTTTACTGGTTATCGGATCGCTAAGTGCCACCAATGACCCGGAACCTCTGGTAAACAATGGTTATCGTTACTTCGTAGATCTCGACAATATCGAGAACGACAAAGTACCAGTGGAATTGATCGCTCCGAAAATCGACAAACCGACCATCACCTTTTTTATGCCAAAGATCATTCCTGGCACCTATACCATTTATGATTTTGGCCGGTTCGTCAGCGATTTTCATGCTTTTGATCAAAAGGGAAATGAACTGCCGGTTACCCATTCTGATGTCAACGCATGGATCATTGGTAATGCCCGGTCATTGTATAAAATAAGCTACAAGGTGGATGACACTTTTGATAACAATCCGGGTAAACCTGTTTACGGAATGTCCGGCACCAATATTGAAGCAGGAAGGAATATCGTGCTCAACGGACACGGGTTCTATGGTTATTTTGAGCATATGAAGCAAAAACCATTTGAGGTTAATGTGCAGCGTCCCGAAAATTTTTACGGTTCTTCTGCCCTCAACCCCGTTCGGACAACAAATGATTCCGACACCTACACCACCGTTTCCTATAATCACCTGGTCGATACGCCGATGATGTATTGCAAACCTGATACTACCGTCATACAGGTAGCCGGGGCTGAAGTACTGATCTCGGTATTTTCACCATCCGGCAATATACAATCTAAATTTCTGGGAGAAAAATTCGCCCCATTACTCAAAGCTCAAAAAGATTACCTGGGTGGAAAGCTTCCCGTTGATAAATACGCATTTGTCATGTATTTTCTCTCTCCTGAAATGCAAACCGTTGGTACCGGGGCGCTGGAGCACAATTACTCCTCCTTTTATGTACTGCCTGATATGCCTCAGGAGCAAATAGCCCCATTTATCGTGAATATCGCCGCACACGAATTTTTTCACATAGTAACCCCATTGAACATACACTCCAAGGAGATCCATTATTTTGATTTCAACGATCCTGATATGTCCCGGCATTTATGGATGTACGAAGGGGTAACCGAGTATTTCGCCCACCATGTTCAGTTGACTTCAGGGCTGGCCAATCTGGATCAATTTTTAAACACCATGGCCCAGAAAATCTTCCAAACCCAAACGATCTATAATGACCATCTCGCCTTTACAGAAATGAGTCGAAATTGCCTCAAAAAATACAGCAATGAATATGGAAATGTTTATGAAAAAGGAGCCTTAATAGGCCTAGGTCTGGATATTGAACTAAGAAAGCTTTCAAATGGGGATTACGGTCTGGTAGACATGATGCATGAACTGGCCGAAAAATTCGGGAACGATAAACCTTTCAATGACAAAAAACTATTCCGGGAGATCCGGAAGATTACCTATCCGGAAATTGGTAAATTCCTAAAAACCTACGTTGGGGGTAAAACGCCCCTGCCCCTTGAAGCAATTTTCAGCAGCATAGGGGTCCGATACCAGGCCCCTGAAAAATTTATGGACTTTACTATCGGCAATGTAGGCATTGGGGTCGATCCTGAGACCAACCGTATGTTCGTTCAGGGGATCCAGAACCTGAATGCGTTTGGGAAAGCTCTGGGGTACCAGGATGGGGATGTATTCCATAAATTGAACGGAGATCTTGTACCCGAATCAGGTTTCCAGCAGTTCTTTGCTGAGGTGATGTCTAAAATGAAAGAAGGGGACCTTTTCGAAGCAGAAGTTTATAGGAAAGATAAAAACGGAGTAGAAAAACTGGTGGTGCTATCTGCCAAAACCATCAAGGTTGAAAAGACCCGGCCACCTAAACTGACGCCTTCTGAAAACCCGACCGCAGCTCAGCTAAAATTGCGGAGAGACTGGATGGGGCACTAGGATACATAACCATTTTGATTTAATATGAGTCATCCCGAATTTTGCCGATCGGCAAAGTTCGGGATTTTTTTATTTACAAAACGTCAGTATTTTCAGATCGATCTACTTCCTTAACCTTAAGAACATTTTCTTTATCTTTGGTCAATTCGAGTGCCTCGTCGTTTTGGTTGAGGTCCAAACCTCCTAAAAGAGGGGCTTTCAGAAGTTTGATCTCCTTCTTTTCGGAGGAGGACTCCCCATCTACGCTTTTCACTTCCAGGCTTGCCCATTGACGACCAACCAAAATGGTGAAAACTCCAAAACCGACCAGTTTGAATACCAGGAAAAAATTCCCACCATCAATCCCCGGAAGAAAAAGTCCGATAATGCTTAAAATGAATAAAACGGTGGAAGCCACCAAGAGGGCGAATCCTACCACAGAAACGACAGGGGCGATTTTTTTTCGGTTTTCTTTATCCTTAATTTTATCAAAAAGCTGGTGTATCCTGGCACGCATAGGCTATTTTTTATCACCACACTATAATTTCAGATTATTCGTAAAAAATGAAAAAGCCAAAATAATGTGCAGTCCTTTTACGGGAGATTTCCATAAATAAATATACGCGTAACCTCGCTAATTTCCAATTAATCCTGCACCTTTTCAGGTCTGGAGTACCCCGGGATTAAATTTCTCCACCGGTGCATTATTCGCCATTTTTATCCCTTCAGAAATCCATTTTCTGGTATCTATTGGATCGATGATCGCATCCACCCATAAGCGTGAAGCAGCGTAATAAGGAGTCGTTTGTGTTTCGTAACGCTGGTTAATTTCATCCAGCAGTTCATTTTCCTGGGCCTCCGAAATCTCCTGACCACGGGCCTTCATCCCTGCCGTCTGGATCTGCAACAAGGTTTTGGCCGCCTGGGCCCCGCCCATCACCGCAATTTTTGCAGTAGGCCAGGCCACAATAAGTCTCGGGTCATAAGCCTTTCCGCACATAGCATAATTGCCTGCTCCGTAAGAATTTCCCATTACGATGGTGAACTTTGGGACCGTAGAGTTGGAAACAGCGCTCACCATTTTTGCGCCATCCTTGATAATGCCTCCCTGCTCCGATCGGCTCCCGACCATAAACCCGGTGACATCCTGCAGGAAAACCAGGGGAATTTTCTTCTGGTTGCAATTCATGATGAAACGCGCTGCTTTGTCCGCAGAATCGGAATAAATGACTCCGCCGAACTGCATCTCACCTTTAGCACTTTTTACCAGCTCACGGCTATTGGCTACAATGCCAACGGCCCAACCATCGATCCGGGCATAAGCACAAATGATGGTTTTCCCGTAATCCTTTTTATAAAAAGTAAGTTTGGAATCGTCCACCAGGCGCTTGAGAATTTCCTCTGAATTATAAGGTTTGCCCCTGTCCTCGGGAAAATAATCATACAGTTCTTTTGGATCGAATTGTGGCGGTTTCGAGGCTTCACGGCTAAAACCCGCCGATTCAAAAGTACCAAACTTATCCATGAGATCCCTGATGGTCGCCAGGCAGGTAGCATCATCAGGCATTTTATAATCCGTTACGCCTGAAATGTCACTTTGGGTGGTGGCTCCCCCAAGGGTTTCTTTGTCAACGTCCTCCCCTATTGCGGCCCTGACGAGATAAGGACCCGCCAGAAAAATGGAACCCGTTCCTTCCACAATTAACGCTTCATCGGACATGATAGGAAGGTAAGCGCCTCCGGCCACGCAACTGCCCATGATGGCTGAAATTTGAGGTACCCCCATAGAAGACATTTTCGCATTATTCCTGAAGATACGTCCAAAATGCTCCTTGTCTGGAAAAATTTCATCCTGCATGGGCAAAAACACTCCGGCACTATCGACCAGGTAGATGATCGGCAATCTGTTTTCCATGGCAATTTCCTGCATTCTCAGGTTTTTCTTTGCCGCCATGGGAAACCAGGCCCCGGCCTTTACCGTTGCATCATTGGCCACAATGATACATTGCCTCCCACTTACATATCCTATTCCCGCCACTACACCGGCAGCCGGACACCCACCATATTCAACATACATCTCAAACGCGGCAAAAGCACCTATCTCGAGAAATTCACTGCCTTCGTCAATAAGGGCATTAATCCGCTCCCTTGCGGTCATCTTACCTTGTTCATGTTGTTTGGCAATACGCTTTTCACCTCCCCCGAGATAGATCTTCTCAAGACGGTGGTTCATTTTTGCCACCAACAATTGCATGGCATCATGGTTCTTGCTTTTTTCAATATCTATTTTTGGCATATTGTTTATTTTACGGATGCCAAAAATAAGAAGAATTATTATAGGAAAAGACTATTAAAGAGGAGAATGCAGAGAAGGAACAGGCAAAACAAGCTTCTTAACACAAAATATTTGATCCTAAAACTTTGAAGCTTGCCTTTAAACCTTCCCGGGGGTTTATTACCTCGCTATTTCAAAAAACGGGACCACTTTGGCAAATTCCAGGTTTATCATTGAATAAAAGTGTGGAGTGGGCCCCCAAAATAGGACTTAATAGCGTTGGGTAACTCCCGATTTTCGCGGATTATTATTATTAAGACACAAAAAAACACCTTTGTGTACAACCATTCTGGTTGTTTCCAGTTAAATAATTGATTAAAACAAATGAATTATCTAATTTTGTGCCGCTTTTAAAACATAAATCTATTCAATGCAAACTACAGAAACAAAATTGAAGTTTAAGGTAAAGGATATTACCCTTGCTGCCTGGGGTCGTAAAGAGATCGAACTGGCAGAAGCTGAAATGCCCGGACTCATGTCTCTCCGTAAAGAATACGGTGATTCAAAGCCCCTTAAGGGAGCACGTATCGCCGGATGTCTGCACATGACCATCCAAACTGCTGTGCTCATCGAAACCCTCCAGGAATTAGGCGCTGAAGTCAGCTGGTCTTCCTGCAACATTTTCTCCACCCAGGATCATGCCGCGGCAGCTATTGCCGAAGCTGGAATACCTGTGTTTGCATGGAAAGGGATGAATGAAAAAGAATTTGACTGGTGTATTGAACAAACCCTTTTTGCCTTTAAAGACGGAAAGCCGCTCAATATGATCCTCGATGACGGAGGTGACCTGACCAATATGGTTTTGGATCAATATCCTGAACTGGTGGAAGGCATCAACGGGTTGAGTGAAGAAACCACCACTGGTGTTCATCGCTTATATGAGCGCATGGAAAAAGGCACTTTACCGATGCCTGCCATCAATGTCAACGATTCCGTGACCAAATCCAAATTTGACAACAAATACGGATGTAAGGAATCTCTGGTAGATGCCATTCGCCGGGCTACTGACATTATGATGGCCGGCAAAGTTGCTGTGGTGGCCGGTTATGGTGATGTTGGCAAAGGTTCTGCAGCCTCCTTGCGTGGTGCAGGATGCCGGGTAATTGTTACGGAGATCGATCCGATTTGCGCCCTTCAGGCGGCTATGGACGGATTCGAGGTGATCCCTATGAAAAAAGCCATTCCCCGCGTTGACATAGTGGTCACAGCCACCGGAAACAAAAACATTGTAAATGGTGAGCATTTCAAGTTGATGAATGACAAAACCATCGTTTGTAATATTGGCCATTTTGACAATGAAATTGACATGGCCTGGTTGAACAAAAACTACGGGGACACCAAAGTGGAAATCAAACCTCAGGTTGATAAATATACTATCGACGGAAAAGATATTATCCTCCTTGCAGAAGGTCGTCTGGTGAACCTCGGTTGTGCTACCGGTCACCCTTCGTTTGTCATGTCAAACTCTTTCACCAACCAGACTTTGGCGCAGATCGAACTTTGGACCAATGCCGACAATTACGAGAATAAAGTGTATATGTTGCCTAAACACCTCGATGAGAAAGTTGCTCGTTTGCACCTTTCCAAACTGGGTGTTGAGCTGGAGGAATTGTCTAAAGATCAGGCAGATTATATCGGGGTTACCGTTGAAGGGCCTTATAAACCTGAATATTACAGATATTAAAATGAACTGCCTGCCGGAAAATTTCCTGTCCAGGTAAAATGAAAAAAAACGGGTTTTTGCTTTTTAAGTGAAAACCCGTTTTTTTTTTGTATTTTAATGTTGAATTAAAAAGGAAATATATGAGATCGAATATTTTTATTCTTCTTTTGTTAGGGAGCCTGTTTTCCTGTAGCTCAGAAAAAAACACTAATACTTACTACAGCGATATCGAACAATGGCGAAAAGAGCGGCTGGAATCCCTGACCCAACCCGATGGCTGGACGACACTGATCGGTTTGTATTGGCTGGAAGAAGGAATTCAAACTTTTGGTTCTTCAAAGGAAAATGATATTGTTTTTACTGAAAAAGCGCCCTCTTTTATCGGCACATTAAGTGTATATGGTGACAGCGTAAGCATTCAGATAAACGATACGGTGGATGTCTTGATCAATGGGGAAATGGTAAAGTCCATGAGTCTGAAAGATGATACCGAAGAAAATACCACCCTTATGCAATGGGAATCCCTTACCTGGTACCTTATTCAGCGGGGAGGCAAATACGGCATACGCCTGAAAGACAGCCTGGCTGAACAACGGTTTGCCTTAAAGGAAATTCCCCATTTTGAGGTAGATGAACATTGGAAATTTAAAGCCACCTTTATCCCTCCTGCTCCCGAAGCCACCCTAAAAGTAGAAAATATCCTGGGTCAGGTGTCGGATGATCCGCTTGAAGGTCACCTGGAATTCACGTATAAAGGGAAAAATTACCCGTTGGCGTTACTCGATGGAGGTGAAGATGCTTATTTTCTGATCATCGCAGATGAAACAACAGGGGAAGAGACTTATGGAGGAGGAAGGTATATTTATGTCGACCGTGCCGACAGTAGCGGGGTGACTTATATTGATTTCAATAAAGCCTACAACCCGCCTTGCGTTTTTTCTGTTTTTGCCACCTGCCCTTTACCGCCGCAGGAGAATTATCTTCCCTTCCGGGTTTTGGCAGGAGAAAAGGAATTGCCGCATCATTGAGCAGGATTTAAAGCCATTTTTTGAGCCTTGAAAAAAAATCATCTCCCTGTTCCGTTGTTTGTACGGAAAGCCTGCGGAGGTACGTCTGCCCGTGGACTTCGATCCAGGCATTGTAATGGCCATTTGCCAAAGGGGATGAGGGGCTGATTTGCACCAAAGTTTTGCCCTTAGACAAATGAGTCTTTTCTTCGTAAAGGCATTTGCCTAATTCATCACAAAGCACAAAAGCTAAAATCCCTTCTGTATTCACTTCGCAATGAAGGGTAATCCGGGGAGTTTGATGGTCTATTGTGTAAGTGATCTCCCCAATATATTCCTTGACCACTTTATCGTAGTTTAAACCCATGTAGTTTTCTCGTTGTAAAATCACCGCCTGTGCAAAGTCATCAAGGCATGATCCGTTAAAGTATATACTGAATTAAAGTTCCAGGTAAGGAATAAATCCGTTTTTCCTCTTTTTATTGTGCTGAGTTTATGATTTGTCTTGTATCCGGCGTCCATTCCTGTTTTGGATTAACTTTTGGACGAATAAAAACCCAAAAAGTCATTCCCGTAATGGAGCGGAAAAAAAATTGCAAGAACTAACGAAGAGGATTCAAAGATTCTCTACCGTACATTTTTTTGTCTCGCTGATCCCGCTGATTTTCGCTGATCATTTTGGGTTATTTTGCCTTATTTTTCCGAGCAAACCAGGGTATGTTACTTTGTTCTATCTGCGAGAACCAACCATAAATTCTCAGGACTTTTCCCAAAAGTGTAAGGTAGCAAATTCAAAGATGCCACTTTCCCCAAAAACAAAAATGCGTTAATGCTTCAGGGCATTTTCGACCGCTTTCATAATACATTTTGAAGTGGTGGTCGCCCCGGTAATGCCGTCCACATTTGCATTTTGATTTTCGATGATCCGATCCAAAACCGGGCGCGCAAATTTTTCATATTGGGAATGGCGATCATTTTGGCTCTCGATTTGCACCATCTTTTCCTCTTTCATGTACACCTTTACTTTGTAAGTCCCTCCGCCGCCGACAAAGCTGCCTTCATATACGCCATCCGGAAGGTTGGACAGCTTAGAATTTTCGATAGGCATTTTCCGCAATTTATTGAGGTTGATATTGCCTATAATCCCGAATACAAGAAATAAAAAAGTGAGCGACAATAAAATGATTCGCAACCTCCTGATATTTGAAACAAGATCCTCTTTTCGTTTGCCCCAGGGTTTGATGGTCGAAATAAAAAAAATGGCCCCGAAAAGCCCGATCAAAACCACACACCAAAACAATCCCCTTTGAACAAAATCCGAATATTCTGCCTCAGCCCCTGCAGTATTCAATCCTGCATCGGAGAGAGATGTCATCCCATTGACCGAAGGGATAAACCTCATCATAAACAATACGGCAAGGCCAATGAGTAAGAGCCATTTGACCACGACCCAGTCAAATTTAAAAAATCCCCATCTCGTGAACAGCCCATAGGTCATGGCAGTCAGGATATTACCCATCACCGAATAATAAACCACCGAATTATTGATCAGGTAAATGCTCCGATCCATTGGGAACTGGTTGATGTCCGGGTTGGAAATTTTAAGCCCAAAAAGCGCTAACATCGACAACAGGCCTCCAAGGGTAATGGCTGCAAAAATAAGATGAAATCCTTTGAGAATTTTTTGTCCGCCGGCAGAAATAAAAACAGGGTTGGCATTCATTTTGAAACAATTATAGCTGCATAAAAATACAAAAAACTGCCTGATTTTTTTTTACAAAGTGTATTCAAAATAAATTTACCGTTCCCATAAAAAGGCCATATTTCCCCATTTTGGAAAATATGGCCTAATGGTTTACCTAAAATCAACTTTCCTACAAGCCGGATTTTATCACTTTTACCGATTGTATTTTTTGCCCTTTGGTAAACTTGAAAATATAGGATCCGGGAGGTAAATTATCAATAAACACCGTAGAAATCCCTTGAGAAAGAGCTGTTTTAGTGATCAACAACTGACCCTGTAAATCCAGAATTTCCAGCTTATCGACGTCATTTTCAAGGTCCACAAAAACGTATTCATTGGCCGGCAGCGGGTAACAGGAAGCTTTGAATGAATCTTCCGATCCTGAAGCCTGCTGGTTTTGGGTTTGAGGATCTTCCTCCTTACAATTTTCGTAAGCGGTAAATTCTACAATCAGGCTAAAGAGCAGATCATTGAGAAAAACCACATTGTAAGCACCTACTGAAGGCTCGGCATGATCATTGCCTATCCCGCTGTCATCGGTCAGAAACAGGAAACGACTGTTGGTCGTAAGCGCCATGGCGCGCATGAGGTATTCACAACTGCCCTGGCTGCCGCTGGCGAGCACAGGAACTATCCTGATGCCTTTTTCGGCTGCTTTTTTAGCCAGGGATTTCATTTTTGCCTTGATCTCCTCTGTTTCGTGTGGCTGAGCATCCAGGACAACAAACGCTATCCTGGCGACTGCATCTTCCGACCATTTTTGATTGAGGATGGCTTCTTCCATGGCAGTTTCCACCGCTTCGGGACCGTCTCCTCCCCCATTGGCATTTTGTTTAGCGATAAACTTCAGAGTGGCATCGGTGTCTGCAGATAAGTTTTGCGTTCTGACCACATATTCATCGCCGATATCCCGGTAAAAAACGGATCCGGTATGGAGTTCTCCAATAAAATTCAGCTTTTTAACCCTTTTGATCACATCGCCCAATTCAGCCTGCAAGTAACGAATTTCATCGCCCATCGACCCTGTGGCATCCACGACGAATAATATTTCCGTTTGCTGAAACTCAGGACATTCCACACCGATCACTACTTCATTGAGTCCCTTTTCAAAATCCTGTATTTTAGAAATGGTTTTGCTTATTCCATTAAAAGAAACCGTAATTTCCTGGGGTTTGGCCCCGGAGGCTGCCTTTTCTTTATCGTCATACCACAATTCGGCCCGCCCTGTATTGTTGCTTTTTGATTGCCACAGGAGTTTTCCTTTACTATCTATCAGGCTGACCACTGCGTTGGGAATGGGAGTCCCTCTTTCATTTTTCACCACGACGGAATAACGCTTTCCCGGATCCATGTTCCAGATGGATTCCATTGCAGAAAGGTCTTCATTGACCGTATTTTTCCAATCCTCCCAATTGAGGAGGTCGCTCCATTCACCGGCGGTCAGCTGCCCGGCCGACAGGCTTTCCTCTAAAGGTTCTGTCATCTCATCTTTCTCCATCAGGGCAACGGGTTCTTCCATATCTGCGACATCATCAAAAACAGCCGGCTTTTCCTCCCTGGTTTTCGACGCATCTCCAGACTCGCTGCTGGAAGTTCCTGTCAGGATTTCACTCGACTTGGCGACCTTTTTGGATTCAGTTTCGCCAATAATCATCCCCCCATCAATAACATGAACTGCTGACTCCACTCTGCTTCCTCTAACCTCAACGGTTTCCACTTTGCTCGCGGAAATAGATATCCCGGCAACTTTTCCGCTTAAAGCATCCGAAACAGGAACCGACATAGTCTTTAATTCATCGGACTTAATGGCTCCAGCCGGCGATGGTGGCGATGGCCTAACGGATCTTTCCGATTCCACGGAAACTGGCGCATCCGCTATTTTAGATTTAGCAGAAGAACGATTTTTTTCTTTTTTTGCACGTCTATCCGAACCAAGTGACGTAACAACGATTTCTTCAAGGGCGCTGGCGTTTTCTTCAAGCACAATATTATTGTCCCGCCCGGCACAAACTTCAAATTCCTTGCTAATATAGCCCACATAAGAAACAACAAGCACAAGGCAGGAATCCTCAGACGGCAACGAAAAATGGCCGTCAAAATCGGTTACTGTCCCTTTTTTGGTATCTTTAACGACAAGCGCGGCCCCAATAATGGGTTCCCCGCTTGAGTCGGTAAGGGTTCCTTTAATGGTATATTTTTCAAAATGGGTCTGGTTGGTGGCTGCCATGATGGCAACGACCGTGATAAATAGTAAAATCACTTTTTTCATGTTCAATAAGTTTTAGTTAACAGCACCAATTAATTGGCCTTTGGAATGATTTTACTTCCTAGATGCAAAAGCTGGGTGGATTACATAAAGATTATTGCTTTTTTATCTCCATTATCCGCCCCACAGGATAAAGCCGGTATGTGGGTTCATGCCAGGGCGAATTCATATAGATAAATTCAAGCTGTTTATCGGCAGAGCGGGCGAAATCTTCATCCGCTGCCTTTTTTTCGTCGAGTTGTTGTTTTAATTCCGGGTGCTGTTTCAGATAATCTGCCGCAAGGTCTTCGAACACATAATCGGAGAAATACTCTTTTTGCTGGAGGATTCCATCGAAAAAATTCCAGGCGAACCAGGAATCAGGAGCTTGTGGTTCCAGGGTTTCCATGATGTACCGATTGGCTGCCTGGTCGGTAGGGATGATATAATCTCCTCTGTGGTAAGTCCATTTTTTCAGTTCCTTCTCTACCTGAACCTTTGTATGAAGATAATGCCCTTCATAAGCATCCCTCGTTTCGAAATCAATGATCCGGTACATTTCCACCTCCAATTCCGTTTCGGCTTTCAAGCGCTCCATCTTCACTCCATTTGACTGCATTTTTTCAATGATGGAACCATAAGCCTGCGGAATGATATATGCGACGGGCTTTTCAATGCTCAGGGAAGGTTTGTAATACCGAAACCAGGGAATTTCCTTTTCATAGGGCGCCTCCCTGTCGTAATACAGCCGATCCAGTCCTGATACTTCACTGGGCTTATATTTAGCTTCATATCCTTTGAAGCTCCATTTATCCTGGCGGGAAAAATCCAGTTCCCAATTGAGCTCAAAAGTGGATTTTTCCATCGTGGCGGCAATGGCTTTTTGCCTTGCTATTTTCAAAGCCGCCCCGTCCTCGTAAATGGCTTTGATGATACTTTCAGAGAATGCTTTTGTACTGGCCACCCTATCCTTAAAAGGTTTAAGCATGTGAGTTTCAGGCATAAAAGAAATCGTATTAAAAAGTGCAGCATAACCGGATGAAAAACGCGGCAAGTCAAGGAATGCGGCAATGCCCTCATCAGGGGTGTTGCGGGCATAAACATAGGGGGTCATTTCCCAATTCCTGGTTTTCATATCTTCAAATAAAGCCGGCAGCAGCCGCGCACGCATATAAGTGGCAATATTGGGATCAACCTTGTCTTCCTGGGTAGGAATAAGCGTTATGGTATATTGGTAATCGGCACCATTCGAAGTATGATTATCGATAAAAACATCCGGTTGCCATAGGGTAAAGATCTCGTTGAAAGTCTGGGCATTACGCGAATCGCATTTAATGAAATCACGGTTGAGGTCGAGGTTCCGGGCATTTCCTCTAAAGCCATAAGCTTCGGGACCGTTCTGGTTGGTACGGGTGGTGCTGTTGCGGTTGAGTGCTCCACCGATATTGTACATCGGAATGACGATGATGACGAGATTCTCCAGGTATTTATGCAATGCCTTATTTTCAAGGTATTCTCTCAACAGCAACATACTGGCTTCAACGCCGCAGGACTCCCCGGGATGAATAGCGTTGTTGATCATCAGGATATATTTTCCCTTATCGCGCAAAGACTTGGGATCAAAATCTCCATCCATGGAAAGCACGGCCAGGTTTAGGGGAAATCCGCTGTCGGTAGAGCCATAGGATAAAAGTTCCAACTGGGTATATTTTTCATCCAGCTGCCTGTAAAAATTTATCGTTTCCAGGTAAGTGGAAGAATAATTAGGATGCTCTTCAAAGGGAATTTTCAATGTATCATCATTTTTCATAGTGGAGGATGTTTGGCTAAAGCCCGGAACAATAGCGATCAAAAGCCATAAAAAGGGTGCTACAAGTCTCATAACAATTGGATGAATTTATTTTTCAGCGAAAAAGTGTTTGTAAAAACCAATACCGTATTCCAAATCTAAACATACTATCCCTCATTCAGGTAAGAATAAAATAAGAAATTACATGGTGCGCAATCAAAAGTCATAAATGGGCGCTTTTTTACCGAAAATCGTACTTTTGACACTAAAATAAACAAGATGTGTAAAAAAGTTTTCTTTTCCCTCCTTCTATTGGTCTGGTCAGGGATTTTGATTTTTGCCCAGGAAGCCATTGTGGATACGACTGACGTCCGTTACAAAGTGGGTTATAAAATCGGCACCTATCTGCCCATTTCGATCATCCTTTTGATGGCCATCTTTTTTATCCGGAGAGCCTATAAATTCAAGGAATAAAAAAATAAGCGATACCGGTATGACCGATATCGCTTATTGTATTCTTAAAATTTATATCCTAAGGCTTATTAACGCTTATTGCGATCGTTACCCCGGTTATCTCTTCCGCCATGACGATCTCCTCCTCTTCCACGATTGTCTCCTCTGTCACGGCTATCGCTGTCGTCCCGGTCTCTGCGCTCACGCTCAACGTAACCTTCAGGTTTGTCCATCAGGGCTTTACGTGACAAACGCATTTTTCCGGTTCTGTTGTCAATTTCCACTAATTTAACCTTCACTTTATCCCCTTCCGCAAACACCTCTTCGACATTATCGATTCTCGTGTAGGAAATTTCAGAAATGTGCAACAATCCACTCTTGCCATTGAAATCCACAAATGCACCATAAGGCATGATGGTTTTCACAACAGCATCGTACACATCCCCTACTTCAGGAGTAAAGGTAATCTTATTGATCCAGGCCATAGCCTCATCTATGGATTCCTTATTTGAACTGGAGATGCTGACAATACCTTTATTGCCTTCTTCTTCAATGTTAATAATGGTTCCGGTAACCTGCTGCATCTCCTGGATAACCTTTCCACCAGGTCCGATAACGGCACCGATGTAACTTTTATCGATATACATTTTGACCATCCTTGGAGCATGTGGCTTGAGATCCTCTCTTGGTTCAGCAATGGATTCCGCCATTTTATCGAGGATATGAAGACGGCCTTCACGAGCCTGAGCCAACGCTTTTTCCAGCGTTTCATAAGGCAAACCATCAATTTTGATATCCATCTGGCAACCGGTAATTCCTTTTGCTGTTCCGGTCACTTTAAAGTCCATATCACCGAGTGCATCCTCATCACCGAGAATATCGGTAAGAATAGCCACACGATCTCCTTCAGCGATCATCCCCATTGCAATACCTGAAACGGGAGCCGTGATTTGGATACCGGCATCCATCAATGCCAGGGAACCGGCACAAACAGTAGCCATAGAAGAAGAACCATTGGATTCCAGAATATCTGAAACAATTCTGATGGTATAGGGAGAATCTTCAGGAAATACCTGCTTGAGGGAACGTCCGGCGAGGTTGGCATGCCCCACTTCCCGGCGACCAGGTCCTCTATTCGGCTTAGCTTCGCCTACAGAAAAACCAGGGAAATTATAATGGAGGATGAACTTCTCGTAATAATTTTCCAAAGCATTATCGATCATCTGTGAATCGAGCTTGGTACCCAGGGTTAAAGAAACCAAAGCCTGGGTTTCTCCCCTGTTGAAGATGGCCGAACCGTGTGCTGCCGGCAGGTAATCAATTTCCGTCCAGATAGGGCGAACTTCATCCAGCTTACGGCCATCAAGACGTAACTTGTCCTCCAATACCATATTACGGATAACACTCTTCTTGAGTTTATCGATGTAACGGTCAGCGATCTCAGCATTCTCCGCCATATATTCTTCCCCCTTTTCTTCGAGCAGGGTGGCAAGCGTACTCTCTTTTATTTCTGACAGGCGATCCTTACGGTCGTGTTTAGCGAGGAAAGCTTTGGCAACTTCGAGAATTTTAGCCGCAGCCAATGCTTCGATTCGCTTTTTCAGTTCTTCATTTTCGGGTAAAGGAGTCACCTCTCTTTTTACGGTGGCCTTCTCTCCTACCTTTTTCGCCAAATCCAATTGTGCCTCAATTTGCACTTTTATGGCTTCGTGGCCCACTTTGATCGCATCAACGAGGTCTTTCTCCTGCACTTCCTTCATTTCTCCTTCCACCATCATCACATCAGCCATAGTAGCAGCTACAATAATGTCAAGGTCTGCTTCTTTTATGGCCGAGCGCGTTGGGTTGATGACAAATTTACCATCAATCCTTGCCACCCGTACTTCAGAGATCGGACCTGCAAAAGCGATATCAGAAACGGCAAGGGCTGCCGAAGCTGCCAAAGCGGCAAACGCATCGGGCATCGTTTCTGAATCCCCGGAAATCAAATTGATGATCACCTGGGTTTCATTCATATATCCATCCGGAAATAAAGGACGGATAGCTCTATCTACCAGGCGACAGATCAGGACTTCATAATCTGATAGCCGTGCTTCTCTTTTGAAAAAGTTACCTGGAATACGACCTGCTGCAGCAAATTTTTCCTGGTAGTCCACAGAAAGCGGAAAAAATCCTTGCCCTTCTCTCGCTTCTTTAGCAGAAACTACAGAAGCAAATAACATGGTATTTCCCATGCGCACAACAACAGAACCGTCAGCCTGGGTGGCCAGTTTACCGGTTTCGATGGTTACTTCCCTACCATCAGGTAGATTGAAGGAAGTAGAAATTGGAATCTTTTGTCCCATTTTTAATTTGTTTAAGAGTTTGTAGAAAAGGTTTCCACCGGCACCTCCCTCCGGAAAGTTCGATCAGCAATAGCAGTGGGAAAAATTTTGAAATGAATTTCTGATTCTGTCTTGATGCTAAAAATTGCTAACAGTGCGGCGAAAAAAGCTTGTTGCCTTTTCTGATTTAAATATAATTACGCTACTTTTTTTTCTTTTTTTCAACAACGGCATAATACTTATCCCATGCCGTAAAATATGCCTTTTCTTTGCCAACAATTTTCAAATACTAAGGAAAGTAATGATCAGAAAAACGATTCTCAGGCTGAGAAAGTTTTGTGATGTTTATTAGCCATTGATTTACACGGGGTTAAAAATAAGATCGGGGAAGCATTTTATAATAAAATACTTCCCCGAAATTTTTATTTACGAAGACCAAGTTTCTGGATGAGATCACGATACTTCTGGATATCTTTTTTCATGAGATACTGAAGTAAGCTTTTTCTCTTTCCAACCAGCGTCAATAAAGTCCGACGGCAGGAATGATCCTTTTTGTTACTTTGTAAATGATCGGACAACATTTGAATCCGATAAGTGAACAGTGCAATCTGTCCTTCTGTTGATCCGGTATTTTTTCCCGAGCCACCGTACTCGTTGAAGATTTCTTCTTTCTTCTCTTTAGTTAAATAAACTGCCATGATGTTTTTTTTACCATTAGTGATTAATAATATCAGTTATAGCGGGCGCAAAGGTAATAAATAAAGTTTAAAGAGAAAAGACTAAAGGTTAAAATAGTTTTGATATTTTTTTGAGCGATTTTCAGTTTCTATCGAACAACACGGAGCCGTTACCACCTCAAAAGGATTATATTCGTGGGCGATAATATTATAACAAAACAGGGTATTGGCAATTTCGTAAACAGTTATTTTATGCAAGGCTTGTAAGTGGTAAAACACAAAAGGAAGTGGCCAGGATGATCGGGTGTGATGCTTCGAATTTGAGGATGATTGAATTGGGAGAGAAAACCGGGAGCCATGAGTTTGATTAAAATTCCGGGATTTATTGATAAAATAAAGATTGGATATTTCGTGGAACACGAACTTCGCTTCACCAATATTTTTGACCCCATGCCCCATTAAGAGTATGTCTAAAAATTTAAATTTGTAGATCATTCCAAGCGATATAAAATTGTTTGGCAATTCTGCCAAAGTACCCACGCTTCGGAACTTTCTGTTGTTTTTTCGTGATCCTTGTCCAATCGGCGAAAGTCTTTGAACCGCCCGAAGGTCTGTTCGGTAACCCAGCGCCACTTCACAGGAACAAACCCTTTTGCCATTTTTGAAAATAATAATATACACTTTTCCAGGGAGGAAATTCTCCCGGAAGATTTCTCCATTGGCTGCCAATTCTTAATATCCAAAAAATTGCGTCTACCACATCTCGCAAATCATATTTGCGTTTTCTTTTGATAGGTAAATATTCTTTTATAATTTCCCACTGGGAATCAGTTAGTCGCTCATATTGAGTTTGCATAGACTTGGGTTTTAGTCTACCACAAGTTTAATAACTGGTTCCCATTTTTCCAAAGACTTCAATTTTTAGACATACTCTTAATCAATTGCACAATAATTTATTTTATTTAATTTTATTCGGCCTTGGCAAACGAACCCGTTTTTTTAATTTCCATTTGACCGGCAATACAATAAAAAATTTACAATGAAAAAATTAAGACTAGTATTCATTTGGAGTGCTCTTTTTATCCTGCACTCTGTCTTTATCAGTGCGCAGGAAACCTTTCCACGCAATGGCGTTTACGATGAACGTGAAGGTTGTTATGCATTCGTATACGCGACTATTTATCAGACTTTCAATGAAAAGTCAGACCAGTCCACCCTCATCATCCGGGATGGAAAAATTGAAGCCGTTGGTTCCAAAATCCCTATTCCGAAAGATGCCGTTGTTATTGATCTTAACGGAAAATTCATTTACCCTTCTTTCATTGACATGTACACAGATTATGGCCTTCCCAAAAGCAAACCCGCGGAAAGGTCAGGAAGAAGCCGTGAAAATGTACAGGACCTCACCAATAAGGAGGGTGCCTATGCCTGGAACCAGGCCTTAAAACCGGAAAACAGGGCCCATGAACATTTTTCGGCGGATGAAAAATCTGCTGCTGAATTTTTAAAACAGGGATTCGGCCTGGTGCTCACCCATGAGCAGGATGGCATTTCCAGGGGAACCTCTACGCTGGTCAGCCTCGGAAAAGGCAACGCGCATGAGCTCATTATTACAGAAAAAGCTGCCCACCAATTATCATTTGACAAAGGCTCTTCTTCTCAATCCTATCCCTCTTCCCTGATGGGGAGCATTGCCCTGATCCGACAAACTTACCTGGATGGAGAATGGTATCAAAAACAAAATGAAGAGGTAAACATTTCCCTCGAAGCCTGGAATAAGATCCAGGATCTTCCACAGATTTTTGAAACAAGGGATCACCTTGAAGCCCTGAGAGCCTATAAAATTGCCTCCGAATTTGGTAAAAAATATATCATCAAGGGAAATGGAACTGAATATCGCCGGCTTGAAGCCATCAAAGCTACGGGCCAGCCCTTTATCCTCCCCCTTGATTTCCCCGATGCTTTTGATGTCGAAGATCCTTATGATGCCTTGGTGGTTTCGCTCACACAGTTGAAACATTGGGAACTCGCCCCGGAAAATCCCGGACGAATGGCAAAAGCCGGCATTGAGATCGCTTTGACTTCAGACGGGCTGGCTAAAAGAAGTGATTTCCTGAAAATGCTCCGCAAAGCAGTCGAAAACGGTCTGTCCAAAGAAGACGCTTTAAAAGCACTCACCTTCACTCCGGCCAATATGTTGGGCGTCTATGACAAAACCGGCAGTCTTTCCCCTGGCAAAATGGCCAATTTTATCATTACTGATGGTGATATTTTCAAGGATAAAACAACTATCCTACACAATTGGGTACAGGGGAAATCCAATATTTTCAAAGACCTTTCGCCTGCCCTTACTCAAGGTAAATACACCCTGAATATCGATGGGAAGATATTTGATCTCCTGGTGGGGGAAAAGGATAACGTTGAAATTATTTTAAATGACACCACTAAAATTAAGGTCAAAAGTACTTTCAGTAATGATGCCGTTACGCTGGCCTTCAGCCTGCCTGATCAAAAGGAAAAAATTCGACTTTCCGGGATTACGGAAGGAAATAAATGGTCTGGAAAAGGCCAGCTGGAAGATGGCCGCTGGGTAAATTGGGAATCAGCATTTAAAGTCTCCGAGCCCCCTTCTGAATCAAAGGAAGGGCGCAAGGAAAAGGAAAAAGAAGCTTCCAAAGAAGTCGGTCCCGTCATTTATCCTTTTGTGGCTCATGGCTGGGAAACGGCTCCTAAAGCTAAAAATTACCTGATCAGAAATACGACCGTGTGGACCAATGAAGCAGAAGGCATTTTACCTGATACTGATGTTTTGATAGAAAACGGGAAAATTGCCAAAATCGGGAAAAACCTGAAAGCGGCCGGGCATGAAATCATTGACGGCACCGGAAAACATCTGACGGCCGGAATCATTGATGAACATACCCACATTGCAATCACAAGAGGGGGCAATGAAGGCACACAAGCCAGCTCTGCCGAAGTGAGAATCGGAGATATCATCAATTCCGAAGACATCAATATCTATCGCCAGCTGGCAGGGGGCGTTACGACGGCACAGGTGCTGCATGGCTCAGCCAACCCAATCGGAGGACAAAGTGGTCTCATAAAATTGCGCTGGGGATATGAACCTGAGCAAATGAAATTTGAAGGCGCTGACGGTTTTATCAAATTTGCCCTGGGAGAAAATGTCAAACAATCCAACTGGGGAGACAACTTCACTTCCAGGTTTCCCCAGACCAGGATGGGCGTGGAACAGGTATTTGTGGATCATTTCAACCGGGCCCGGGAATACGGCATAAAAAAAGCTTCAGGCAAATTGTACCGAAAGGATCTCGAGATGGAAGCCCTGTTGGAGATCATCAACGGTCAACGATTCATCACCTGCCATTCCTACCGTCAAAGTGAGATCAATATGCTGATGAAGGTGGCCGATCAATTCGGGTTCCGGGTCAATACTTTTACCCATATCCTTGAAGGGTACAAAGTGGCAGAAAAAATGAAGGACCATGGAGTGGCCGGATCGACATTCTCAGACTGGTGGGCCTACAAACATGAAGTATTGGAAGCCATTCCCTACAATGCCGCCATTATGCATGAACAAGGCGTACTCGTAGCCATAAATTCTGACGACGCGGAAATGGGCCGCAGGTTAAACCAGGAAGCCGGAAAAACCGTGCTTTATGGCAACGTTCCTGAGGAAGAAGCCTTGAAATTTGTCACCCTAAATCCTGCGAAAATGCTGTATATTGACAACAGGGTCGGCAGTATAAAAGCTGGCAAGGACGCCGACATAGTCCTTTGGTCGGATCATCCTTTATCTATTTACGCTACGGCAGATAAGACTTTCGTGGATGGTATCCTTTTCTTTGACCGGGAGACCGACAAGGCCACTCAGGTTTCCATCGCAGCAGAGACGAATCGCATCATACAAAAAATGTTGAACGAAAAACAGGAAGGTAAACCTACGCGCCCCGTTGCAGGAAGAAGTGAGAACAAACTTTATCATTGCGATGACCTTGAGGAAGAATAAAGGGTATTACCTGAATGATTTTACTTTGATTTAAAAACAAAATAATATGAACCATTTCAAAATAGCCTTAACGGCCACCATCATATTTTTCACTTTTAGCCTTATGGCTCAAAACCCGGTACCCGCGCCTGCCCAGCCAAACCCCATTTGCATTGTCGGAGCAACGGCCCACCTGGGGAACGGACGTGTAATAGAAAACTGCCTGATTGCCTTTGATAAGGGGAAAATTACCCGCGTGGAAGCCAACAAGGGCACCGAAAACCTGGACGCATATGAGGTGATTGAAGCAACCGGGAAACATGTTTATCCGGGTTTTATTGCGGCCAATACAGACCTGGGGCTCGTTGAGATCGGAGCTGTTCGTTCCACAAGGGATTCCCGGGAAGTCGGTGATCTGAATCCTAATGTTCGTTCGATCATTGCCTATAATACCGATTCAGAAATAATTCCTACGGTTCGCAATCATGGTGTGTTAACGGCCCAGATTTGCCCGGAAGGCGGGTTGATTTCAGGGAGTTCCTCGGTGGTCCACCTGGATGCATGGAACTGGGAAGATGCCGCCCTAAAGACTGACGATGGCATTCATTTGAACTGGCCGCGTCCGTTCTCCTTTAACTTCAGGGCCGGAACCGTAAAAAAGGATGAAAAATACGGAGAGCAATTATCCGCTTTGGAAAGCCTTTTTGCAGAAGCCAAAGCTTATGCTCAGAAAACGGCCCATGATCCTCAAAATTTAAAATTTGAAGCGATGCGGGGGCTTTTTAACAAAAGTCAGTCCTTATTTATCCATACTGACGATGCGCAGTCCATTTCACTGGCCGTTTTATTTGCAAAGAAATACGGTCTAAACGCAGTCATTGTCGGAGGATACGAAGCCTGGCGGGTGACTGATCTGCTCAAAGAAAATAATGTTCCCGTCATACTGGATCTGCCCCATAGTCTGCCGCAGAGAGCTGATGACAACATAGACCAGCCCTTCAAAAACCCTGCCATGCTGGAAAAGGCAGGCGTTTTGTTTTGCCTAAGCATTGGAGGTGACTGGCAAGTTCGCAATCTGAGTTACCAGGCTGGCCAGGCCGTTGCTTTCGGACTCGACTATGAAAAAGCCCTTCAGTCCATAACGCTGAATGCTGCCCGCATTTTAGGGGTCGAAAACCGATTGGGGACCATTGAGGTCCGGAAAGATGCCACCCTTTTCATCAGTTCGGGTGACGCGCTGGATATGCGCACCAGCGAGGTGGAAAAGGCCTTTATCCAGGGCCGTCAGATCAGTCTGGAAGACAAGCAAAAATACCTCTACCGGAAGTTTAGCGAAAAATACGAACGAGGAAAATAGTTAGCCCCTTGATTTATCATATAAAAACCGGGGGATCTTAAACTTATATGCTCCTCCGGTTTTTATTTTTATTGATTCTAAATTTCTCTGTATTTTTTTATCCCAACCTTCTATTCCTTATCTTTGATATTTGTAAAATACAGAAACAGACCAATCAACAATGAATACAAAAAAGAAAACACTGGCAAAGAGAGTTTACGAAAAGGAATTGGCAAATCTCCAAATAGAATTGGTAAAACTTCAACAGTGGGTCCATGAAAAAGGGCTTCGGGTGGTCGTGCTTTTTGAGGGCAGGGATGCTGCAGGAAAAGGGGGCACCATCACCCGGATTACACAAAATCTGAATCCCAGGGTTTGCAGAGTGGTTGCCCTGGCCACACCTACTGAGAGAGAGAAGACACAATGGTATTTCCAACGTTATGTGGCTCATTTGCCTGCCGCCGGCGAAATGGTGCTTTTCGACAGGAGTTGGTACAACAGAGCCGGCGTGGAACGGGTTATGGGATACTGCACCAATGAGGAATACTGGGATTTTTTAAGAGCCTGCCCCAAATTTGAAAGGATGCTGATCCATTCCGGGATCATCATCATCAAATACTGGTTTTCAGTCAGCGAAAAAGAACAGGAAAAGCGATTCCAAAGCAGATTAAAAGACCCGACCAAAAGATGGAAATTAAGCAACATGGATATTGAATCCAGGAAAAGATGGGTCGAATATTCCCAGGCGAAAGACGAAATGTTCTCTTATACTGACACCAAATATTGCCCATGGTACGTCGTCGAGGCCGATGATAAAAAGAGAGCCCGGCTGAATTGCATCGCCCACCTCCTGAGCCAGGTTCCCTATAAGGATGTGAAACAGAAAATCGTCGAACTTCCTCCACGGGAGAAAGGCAAAGGTTACGTGCGTACACCGATCGAGGAACAGAATTTCGTTCCTGAGGTGTATTGAATGGAGTGTTGTTGCAGCTTAATTCGTTTAAAATAGGACATCCCGAATTTCATCTTATCAGATAAAATTCGGGATGTCTCATGTTTCCAACCTGCCAAAGTTAGTGGACCAATAATTTTCCTATAAATCCTTTGCGCCCGTCTATAATGACTTCATACAAATAGGCCCCTTCTTCCAGTCCTCCTCTGACTAAGGTAAAATACTCAGTATCAAAAGATTCCTTTCGCAACAGGATTCCCAGGGTATTGTAAATGAAAATTTCACCTTTTTGAAAATCCATCCCCGAGAATTCGAAAATCGTTGATTCAGAAACCGGGTTTGGTGCAACGGTGACCTTTAATCCGGGAATCATCAGCTCCGGAACAGCAACCACTTCCAGGTAATTTTCTCCCAACTTATGGGTTACGGTGTTGGTGATGACGGCTTCATTAAAATCAAAAAATATGGCCGCCGTGTTTTCAATCACCGTTCCCAAAGGCAGGCCAGGTTTTTGGCTGACCCGAAATTTAAGGAATCCATGTGACCCGGGTTCATTGGCGGAACTATCCGGAAGAAGTATATTGTTAAAGGTGAACTCCAGGGTGTCAACTCCATGAATTTCAAGGCTATACGGATGACTACTTGAACCTAGCCTCAAACTAGAGATATCCAATTCAGGGGCTAAAACGTCCTCTACGACAACGGTAAATGCTGTATCCGTTCCGGTATTTTGAAAGCGTACGTGGTACTCAATGTCCTGCCCTCTCTCGATGTAGTGTTCCTCCCCTACTCCCTTGGGATAGCCGTGTTTGTCATTAGGATCGTAAGAACCAATCACCTCCTGACAATCGATGGACAAAAACGGGGCATGGTCATCCTCTGGAAACTGTGTTGCATATCCTGTACTGAAGGCTCCCTCTTCATTGGTTCCGCAGGCTTCTATAAAAGCGGAAGGCATGAAACTCACAGGATGATTGTCCACCTGGGTAGCCTGGCAAATATAAGTCGAGCCGTTGGCTTCAAAACTTATCTGAAAATCCTCCCCACTTGGCAGGGAAAACGGTTCCGGTTCCGAAAACAAAATGATGCCGTCTTCAATAACGATATAGGTTTCATCCATGAGCATATCTCCGGTTCCTGTGTTTTTAATGGTAAACTGAACCTCATTCCCTTCACAGCTTCCCTTCACCTCAACCGTGGCGCCCGACCAGGAAGGGGCTATTTCCTGACACAAAGAATCCGGAAAGATATGCGCCTCAGCACAGATCGTCTGATCCAGGACCGCATCACAGGACAAAGTGTAATAAATGTAAAACGAACCACATTCATTGACCCCCACATCCCCCAAATTGAAAGTAACAGTATTGCCCACCTGGCTAGTGATATTGATCGAGGAGGAATCTATGGTGACCAAATCATCAAAGGTCACTTCTACATAAGCATCTGCTGCGACCAAAGTTCCAGTGTTGCAATAATTCACTACGGAAGTATTGTTAAAACATCGCCTCACAAAAGGACTGGAAATATCTACCGTTAGATACGGACAATCAATGAGTGCCTCAGGAAAAAAATCGATGGTCTCAAGTTGAACTTCACCTGTAATGAATACAGGCGCCACCCCGGTACAGCTTTCTTGCCAATACGGCCCCCCGGGCAACACCTCTACCCCGTAAGCCCCCGGCGCCGGGTAAATTTCATAACGCCCATCAACATCTGTCCACCCAAAATAGTCCCCGTTCGGAGCACCGGCTTTGACCATCCTGTTCTGAAGCAATATTTCTGAAGGCTCCCCAAGGCAATTTTGGTTTTCATCGTAGATCACATGGCCGGTGATGGAGTAATCGCAGTTTCCGGCGCCTAAGGTGCAAAAGGCTTCAAAATCCCCTCCTCCCGGCAAACCCGGGTTTCCAATGATATTGAGACTCCGGCCTGGAGCGCAAAACACCTCATACTCAGGCGGAAAACAACCTGTAAATTGATTATTAGCCAAGACAAGTAAAAAAAGGTTGGGCATATTGGCCAACTCTGGCGGCAAAGGGCCCGATAGTAGGTTGTTGCCTATTTGCAACTGAGATAAAAACTCCAGGCTGCATAATTCTACCGGTATGTTCCCAGTCAAGTGGTTGGTGTTTAACAACAGGTATTGTAATTGTGTAAGGTTGCCGAGTTCAGGAGGGATGGACCCCGTCAGGTCGTTATTGGTCAAAAAAAGCTGGGACAAGTTTGATAGATTCCCCAATTCAGTAGGAATACTCCCGGTCAGATTATTGTAGCTCAAAAAAAGCACCGAAAGATTGGTCAGGTTACCCAGTTCCGGCGGGATCGTTCCTGAAAATGAATTATGGCTGATCCGAAGCTCCGACAGGTTGCTTAGGTTGGCCAGCTCAACGGGAATAGGCCCGTAAAGATGGTTATTGTAAATATTAAGTTCATGCAGTAATTCGAGGTTACCCAGTTCCGGCGGCAAAGTTCCCGTCAATGGATTTGCGGAAAGATCGAGCCGTTGTAAAGTATTCAGGCTACCTATTACCGGGGGAATAATCCCCGTCAGTTCGTTTCCTTTGAGGTCCAGCACTTTTATATTGGACAGGTTACCAATTTCTACTGGAATTTCCCCTGTAAGTAAATTATACCCCAGGTTCAATTGACGCAGATGAGTAAGGTTCCCCACGGAGGCAGGAATCGTTCCTGTAAAATCATTTTCTCCAAGCAGCAAAAATTCAAGATTGGTCAATTCCCATATTCCCGCAGGAATATCTCCTGTCATATTGTTAATGGACAAATCCAGCGATTTCAAGTTCATAATGCTGGACAGATCCTCAGGAATCGTTCCGGTGAGTTCATTATCGGACAACAAAAGGTCCGTGAGGTTTTCAAAATTCCATATCGCCTGAGGAATTTCCCCCTGGAAACCATTTTTTGCTAAATTCAAATAAACCAATTCAGATAGAGTTCCCAGCCCGTCAGGTAACATCCCATTGAACTGGTTCTCGCCCAGGCACAAATGAGTCAGGCTGGTGAGACCGGCAATGGCTTCGGGAATCTGCCCCGTCAACAGATTTCCGCAAAGACTTAACTCGGTCAATTGAGGGAGTTCCCAAATGGATGCAGGAATGGTGCCGGTCAGCTGGTTATGTCCGAGGTTCAAGACCCTCAGCTCCGATAAATTACCCAGTCCTTCGGGAATGAATCCCTGCATAGTGTTGTATACCAGGTTGAGTTCCGTCACACACCCTTCTTCATTAACCGTCACGCCCTCCCACTGGCTGATTGGCGCAATAGGATCCAGCCAATTGGAATTAATCGTCCAAAAGTTGCCATTGGTGGCGTAATAAAATTCAACCAAAACCAGGGAATCCGCCTCTGGATTACATTGTGTCCTCGCTTTCATTGGCAAAAGCAGAGTCACCATGAAAAAGAACCATGTTAAAACACCTTTTAGCGCTTGTGTAAGTATAGTCATATTTATTACTTTTTTGCTCGAGATTCTTTACCGGCTCCACCACCCTTCCTGGCGGAAGAACCTGATTTCTTATTTTGTCTGAACAAAAATTGGGCTAAAATACGAAGCATACAAGAACATTATTTTTAATTTGTACAATTAAAATAATATTTTTTTGTCAATAAATAAGTATATAATAATGTATAAATAATTGAAATAATATATTTTATGAAAATTTTAATTTACTTTCATAAATCATTTTGTACAACACAAACCGATACATTTAGATGAAAAAATCACTCGTCTGGGATATTTATGCTTGTTTGTCAAAAAAAGAACTGAAATCATTTGAGCAATTCCTTGCCTCTCCTTTTTTCAACTCCCGTCAGGACCTCATGCTTTTGAATAAGGTGTTGACCCGGTCAATCCAACAATCAGTGGAGGCTCCAATTAAGGAAGATATTTTCAAGGCAGTATTTCCGGAAGGACCTTTTGATGATCAACACTGGCGACTTACGCTCAGCCGGTTGTATAAACAACTGGAGACTTTCCTGGCCGTAACCAGCCTTCAAAATAGCGACGAGTCTGAAAAGCTTTTGATCACTACATTCAGGGCAAAAAAGCTCGATCGAAATTTCACCAGAAGCCTGAAGAAGGTCAACCTGCAAATGGAGCAACAAACTATTCGAAATCCCGACTATTATTTCACGAGATTTCAAATGGAGTATCAACAATACCTTTCCCTTTCAGAGACGGGGCGATCAAAAGCCCTGAATCTTGAAAAAGTCGAACAATACCTCGATATTGCCTACATCAGCACCAAACTGCGACAGGCTTGTTTCACCCTTTCCCACCAGGCCGTTTATAACGTAGTTTACGATTCCATTCTTTTCGATGATATTATGGCCCTGGCTCAAAAGGAACCTTACAAAAGTATTCCTCCGATCAAGTTGTATTTTAGTTTTATTATTCTTTTCAAAACAGGAGGCATTCGGGAACTTGAGCACTTCAAAAAACAGCTATTCCATCAGAGCAGTCATTTTACACGGGAGGAGTTCAGAGACATTTACCTTTTGTCCCTCAATTTTTGTATTAAAAAAATCAATGAAAACCAACCGGCCTTTTTCCTCGAAACCCTTGATATGTACAAAAAAGGACTGGAAATGGAACTGCTTTTTGAAAATGGAAAATTGTCCCGGTTTACATACAACAATATCGTAGCCATTGCCTTACGAAAGGACGACCTGTTGTGGGTAGAGCACTTTATTCATCATTATAAAGACTACCTGGATCCTTCCTACCGGACTGCCGCTTTCAGTCTGAATATGGCTCGTCTGGCATTTTTCAAAAAAGATTTCAAAACAGCTTTATCGCATCTTCAAAATGCCGATTACGAAGACCTCATCAGCCATATGACCGCAAAGATCCTGCAATTGAAGGTCTATTTCGAACTAAAGGAATCTGACAGTCTTGATTCTCTCCTCCAATCTATGCGTGTATTTATCCAACGCAAAAAAAGGATAGGCTATCATTACCAGATATGGAAAAACATCCTTTTTTATGTTCACAAGATTCACAAGATCAACCCTTATGATAAAAAAGCCGTAAAAATCCTTGGCGAGGAAATCCAAAAAGAAACGGTGTTACCCGAGCGCGAATGGCTATTGGAAAAAGTAAGGGAAATAGAAAATTATTAGACCATTTTGATCGTTGAGAAAAACCGGGTCGTTAAGTTAATGAAGCTTAAGAAGATTCAAAAAACTTGATTGACGACCCGGTCTCACTTATTGGTTAAGCCTTGAATTTTTTGAAGGCTGCTGTTAATTTGGGGACCACTTCAAACAAATCGCCCACCACGCCATAATCAGCGGCTTTAAAGAAAGGCGCTTCAGGATCCTTGTTGATCACCACGATTGTTTTGGAGTTGTTGACTCCTGCGAGGTGCTGTATGGCTCCGGAAATGCCGACGGCGATATACAAATTCGGGCGAATAGCCAGGCCGGTTTGTCCAACGTGCTCATGGTGAGGGCGCCAGTCAGAATCCGACACCGGGCGGGAGCAGGCGGTGGTAGCACCGATCACTTCAGCGAGTTCTTCGATGATTCCCCAGTTTTCAGGGCCTTTCATTCCTCTGCCGGCGGAAACCACCAGGGAAGCTTCTGGCAGCGGCACCTGACCGCCGTCCATCATACTGATTTCTTTTAAAGTAACTTTGGATACCGGAACCGGTACATCCAGGGGCTCCACAACACCTGCACTACCGGATACTTCCACCGGAATCGAATTGCCCGTTACAGAGATCAGTTTGATAGCTGTTTTGATTTCAAAATCGGCAAATGCCTTGGCAGAATAAACGGATTTTTTCACTTTAAATCCACCGTCCACCACAGGAAGCGCAATAGCCCCTGCTACCGAGCCGGCATTGAACCTTGCAGCAAGCCTGCCAAGCAATGCTTTTCCGGTAGAATTGTGGCTCATTATGACCACATCGGCGCCCAGCTTTTCAACCGCCGCCGCAATGATCGCTGCATCGGCCTGGCTATCCACTCTTTCAGCAGAAACCCCTGCTACATTATATATTTTTGATGCACCGTACAATCCCAGTTCTCCTCCATTATCATTATCGCCCAGGGTGAGTGCTACACAGTCCGTTCCCAACAATTGGGCAGTTTTATATCCATAGGTTACCGCCTCAAAAGCGGTTTTTTTGAATATTCCTTTCTGGCTCTCCGCGAATACTAATACCATTATTCAGATTTTTAATTTTTTGAAATAATTACCTGCCACCAGGCGTGTGTTCTCCGGCTCCTCTTTTATCGCTTCATCAGATCACTTTAGCTTCTTCATGAAGCAGGCGAACCAATTCATCCATATTTTCCGGATCTACCAGCTTCACGGCTGATTTTTCAGGAGGCAATTCGTAATGAACAGCCTGAACGGGATCCTGAAAATCCACCGGGGGAACCACTTTTAAAGGTTTGCTTTTTGCCATCATGATGCCACGCATATTGGGAATGCGCTGTTCTGCCATACCTTTTGCGGCGCTGATCACAAAAGGCGTAGATACTTCGACGATTTCAGTTCCGCCCTCAATATCCCGCTCAATGGTTGCTGTATTTCCGGCAAAATCCATTTTTACTCCAAAAGAAATAAAAGGCATGTCCAGGTATTCTGCCACCATAGGACCTACCTCAGAGGCATTGTAATCAATGGATTCTTTCCCAAGAAAAATGAGATCATAATTTTCATTGTCCGCATAAGCAGCGATCTGCTTGGCCACGTAAAGACTGGAATTCGGCTCGGCATCGATACGCACCGCATCATTGGCCCCAATGGCAAGTCCTTTTCTGATCACGGCATCATTAGCTGCCGGGCCTACATTGAGGAGAGTGACCGTACCTCCGGCAGCTTCCGTAAGTTCCAGGGCTCTGACCAATGCATACCACTCGTCGTAGGGATTCATGATAAACTGAACTCCACTGGAATCAAAAGCCGTCCCCTCTGCATTGAAGGAAATCCTGGCTGTAGTGTCCGGCGTCTTACTAATACAAACTAATATTTTCATTTATAGTAATTATTATGAATGGTTAGAACTTTGTGTGCAAAGATAAGTAAATCCAAAACAAAAAAAAACCTCATTAGCGAAAATTCGCTAATGCATTTCAACATCAACATTCTATTTGTCGGATAGAAGCAGAAGTAACATTTTTAGCAAGGCTTTTTATGTGTACGACAACCTAAAAGAAATTCATGTGTTTTTTTTTAAAAAGTTTTTCCTTTATTGCGAAAGGAAATCGAAACACTTTCTTTTTTGATCAAATTTCCTAAAATCAGTTAGAATCAATGATATTCTTTTTACCAATTTAAAAATCTGACTTATGGCACGCCTTGAACAATTACTCGATCTGTTGGAGCAAAACCCTAAAGATTCCTTTGTTCGTTTTGCATTGGCGAAAGAATATGAAAACGCTGGAGAGGTAGAGAAAGCACTGGAATATTATTCCACTCTCCTGCAAAATAATCCTGATTATGTAGGAGCTTATTTCCATCTGGCCCAACTCCATGCCGACAGACATCAAAATGAGGAAGCATTCAGAGTTTATGATCTCGGTATAGCCGTCGCCAAAAAACTGGGAGATCAGCACGCGCTGAGCGAACTGTCCTCTGCCAGAATGAATTTGGAAATGGAGGATCTGCTTTAACGGGTATCAATGAGTTTGGCTGACCTTTAATTGAGTAAAAAGTTTCATTTTCCACAGAACCTTTGTATCTTCAAGTCTCAAGGTAATCAACCTCATTTCTGATGGATAAAATCTTACTCAACATTGCTGCCATAGCAACCAGTGAAATCCAAACCAACAGTTTTGTGATTATTCTGAAAGAAGAAAAGGGAAATCGCCAGTTGCCCATTGTTATTGGTGCTTTCGAAGCCCAGGCTATCGCCATTGCTATCGAAAACATCCCTCACCACAGGCCGCTTACCCATGATCTTTTTCGGGATTTCATTCTTAAATTGGGAGCAACTTTAACAGAAATCATCATATCCGACATCAGGGATGGTGTATTCCACGCTACCGTTTATTGTGAAACCAGGGACGGCAATTCCTTCACCATTGATTCCAGGACTTCCGATGCTATAGCATTGGCGGTGAGATTCAAATGTCCTATTTATGCCATCCCCAAAGTAATGGACGAAGCCGGTATTGTTTTTAACCCTATGCCGGAAACCACAGAGGATCGACCCGGACGAACAATGGGGCTTTCCAACCTTCCCATCAGTAAACTTCAGGAAATGCTTGATAAGGCCCTTGAGCATGAAGAATATGAAAGGGCTGCCTTGATCAGGGATGAATTAAAAAAAAGGCAGGGATAATTTGCTTTACAGAAACCACTATTTACCATAATAGATATTCAATAACTTAACCAATTAATAGAAATGTTCAAGACACAGACCTATACAACGCGCAGAGAAAGGTTGGCGAAAGAGGTACAATCCGGACTCATTTTAATCCTGGGAAACGAGGAAAGCAGCATCAATTTCAAGGACAATGTTTATCCATTTCGCCAAGACAGTAATTTCCTTTATTTTTTCGGAATTGACCGACCGGATTTGGCCGCTATCATTGATATTGACGAACAAAAAACGACTATTTTCGGTGATGACCTCAGCGTGGAGCATATCGTCTGGATGGGAGCTCACCCAGCCCTTGCCGACCAGGCCGCTGCGGTGGGAGTAAGTCATACTGCCGCTTATTCCGCTTTAAAGCCTTATCTCGCCGAAGCTTCCAAAAAAGAACGCAAAGTACACTACCTGCCTCCTTACCGGCCTGAAAATATTATCAAATTGCACCAATGGCTGAATATTGACCTGAACCAGGTAACCGATAAGGCGTCCGTAGTGCTGATTAAAGCCGTTGTCGCCCAGGCTTCCATCAAAAACGAAGAAGAGATCCACGAATTGGAAAAGGCAGTGAATGTCACTGGTGCCATGCATGTTGCGGCCATCAAAGCCGCCCGGCCGGGGATCAAGGAAGCCCGGCTCGCAGGCATCGTGGAAGGCATCGCCTCGGCTTTTGAAATGAGAACAGCTTACCCGGTGATCCTTAGCGTAAACGGTCAAATCCTTCACAATCATTATCACGGGAATACCCTTCAACCCGGCCAGTTGGTGTTGGGTGATTTCGGCGCTGAATCAAAAATGCACTATGCCGGCGATCTGACCAGAACCTTCCCGGTAGACAAAAAATTCACCGCCCTGCAAAAAGAGGTGTACAATATTGTATTGGAGGCCGAAGTCAATTCCATCGCTTCCCTTAAACCCGGCGTTAAATATATGGACACTCATTTATCCGCTGCAAAAATAATCGCTGACGGCTTGAAAAACATGGGCATTATGAAAGGAGATATGGATGAAGCGGTAGCTGCCGGGGCTCATGCACTTTTCTTCCCACACGGGCTGGGGCATATGCTCGGACTCGATGTGCACGACATGGAAGATCTCGGCGAAAATTATGTAGGCTATGCCGAAGGCCAAAAAAGAAGCGAACAATTCGGTTTACGTTCCCTCAGGCTGGCCAAAGCGCTTGAACCCGGGTATGTCCTCACCGTGGAGCCGGGCATCTATTTTATTCCTGAGCTGATTGATATGTGGGAGTCGGATAAAAAACATGCCGCATTCATCAATTACGATAAGCTCAAGGCGCTCCGGAGTTTCGGAGGTATAAGAGTTGAGGACAATGTACTCATCACCCATGATGGTCACCGGGTGCTCGGCGATCCTGTTCCCAAAACGGTGGAGGAGATCGAAGCGCTGAGAGGCTGAGACAAAAGAAAGAGATGAGCCGGAAAGGGCCGCAAAATTACTTTACCGCACTTCTCTTATAGAAAACAAAACCATTTTTATGCCCGATCAGGACGATATCGTCCCTGACGGGCATAAATTTTTTCTTGTGAATTTTGGTGATAAAATAAACGTCTTTATCAATATCTCCTTCCAGCAACCAGTTTTCATCATTGCTTTTAGGGTTAACGGGTACTTTTTTTCTAGTGTAAAACAACTGGGCATAGGATTTATAGGCAAAATTGTGCACATAACAATCCTCCCCTATTTTATCTTCAAAAAATGAAATGGCGGCCCTTTGGGAATATCCTTCAATTCTGCCCACGAAAAAAATAAGCATAGAAAAAACAAAAACGGAGGTTCCGCCAAAGAGAATCTTAAAGGCCAACTCTTTTCTTTTTTGACCCCAAAGCACAAAAAAAGCAATCACCACTGCCATCAGGATAACGCCGGGTAAAACCTCCCACCCTGTCCAATAAACATCCGCCTCAAGATTTCCCAGGGCAAAAGGATCATCGATTAAAGGTCTTATTATCTGTAAATTTCTGCCCAGGTATGGCAAAAAGAAGGTTGCCGCAATATATGGAAGGGCTACCAGGGCGATTCCCGCCTTCATGCCTTTGCCAAACCTGACTTCTCCATTGAGCAGTTTATCCACCACCACTGCAGCGAGATAAGTTATCGGGAAATAGGCCAGGGAAGAATAATGGACAATTTTGGATTTTACAATCGTAAAAAGAAGGACCACCACCCAAAACAGGATTTTCATCCAAAGCCGGTAATTCTCCTGTGCGGGGGATTCTTTTTCTTTGGGCAGTTTAAAAAAGGCGCGGAAGGCAAAAACAGAGGCCGGAAAACACCCCACCAGTAAAACGATAAAATGATAGCCGGGAAATCCTCCATGTCCTGCATCGGGGGTACTGAATAGCCTGTATTGGTATTTCACAAAAGCCTGGACGAACCAGGGGCCGTTCTTTATGGTTTCCGGTCCGAACCAAAGCCCGAGAGTGAGTACCGCCACCCCACAAACGGCAAGAAATTGCAAAGGGGTCACAAAAAACCTGAACCGCACGAATAACCAGTAAACCCCCAGGCAAAGAGACAATATTATGAATGCCGCAGGGCCTTTTGTCAGCATAGCCAGGCCTATAAAAAACCCCGCCAGCAATAAATATTTCCACCCTTTTTTTTGAGTTTGGACTTCCTCCTTTGGGTCACGTTGCCATGATCCTTTGATAAAATAATGCAAACTCAAAAAGATCAGCAGGTTAAACAACGGATCAATGATTCCTGATTTAAAATAAAGGAAGGGAAGCACACTGCCAAAATAGGCGACGGCCCAAATAAACCCAAACCGGGCATCCTTAAGGCGTTTACCGATATTAAATAAGATGAGTAAAGTCGCGATACCGATCAGGGCATTAGGTAACCTTGCAGAAAATTCATTGACCCCGAATGCCGCCATGGAAAGAGACTGCAACCAGAAAAACAAGGGAGGTTTTTCCCAAAAAGGAAGAAAATTGAGCTTTATCCGGAAATATTCCCCGGTCAGCAACATTTCCCTGCTTATTTCAGCAAAATTGATCTCATCCCAGTCAAACAGATGCACACCTCCCAAAAAGGGAATAAAAAAAACAGCCCCAAGTATCGCCAAAACCAGGAAATAATACCAATTTTTCTGCTGATGCGTCTGTTCAATCATGTTTCAATTTATACTAAAAACTATTGCTGCAAAGATAATAGCCCTGAAATATCAATGGCTAATTTTTAAAAAAATTATGATATCCTTGGCATTCTTTAATTTGAATATTAACTTTGCATTGCATTTTGAGTCATCACTTTATGATGGCTATCCCAACCTTACATTATTGCACCTTACTCATAAGAACATTTCACCTGATTTGCCATAAAATCCATATTAAAGATTATTTATTCAATCTTTATTAAATAAAAAATTTTAATCAAATCAAAAACGTAATATGAAGAAATTAGTGATTTTAGTCTTGATCCTATTGGGAGCAGGGATGGTAGCAACTGCCCAGGATCTGCCCTCTAACCCTCAGGAAAACTCTTGTTGGGTTCGGTGCGTAACTCCCGACGTTTTTAAAACAGAAGAAGTTTCTGTAATGGTCAGACCAGCCTACAAGCGCCTGACTATCGTACCGGCAGAATATAAAGAGGTCAAAGAAAGAGTTATGGTAAAGGAAGCTTCTGTTCGTTACGAATTTTCCCCTGCTGAGTATAAAACAGAGTACGTGGATTATGATTCAAAAGACGGTTTCAATAAACTTGCCATCACCCCTGCTTCCTTTAAAGACGGGGAAGAAGTGATTGAGATTTATCCAAAGGTAACCCGCTGGGAATCTCAGGTATTCGAAGGCTGTGAATCTGACAATCCCGCCGATTGTCAGGTATGGTGTTTCAGAGCATATGATCCTCAATCTACTACCGTAGGCATCAGAACCCTCGCCAAAGATGCGTCTACCAACCCTACTCCGGTAAAGAAAGAAACAGCAAGATACGCCAGACAAGTCATTGTAAAACCTGCAGAGGTCAAGGAGATTCCCATTCCCGCCGAATATAAGGAAATCACAAAAACGGTTCTGGTTAAAGATGAAACTGTTGTCGAAGAAACGGTAGCCGCTGAATATACCACCGTATCAAAAACGGTTCTCGTTACTAAAGGCGGAACTACAGAATACAAACCCATTGATTGTGAATTGTTGGAGTACAACGTCCTTCCTATCAACTTTGATTTAGGTAGTGCAGCCCTTACCTCAACTGCCCGATCAATCATCGATACAAAGTTACTGAAATTGATGGTTGATAACCCCGGTACAAAAATCGAACTCAACGCACATACGGATTCAAGAGGTAGTGCAGCTTCCAATAAAGACCTTTCTGAAAGAAGGGCTAAATCAGTGGTAAACTACCTGATCAGCAAAGGAATTTCTCCTGACCGTCTT
Organism: Lewinellaceae bacterium; assembly: GCA_020636105.1. Taxonomy (NCBI): domain Bacteria; kingdom Pseudomonadati; phylum Bacteroidota; class Saprospiria; order Saprospirales; family Lewinellaceae; species Lewinellaceae bacterium. The sequence goes on from JACJYL010000001.1 coordinate 1,294,079, forward strand.
GTTTCCAAAGGTTATGGTGAAGAAAGACTTAAGAACAACTGCTCTGACGGAGTTGAATGTACAGAAGCCCAGCATGCCATTAACCGTCGTGTTGAATTCAGGGTTTTGAATTATTAATCCCGTTAATAATAAAATATACCTGAATTATTGCTGAAGCATAAAAAAAGCCGTTAACCTAAGGTCAACGGCTTTTTTTATGCTTATCCCAAGAGAAAACGCCTTCTTTTAAATCTCCAAAAAAGGCCCGTTTTGGTTTTGTAACAACATCGCCCTCAGGATATTCCCATTATTTATTTACAATTCCTCCCATCCAGTCCGTACTTCGGCGCATCAAACTCTTTTGACACCCCATTTTCTGAGCTGATTCATAACTGCCCTGAAATCTTTGGGCATCGGGGCCTCAAAAGTCATTTCATTTCCTGTAGTCGGGTGAAACAAGGTCAATTTTGCTGCATGCAGGGTATTGCGCTGCATCAAAGGCCGCACCTCCTCCTCCTGGCCCGGACGGTATCCACGTGTCTTAATATCGGAAAGGAAAAGCGCATCTCTTTTTCCATACAGGCTGTCGACCACCAGTGGATGGCCTATAGACTGAAAATGAATCCTGATCTGGTGGGTACGTCCTGTTTTGATGTCTGCCTCCAAATAAGTGAAGTTCCTGAACCGCTCCACTACCTTGTAGAAGGTCAGTGCCTCTTTGCCTTTTGGTGCGATGGTCATTTTTCCGGCAATGGTTTTATGCTGGCCTATAGGTTTGTTGATCTCTCCTTCATCCTGATCAAGGTTCCCTTCTACCAACACCTGGTAGATCTTTTTCACTCTTCTTTCCTGGAACTGCATGGAAAGATTCTGGTGGGCTTCTTTGGTTTTTGCAAAACAAACCACCCCACTGGTAAGTTGATCAAGCCTGTGTACCGTGTAACATTTTTCGAATTCGCTATTCAACAACTCCAGTAAACTATCTCCTGCCTCAAGAGACCTGCCGGGGATAGTCAGCGTTCCCGCTGGCTTATTCACCACCACCATATCTTCGTCCTGGTAAATAATGTCTGCTTTTTTTTGCATATAATTTTAAAATTTAACCCTCTGCAGGCGACTGATTATTGAAACCTTCTTAGAGCTTGTCTAAATTTCCATGATTGAGCGAAAGTGAGCAAATTTTATTCTGATCAAGGCAAAAAACGCAGGCATACCTGGAAGGTAAGGCGAGGCTTTTTAACGCAGAGCAGGATGAAATTTGCCGCTTGCAGCCAATTGTTGGAATTTTAGACAAGCTCTTAAAATAATTCTGAGAACTTCTTTTTGTTCCGGAAATAAAAATTCCATATCACACTTCCCCGATAAAGCCCTTTTTTGTTCCAGGTTCCTATCCTTACTTTTTCAATTAACGCCTTGTATTGTTTTCTTTTTCGAAAAAGGTTCGGAAACTGCGAATAAAATTTTAAATGAGCCTTAATGATCATCCAGATAAAATTAAATTTCCCCTGGGTGAGAAATAAAAAACCTGCGGCAGCATCCAGTATCAGCCGGAAGAAAACGATCCAAAACAGGTTCCTTTTTGATTCGTTTTTAAAGAGGGTGTAAAGCGAATTTCTAAAATTTAGATAAGTCTTCAAGGGACTCACATAATTGAGGGTGCCTCCCCCAACATGATACACTACCGATTGAGGAACCACGGCAATTCCGTATCCTGCTTTTTTAAGCCTCCAACAAAGATCAATTTCCTCAAAATGAGCAAAATAGTCGCCATCAAATTCCCCTATATCATGGAACAGTTTTGCACGAATAACCATCGCTGCTCCGGTAGCCCAAAAAATTTCATGGGCATCATCGTATTGTCCTTCGTCTTTTTCCAAAGCATTCAGTATCCGCCCCCGGCAAAAAGGATACCCCATAATATCCATCCACCCGCCGCTGGCTCCGGCGTGTTCAAAAGAGGATCGGTTGGCATAAGCCCTTATTTTAGGCTGACAGGCCGCCACTTTCGGATGTTCCTCCATATAAGTAAGGATAGGCTCAAGCCATCCGTTAGGAGTTTCCACATCTGAATTCAATAATACATAATAGTCCGCTTCCTCTTCCCGAAGCGCCAGGTTATACCCTTGTGCAAACCCATGGTTTTTATTCAGTTCCAGGCAGCTTACCCTTGGGAAATTTGTCTTCACAAATTCAATGGAGTCGTCCTCAGAAGCATTATCCGCCACGACGATCCTCGAGCCGGGCGGAGCATTACTCACCACCCCGGGCAGGAATTGTTGCAGGTACTTTTGGGTGTTATAATTTAGGATGACGATGGAAATGTTCGGCAGTTTTTTTTTTACTGCCTCCCGCTCTTCTTCAATGAGGCATTCCAGACTGGCTTGTTTATCCTTTTCCAGTTGTTTTTTCAGCCCGTCAAGGTCTTTGAATTTGGCGTCTTCCCTGATAAAATCGACCAGTTCAATTTCGAGAGAATGACCATATATATTTTCGTCAAAATCAAAAATGTTGACTTCTATGGTCGTTTCGCCTTTTTCGGTGATGGTCGGCCGGTTTCCAATATACAACATCCCCTTATACTTCCTCAGCTCGTGCCACACATAAACGGCGTAGATCCCAATGGGCGGGATGATCTTCGCTTTCTCTTCAATCTGGATATTGGCGGTCGGAAATCCCATTTTGGTGCCCGTTTTATGGCCGTGAACCACCTTTCCGGTAAGCAAAAAATGGTACCCCAGCAATTCCGTAGCCCCTGTAACATCCCCTGCTTTTATCGCATTCCTGATCTTGGTGGAACTGATGGAAATATCCTTTATGGTTTGTTTTTTAATCTCAATAAGGTCATAACCCGCCGCTGCGGAATGATATTTCAAATAATTGAAATCCCCCAGTCGATTCAGGCCGAATCGGTGATCATACCCAATGACAATTGCAGCAGGGTGAAATTTTTCGATCAGGAATTTATGGATATATTCATCCGCGCTGAGCTGGGCAAATTCAATGGTAAAAGGAACCACCACTACATGGTCCAACCCTATTCGTTCAAACAGCCTGATCTTCTCCTCAATGGTGTTGATCAGCTCCAGCGTATTGTCTTTCGGATAGATAATCTGGCGTGGATGAGGATGAAAAGTAATGACCACACTTTCGCCACCGATGTTTTCGGCTACCTGGCAAACTTTCTCAATGATTTTCTGATGTCCACAATGCACGCCGTCAAAGGAACCTATAGTTATTACCGCCTTATTGAATTTGGGCAAATCCTTTAAATCTCTATATACTTTCATGGTGGTGCAAAATTAAACTTTGCCGGGAATAAATAGGTCAGGGAAGGATATTTTTATTCTTTTTCCACTTTACCAGTCGTCAAAGACTTCATTCTCATAAAAATTTGATCAATATCGTAGTTTTCTTCACTCAAAACATGAATTTTTCCGTGGCTTTCTTCCAGGAACAACATTCTGACACTCTTCGTGGAAGTTCCCGGGTTCAACAATGATTGCTGCTTATTTAAATCAATATAAGCCTTGTTAATGTTTTTAAACTCCGCATTGCCGTAAGGTGTCGTAATACTTTGCTCATAAACATAAACCGGTCCTGTTTTACGCAGACTCCAAAAACTAAAAAAAGCCGTCACTGCAGACATGATCATTGCAAAAAACACAAGCATCGCCAGCAACATTTGACGGCGGTAGGCATCTCCTGCACTCTTCTTCCTCAGCAAATAAAACAAGGCTGCGGCAGCAATCAGTACGATAATAAAACTTCCCCAAAAAGTCATCTGGTCGGAAGAATGAGTCGGCAAAAAAGTATAAAGAGGATCACCCATGATAATTGATTAATTTTTTAAACATGATTACCGGTAACAAAATAAAGGATCTAATTTAACTTATAGTGTTTGGTATAAAAGCCTTGGAATTGAGATTAGGTGCGCTGTGCATTATTGACCAATATTTAGCAATTGTTCCAATTTTGAAAAAACTATTTTATACAAACCCGCAGCATCGCTTTCAAACCATGACTCATGGTTATAACCGGAGCACAAAATAAACGTCTTTTCCCGGGTGGTATCCCGGTAACAGTTTATGGTCAGGGGAACAGAATCAGTATTTCCTTTAAAAACAAGGCTTTTATAAAGCAGTTCATTCCCTTTTGTTTCATCAAAATCGTCGGCAAAATTTTCACTGGAAAGATCTTTTAACCCATTGAGGTAGTTGACCATCCCGATCGAATCAAGGGTGAAATCGTCTCCCAGCTTCCAGGTTCCTGATGATGCCGTCAAAACAAAGGTCGTGTCGGGTGTTAGGAGGGATATTTCCTCTACTGCCTCAATTTCGGGCCACAACAGGAATTGTTTGCTCCGATAATACTCAAAAGCAGGTAAGGTAAAAGCAGCCTGATCCTTTTTTACGGCATAGATTTCTTTTTGATCAAAAAGCCTTATGTAATCCGCTGCCCCACCCTTGCTGGCAGGGGAAACCATCATTCCCAGAACAAAATCCTCCAGTTTTTCCTGGTTGGCAAACACCTCGACTCTCACCCCTTGTTCTTTTCCCACGCCGTATTCCAGCCATTGCCCGGGAAGATCGGAAACGATCTTATCCACCCGTATCCGGGCCAGGTAACTTAATAAATGATCCATGGAACCTGGTTTGGCTTTTACGCTTAAGTACCCCTGTGAAACGATCCAGGCATTCGCTTCCCTGACAAAGATCAAGGGGTAATCTGCCGCAGGAAAGGAAATATTAATGGCATCAATTCCAGAAGTGTCAATATGGATCAAGGTCGTATCGAAGAGATCGGTTTTGGCCCTTTTTACCCCCCTGTCGATACCAAACAACACGGCCAGAATCAATAATATCCAAATGACGGTCTTCTTTTTCATATTACATCTGCTCTAAAAAAGCAATCAGTTTTTTTACGGCTTTACCTCTATGGCTGATCTGGTTTTTTTCGACAGGGGGCATCTCTGCGAAAGAAAGGTCATAACCTTCAGGAATAAATACCGGATCATAACCAAATCCTCCTGCCCCCCGCTTAACCTCGCTGATATGTCCGTTAGCTATTCCTTCGAAGAGGTGTTCTTTACCGTTCATGATTAACGCAATGACGGTACGAAAACGCGCCTTCCTGTTCATTTTGCCTTCCATATTTTTAAGCAACAGAACGATATTATCCTCAGGCGTACAATTTTCTCCGGCATAACGCGCTGTATAAACACCCGGATCCCCATTCAGGACGTCCACCTCCAATCCCGTATCCTCGGAAAAACATTCCACGCCATAATTTTCATAAACATAACGTGCTTTTTCCAGGGCATTGCCTTCCAGTGTAGGAGAGGTTTCAGGAAGCTCCTCCAAACAATTAATGTCCTTCAATCCCACAATAGCAATAACATCCGGCAAAACCTGATTCACCTCTCTTACCTTATGAGGGTTACCGGTAGCGAAAACTATTCTTTTCATTATTCAATTTTAAAAAATTATCCCACCAGGGAAATCAGAAAACCAAAAAAGACTTCAGCGCCACCCACAATTGTTTGGCTTTGGGACGAGTGCCTCCTTTTGCCTTTTCTTCCATAAATAATTCTACTCCATCCACAAACATTATCTGTTTTTTACTTATATTTAAAGGATGATATAATTTTGCCTGGACCTGAAGCCCGATTTGCAATGGGGTTAACCCAAACAAAACTAGATTATTGAAGTCGTAATTTTGACATAATTCTGTAAAACTAAGTGCTGGTTTGAGTGTTATTAATAGGAAGACATCTTGTTCCTGAAGGCCAAGCGGAGAGAGTACATTTCGTAAAAATTCAAGATCGTTTTCTACGTCATTCTCATTGGCTATGACCATGACCTTTTTTTTTCCATCTCCATGGAAAACAAGGCTTGAATCGTTGACATCGGGCAAATTATATAGCGAAAAATCCATAAACCCCGAGTCCGTTTTTAATTTATCGTACGGCATATTATTTTACACTTTAAATAAAGATCAAAATTTACAACCGAAACGTTGGTTTGATTTTGGTAAATTCAAAATTTTTTGTAAACTTTGCAAAAAACATGACTTATGAATTACAACATCAAAGTTACTAAAACTAAAGACTCCCGCCTATCTTCCGCTGATTTTAATAATATTCCTTTCGGAAAAATTTTCTCTGATCACATGTTCGTCGCAGACTATGAAGACGGAGCGTGGAAAAATCCAAGGGTCGTTCCCTATGGTCCCATTACAATGAATCCGGCTGCTATGGTTTTGCATTACGGGCAAGCCATTTTTGAAGGCATGAAAGCATCGAAATACCACGATGGTACTCCTATGCTGCTCAGACCGGAATTACATGCCAAACGATTGAACCTGTCTGCAGACAGGTTGTGCATGCCTAATGTCCCGGAAGATTTGTTTTTGCAGGCCCTGAATACTTTGATAGATATTGATAAAGCATGGATTCCTCCCCAGGCAGGAAGTGCCCTTTATATACGCCCTTTTATGATCGCTACCGATGAGTTCATCGGGGTGGGCGAATCCTCAAAATATAAGTTCATTATCATGACCGGCCCGGTCGGTCCTTATTATCCAAAACCGATTCGTTTATTGGCTGAACAGCATTATGTAAGAGCCATTAAAGGAGGTACCGGAGAAGCTAAAGCTGCCGGTAATTACGCCGGCTCACTGCTACCCGCCAGAATCGCCAAACAAAAAGGATTCGATCAGGTCATGTGGATGGACGGTCATGAATTCCGTTACATCCAGGAAGTTGGTACCATGAATATCTTTTTCGTGATCAACGGAAAAGTGATCACTCCTGCTACGGACGGGGCTATTCTCAAAGGCATTACCCGGAAATGCATCATCGAATTACTCCAGGACAAAGGGTACGACGTTGAAGTCCGGCCACTGGACATTGCTGAGGTGGTCGAAGCTTATGACAATGGCACGCTGGAAGAAATTTTCGGAGCAGGCACCGCGGTGGTCGTCGCCCATATTTCTGAACTTGGTTACAAAGACAGGATTCTTACCCTTCCTGCTATCGAAGACAGAAAGATTGGCCCGATGATCAAAGCAGAAATCGACAGCCTTCGGGTTGGTGACATTGAAGATAAAAAAGGTTGGTTTGTTCCGGTAAAAGCTCCGGAATTTGTCAATGCTGACTAAAAAAAAACAGGGTTTTATACAGCCCTTAAAAAGATCCGTTTCGAACCGTTTGACCCGTTTGATCAGTGTTCTATCCTTCCCCCAGTAAGATAGAACACTGATGGAACGAATTAGACGGATTGAAACGGATTTTTTTTTGACCACTCCTGTTTTCGCCAATGGGACACCCTAAAAAAAACTCCGTATAATTCGGTAGAGCTCTGCTTGTTGGTCATCCGACACTTTGATTGCGCTGTCAACCGCTCAAGCTCTTCTTGCGCAATATAAAGAAGCCGTTGAAGTTCCTGCTCTGTTTTTCCACTCCCGATGGTGGTGATAACTTTATACTTACCTCGTGCTTTGGAGATGATTTGGACCGATTGGCTTCCTGATTTATTTTTCTTTTTCCGGATAAACATGGTCAAATTTAACCACGGGACACCCAGTTTCAAAATAAAAGTCAGTAAAAACAAGGCCTACAGCCTTTTTTTTGGGAGGGTGGCGAAAACAGGAAAAAGGTTGGTTTGTTCCGGTAAAAGCTCCGGAATTTGTCAATGCTGACTAAAAAAAAAACAGGGTTTTATATAGCCTTTAAAAAGATCCGTTTCGAACCGTTTGACCCGTTTGATCAGTGTTCTATCCTTCCCCCAGTAAGATAGAACACTGATGGAACGAATTGGACGGATTGAAACGGATTTTTTTTTGACCACTCTGGTAAAGATCCGTTTGGAATCGTTTTATCCGTTTGATCCGTGTTCTATTATTAGTATCTCCAGCTCTTTAGATCAGCCCCTTCGGGGGCCCTGTTTTTTACTTCTTCTGCCCATTTTGGAATAAACATTCTATGGTACCTGAGCCTTGAAATATGATTGGGTTGAGTAGGATCCCCATTCCAGCAATGTTCGGCCCGGTCCCCATAGGCAACTTCTCCGTCATAAGTCGGATTATCGAGAGACTTCAGAACTTCTTCGGCCAGGTAAACCGCATTATTCAGGTAGTAATTGTCCATATCGCCACAGTAAATATGAATCTTGCCTTTCCACTGTGCTCCGTTTTTTGCCCAGTCCCTTTTCATGATGTAACTCAGATCATAATTTTCTTTCCAGAAAGCCGCCACTTCAGGATTAATCTCTCCTGTTTGTTTATCCCATATTCGTTTGGGGTATCCGTCATCCCCAACCGGAGAATAAACGGCCTCCCAAATGTCCCACTGTTGTCCGGAACGGCTTTTGGTGCCCAGGGCGAGTTCCCGAAGATTCATCTCCTTCAAAGTGGCGGACACGTTGCCCAGGTGATCTCTATGCCCGGGGCGGTACGTCTTTTTGAAATCACTTTCCAGGGAATAGGCATTTTTATTTTCATATAAATTGACCAGGCAATAAGCCCTGAAATCAATGGGATCCGGACAGGCAGCAAAACAACCGTTGTATTGGTCAGGATACTTTACCTGCACCGCCAGGGCTTCCCACCCTCCTGTCGACCCGCCATAGGTGAACCTCGCCCAGCCTTCGCCTATGCCCCGGAATTGCTTCTCAATATAAGGAATCAGTTCATAGGTGATGGCATCCCCGTAAGGCCCCAGGTTTTCAGAATTTACCGCGTAAGAATCATCGTAAAAAGGATTGGCATGTTGAATTTTGATGGCCAGCACGCGTGGAAAATCAGGTCCCGTCCATGTTTTGTAAAAATCGTATGCTTCCTGTTGAACGATCCTGTTGTAGCCCTTTACCTTAAATCGATCGCTGTAATCAGGTTCCAGGTTGGGGTCGGGTGGAGTCATCCTGAATTCTTCAAAATCCGTTGGGAAATGGCCGTGCATAATGGCCAGGGGGTATTTCACCTCAGGATGCTCCTCAAATCCTTCGGGCAACAGGACATGAGCTCCCAGATAAACGGGGCGTCCCCAAAACTCAGAGAGCCGTTCGCTTTTAATTTTTATGTGTTTGATATACTTTGTATCCTCCGGTTCGGGAATGGGGGGGATGGCTTTATCCAATGTCAAGCCATAAATCCCTTTGCCTATTGTCAATTTTAACGGCTCGGAAAAAAGATTGCCCGGGGCTTTATTCCACTGCTGCCCCTCTCCCCTGTCCATGGGCATTTTTACGGTATGTCCGTCGGCACGGGTAAACGTTTCATACTGGTGAAAAAGAGCCTGCACAAAATACTCGCCCTGTGGAATATCTTTCAGGCTTTCCAAAGGATAACCATAAACCTCATTGCCGGAAAAAATGATCTTCCCATCAGCAGCCTTCCAGTCCTCCACGTCCATCCCGAAGATCAATTGGGTTTCAGGGCCGTCCGCTATCTGAAAACGGGGTTCGGCCTTTTCGTTTTTTGACAACATGACAAAAACGCGGCCGTCTTTTATACTGTCTTCAAATGTTTTGTCAATGGTCAGTTCAAAAACAGGACCGCTTTCCTCCGCGGCAGGCCTGGTTTCACATGAAAAAAATGCAAAAAGAACCAGGATAACCATCAAAAACATACCATTTTTCATATTTATTTATTTTTAGGTGCCGTGAAAATAACCACCAGAGCTTTTGTTCCAAAATATTGATAACCAGTATTTTAAATTTATCATTTTCCCCAGGTGTAGCCAATTTAAAGATTTGTCTAAGCAAAATAACAAAAAATTTGAACTGCTCCGATATCCGGCGGCCTGCCCGATGCAATTAATAATGTCTCAAATTAGTATCTCCAACTGGCGCGCTGGCCGGTTTAAAGGCCAATTAAATACGCCTATTCCGAAAAAGAACTTACCTTTAAGCTCATGATGGAATTATCGGACAAAGAACTATCAGTCATTGAAAACACATCGTTTTTGTTGACCAAAAGAAAGGTAACGGAAAAAATCCAACAACTTCTGGGACAGACTCGCCTGGATCTTAAGGCACTTTTGAGTCGTAATGTTTTTGAATTCCCTGAAGGATCTGATCTGATCACGGGGAAAATTTCCAAAGGAGAAAACTATCAAAACCTCCCCTACCTCGTGCTGGATTATCCCCGCTTGTTTACCCAAAAAGATATTTTTGCCTATAGAACCATGTTTTGGTGGGGAAATTTTTTTAGCGCCACCCTGCATCTACAAGGGCAATCACTGGATAAGCATCGGTCTGCATTGATAAAAAATCTCCCCGGCTTAATCGATCAGGATATTTACATAGGGGTAGGCTCCTCCCCCTGGCAATATCATTATGAAACGGACAATTACATTCCAGTCTCAGAGATCGATGCTGATTTTATCAGGCAATGTGAATTTTTAAAGCTCAGTAAAAAAATCCCGTTAAGCCAATGGTCCCAAGTTCCCCAATTCAGTACGGATTTTTTAGCCTTTTTGATCGCGTTGCTTGGAGCTTAAAAGCAAAACATTCTTCGTTTTTTTATGCATTTTTGAACAAATTTTAGTATATTTGTTTGCATCATGACACTGCGGTGCTACAGACCGCTGGATTACACTTTTTGAACATCCTTGACGAATCGGATTGATATCCGGCATGAATTCCTGCCGGGTTCGCCCATAAGATTTTTAAATAAAACCTTAAATTATGTCAAGAGAGAAAGTAATCATACTCGGTGCGGCTGGTCGCGATTTTCACAATTTCAACACCCATTTCAGGAACAATAATGCCTACGAGGTAGTGGCCTTTACGGCGGCTCAAATCCCTGATATTGACGGTCGGAAATATCCTGCCGAACTGGCCGGCTATCTTTATCCGGAGGGCATCCCTATCCTTCCCGAAGCACAACTGGCGGAACTTATCCGATCTTTTAAGGCCGACACCTGTGTCTTTTCCTATAGCGATGTAAGTTATCAAAAGGTGATGACGATGAACGCTTTGGTCAATAGCGCCGGAGCCAATTTCTTATTATTAGGCACAGAGGCCACCATGATCAAAAGCCATAAGCCGGTCATTTCCGTTTGTGCGGTCCGGACCGGAGTCGGAAAAAGCCAGACCTCCCGCAGCGTTATTGAGCACCTCATGGAACACGGTTTAAAGGTAGTGGCCATCCGGCATCCCATGCCTTATGGAAACCTCGCCGAGCAAAAGGTACAGCGGTTCGCCGAGCTCGCAGATCTAAAGAAACACAAGTGTACCATTGAAGAAATGGAAGAATACGAACCACATATCGTTCGCGGCAATATCATCTATTCCGGAGTGGATTACGAAGCCATCGTCAGGGCGGCAGAAAATGATCCCGCCGGTTGTGATGTTATCGTTTGGGATGGCGGAAACAATGACTTTTCCTTCTACCAAAGCGACCTGTACATTACCCTCATGGATCCGCTTCGCCCCGGGCATGAATTGAACTATTACCCCGGTGGCATCAACGTGAGGCTGGCAGATGCCATCATCATCAATAAGATCGATTCAGCCACCCCGGAAGGCATCCAGATGGTCAGAGATAATATTGAAAAACTCAATCCCAGGGCGACCGTGATTGATGCAGCCTCTCCCATAAAGGTGGATAACCCGGCCGTAATCAAAGATAAAAAAGTATTGGTTGTCGAAGACGGCCCGACCCTGACTCACGGGGGTATGAAGATTGGTGCCGGCACCGTGGCCGCCAAAAAATACGGCGCCCGTGAAATGGTGGATCCCCGGCCTTTCCTCACCGGAAAATTGGCCGAAACGTTCGAGATCTATCCGGAAATTGGCCAGCTTTTGCCTGCCATGGGATACGGTGCCCAGCAATTGGCAGATCTTGAAACCACCATCAATAATACAGATTGCGAAGCGGTAATTGTCGGCACGCCTATTGACCTGAGCCGTGTGATCAACATCAAACACCCCTTCACCAGGGTTTATTACGACCTGCAATGCATCGGGGAACCGACCTTAAAAATGGTCATTGATGAATTTGTAAAAACCAAAGTGGAACAGATGGCCTCCGTTTTTTAAATTGGCCATCCTCATTTCGCCTTTCACCTGGGAAAATTTTAGTGGTCTAAAATGTCCCGTATGAAATAAGAAGCATTCAAAAAATGGTTGAAAATGAGTCCGGGAGAAAGCAACCGCTGTGCGGTCTTTTTTCCGGGCTTTTTTTATAAAAAAACCCCCGATCCACAAAAAAGTGAACCGGGGGATCATATCGGCCCTAAAAAAGACCTCAAAGATTAATTCTAATTAATTTTTATTTACTCAATACGATTTGCTTGCTCACACTTACTCCATCTGCCGTGAGGTTCAGGTAATAAAGGCCATTTGCAAAACGGCTGTCTCCCAAATCTATGTTTATGGTCGACTGCTCCAGGGTTTCAATATGCTTGAACCATACCTGCTCTCCCAGAATATTGTACACCGCCAGTTCAATGGATTTACCAATGTAATCCTCTACTGTAATATTCACTACTCCTGAAGATGGGTTAGGGAATACCGTCAGATTAGCCAATCTCTCTGTTGGTGTATCCAGAGATTCCGGAGTTGGGTTAACCGCTGCTGCCAATGGTACATTGTCGCCACCATTACAGGAACTGACTGGTGCATAACGCCAGGCCACGCCCGCTGCTATTCCAAATACATTATAACCACTTGGTGGATTTTGATCCCGATAAGTTACCATACCCACAATCACATTGCCATTTGGCACAAACTGAACTGTTGGAATATTTCCTGTTACCCCTCCAATTAATGGCATAAGTGTACTTGAAGTATTAGCACTTCCGGCAATTACCTCTGATAGGGGTTTTGAATATCCGCTCATCTGGTCAATTGCACACCCTACTCCTAGCTGAGCTCCTACCATCACCTGACCGGGGGCTGCATCAACGGGACCGTCCTGCACCCCTGTCGCTAAAGAACCATTAGCGCAGCTAACGATCACGGAATTGCCTAAGGTTCCATTTGCATTAAGTTGTTTACACCTCAGGCTAAACTGGCTGATCACCTCAGTTCCATAAGAATTTCCTGTAAGCCCTTCATACCCCACCACGACGTATCCCGGAGGACAATCGCAGGTAGTAGAAGGTGGAGGATTCGTTGAGCAAAAACCTGACACACCCTTTGTTATTGGAGCAAGTGATCCACCCACTGCGCCAACAGCAACACAATTGCTGCCGCCATTATCCAGGTCACCGCAATTCAGGTTCCAGCCCCAAACCACGTTATCCCCGGAAGTCAGGTCATCCGAGATGAACAATCCGTTCATGTAGGTGGTCAGGTAAGCGCCTGAGTCCCCTACTTTGAGGCCTTCCGGTGCATAAATATCCACCCAAACGATTGATCCCTGGCCTACAGAAGCATTGTCGCCTACGTAAACCACTACCGATGGACCTCCTTCCACATTCACATTACACAACGGCCCGACATTCATTTTCGCCCTGATCTTCAGGTTACAATCCTCATTGAAATTGAGCGTTGATCCTTTGGCCATCGTCAGGCTCTTCATGTACATCTCTCCGTTGCCGATAGTCAGCGTAGCGCCACTCTTAACATAAACATTTCCGTAGTTCGTGCCCGAAAGGGTTACGTTTCCTGTTATGATCTGGTTATTATTATCCAGGTAAGGGTTGGACATAAAAGCAGGAAGATTCACCGGTGAATCCGAATTGATATAATTCGCCACCGTACTGCTGCCGTCAATCTGTGCTGCTGCTGACCTCATGAAGGTCATGATATTGGAATTGTGTTGTACAGAAACTTCATCGCCATCCTGTACACCAACGCCACCACTGACTACGGTTGATTCATCCATATCCAGCTGGTCATCCACGATGATCGTATGCGCTGACAATAAGGTCGACAGGTCATAATTCACAACCTTAGATACGGTTGTAGAACAACCATTGTCATCTGTTACGATCACTGTATAAGTGCCGTTGGCCGTCACCAAAAGCTCCTGTCCATCACCTAAAAAGTCCATCCCCTGGTACCATTCAAAGCTGAGTGGTTCCGCGAGAGCTGCTATGTTGGTCACTTTGGCAAATAAAACCTTCACCCCCTGACACCATTCCGGTACATTAGACGGGTCGATCTCTACTTGTGGTAGCGGGTTGATGGTGATCTTGAAGGAACAGGAAGCTTCCAGCCCTGCACCATCTGTAAAGGTGTATTCTACATTGTGCTCGCCTACACCAAAGAAATCGCCGGGGTTGGCATTGTTTACGGTTGAAACAATACCGCAATTATCCGCTGCGGCGGGTTCTGTCCATGAAACATTCCGAGCACCACAGAGCGTGATGTTAGCAGGACATTCAGTAGTCAGCCATGGTGACTGAGTATCATTCACCGTCACATTAACCGTACAGCTGGAGACCGCTCCATTGATATCCGTAACGGTCAGTGTTACCGGAACACTGCCTACATTTGAACAATCAAAGCTAAGTGGAGAGGCAACCATAGAAGCCAACCCACAATCAGCAGTTGATCCGTTATTGATGTCTGCTGTCGTAATTGATCCATTGCCATCAGTATCCAATTCAACTGTCGTTGTTTGGCATATTGCATTTGGCGGATCACATGAAACGGGACAAATTATCGTAATAGTACCTGAACTGGCAGTAGTATTTTCATCATCGAGTAAAAATAAATAAGTTGTTCCTCCGATCAAACTAAGTGTATTTGTAGCTCCGGAGGTGTAAATATCATCGACGTATGACCACCCTGTACCACTACAAGCACTTGATTTATAAAATAAGTCCACATAACCGCTGCTCGAGCTTACGGCAATATCGTAGGAGCCTGTCGTAGGTGCGGTAAAGGAAAACACCTGTTCATTTCCCGGTGTACTATATGGACCTCCTAAATTATCCCATACACCCGATCCTACTGCGAGTGAATAATTTTCAGTACTTCCACAGGAAAGATTCGTAACAGAACTACAAGGATCGGTTATTGGGCAAGTCACAGAAATAGAAAATTTTGTAGTAGCTGTAGTATTTTCATCATCGATAATGAATAAATAAGGGTAGTCCCGCCGGTCAAACTAAGTGTATTTGTAGCTCCGGAGGTGTTAATATCATCGACGTAAGACCACCCTGTACCACTACAAGCACTTGATTTATAAAATAAGTCCACATAACCGCTGCTCGAGCTTACGGCAATATCGTAGGAGCCTGTCGAAGGTGCGGTAAAAAGAAAACACCTGTTCATTTCCCAGGTACTATATGGACCCTCCCTAAATTATCCCATACACCATATCCTATCAGAGTGAATAATTTTCTTAGTACTTCCAGACAGGAAAGATTCGTAACAGAACTACAAGGATCCCCGGCAGCTGAGCTACAGGTAACCCTCAAAGTCATTACAAAGTATTTTCAGAAAGGCATGGATATTCATCCACTAAAACCCGGACTCCACCAGTATAACCTGCACCGTGAAGGGTTACCGAGGACTGAGCACCGCAAAATCATCATTATACCCCCAGCATGGTACCGTCTGGCCTGGAATAAACAGTGATCTGGGTATCAAAATCGGTATCGCCGCAGGTGGAGACAGTATACTGTGTGCTCAAAGTGACGTAAAGCAAATTGTATTCTCCTCCATAAAATACAGGAGGCCATTACTCCTGGGCACCGGTACAAGCAGGGAGTCGTGCTGAGATACATGGTAGTGAGGTTAATATCAGGCATTGCCCAAAAACGTTGCTGGAACTCCCAGTATCAGGGTAAAAAGGCAATAAAAGCCAAATGCTTCATAGCCAAAAATCGAATACGTAAATAATTTTTTTCCATAATAAATCGACTTAAGTAATTGGTTAATAAAAATTAAATTAGTTCATATCAATACCTTCTCCGTCTTACCGCATAAGCATGCAATAATGGAAAAGGGAAATTGCCTTCCCCGACCTGCGGCACGGGAACCTGTCCTGCCACATACAAATGATTGATTTCGCTGCGCTCAACCTGTCACCGTTTGGAAATTAGATAAATAGCCTTAAAGGTTGCCCGGAGGCAAAACTGCTGTGTTGATTGGAAAGTATGTAAACAGAGGGGATCAAAAAAAAACTTAATTGCTTTTGTTTACGTAAAAGTAAAAAAAAGGTTGCGTAATTGTCAAAAAAAAAAATGCAACCCGGTAAAAATAAATTATACTTGGCCTCCGCCCTTGGCCCTTTAGTGGAGCGCCTGTGGCGCAGAAAATGTAAATTAATTTGAACCATTCTGCTTTTTTTCCTTTGCAGGAGCAATCCAAAATCTGGTATTAAAGTGCCTCGGCCTTTCCTGGTTTCCCGCTTTTTCGCCTATAAAAGCACCCCGATCCACATAATGTGAACCGGGGTGAATTTGGGCATCAATGCCAAATATACTTAACGTGATTTCTACCAATACGATTTGCTTGCCCACACTTACTCCATCTGCCGTGAGGTTCAGGTAATAAAGGCCATTTGCAAAACGGCTGTCTCCCAAATCTATGTTTATGGTCGACTGCTCCAGGGTTTCAATATGCTTGAACCATACCTGCTCTCCCAGAATATTGTACACCGCCAGTTCAAATGGATTTTACCAATGTAATCCTCTACTGTAATATTCCACTACTCCCTGAAGATGGGTTAGGGAATACCGGTCAGATTAGCCAATCTCTGTTGGTGGCAACAGAGATCTCGGCGTTGGTTAACACGCTGCGCGCCAATGGTATATTGTCGCACCATTACAGGAACTGGATTGGTACATACGTGAAGCCGCCCGCTGCGAATTCACGTTAATCAACATTATAACCATCTGGTGGATTTGATCCCGATAAGTTACCATACCCACAATCACATATCAAGCATCTTATACAAACTGAACTATTTGAGTATTTCCTGTTACCCCTCCAATTAATGGCATAAGTGTAATCGGAAGTATTAGCACCTGGCAATTACCTCTCATAGGTTTTGATCTCATCTGCTCTCATCTGGTCAATTTACGGCATCACCTGAGCTCCTACCATCAATTGAGGTTGCATCAACGGGACCGTCCTGCACCCTGCTTGTCGTTAAAGACCAATAATTGCGTAGCCCAACCATCCTTGAAGATCGCCTGGCTAGTTCCATTTGCATTAAGTTACGTTACACCTCAGGCTTAAACTGGTTGATCACCTCAGTTCCATAAATCTCCCTATTAGCTTCATGCTCCTAATTAACGACGTATCTTATGGATAATTGCAGGTAGTAGAAGGTGAGAGAGTTCGATTGAGCAAAAACCACTTAATGCACCCTTTCATATTGGAGTATGATCCACCCACTGCAGCCAATAGCAAACACAATTGCTGCCGCCATTATCCAGGTCACCGCAATTCAGGTTCCAGCCCCAAACCACGTTATCCCCGGAAGTCAGGTCATCCGAGATGAACAATCCGTTCATGTAGGTGGTCAGGTAAGCGCCTGAGTCCCCTACTTTGAGGCCTTCCGGTGCATAAATATCCACCCAAACGATTGATCCCTCACCACAGGTAGCATTAGAAGCATTGTGTCGCCTACGTAAACCACTACCGATGGACCTCCTTCCACATTCACATTACACAACGGCCCGATATTCATTTTCGCCCTGATCTTCAGGTTACAATCCTCATTGAAATTGAGCGTTGATCCTTTGGCCATCGTCAGGCTCTTCATGTACATCTCTCCGTTGCCGATAGTCAGCGTAGCGCCACTCTTAACATAAACATTTCCGTAGTTCGTGCCCGAAAGGGTTACGTTTCCTGTTATGATCTGGTTATTATTATCCAGGTAAGGGTTGGACATAAAAGCAGGAAGATTCACCGGTGAATCCGAATTGATAATTCGCCACCGTACCAGCTGCCGTCAATGGTGAAAAGCTGTTGCTGACCTCATGAAGGTCATGATATTGGAATTGTGTTGTACAGAAACTTCATCGCCATCCTGTACACCAACGCCACCACTGACTACGGTTGATTCATCCATATCCAGCTGGTCATCCACGATGATCGTATGCGCTGACAATAAGGTCGACAGGTCATGCAATTTCATAACCTTAGATACGGCTAAACAACCATTGTCATCTGTTACGATCACTGTATAAGTGCTGGCTGGCCGTCACCAAAAAGCTCCTGTCCATCACCTAAAAAGTCCATCCCCTGGTACCATTCAAAGCTGAGTGGTTCCGCGAGAGCTGCTATGTTGGTCACTTTGGCAAATAAAACCTTCACCCCCTGACACCATTCCGGCACATTAGACGGATCGATCTCTACTTGAGGTAGCGGATTGATGGTGATCTTGAAGGAACAGGAAGCTTTCAGCCCTGCACCATCTGTAAAGGTGTATTCTACATTGTGCTCGCCTACACCAAAGAAATCGCCGGGGTTGGCATTGTTTACGGTTGAAACAATACCGCAATTATCCGCTGCGGCGGGTTCTGTCCATGAAACATTCTGAGCACCACAGAGCGTGATGTTAGCAGGACATTCAGTAGTCAGCCATGGTGACTGAGTATCATTCACCGTCACATTAACCGTACAGCTGGAGACCGCTCCATTGATATCCGTAACGGTCAGTGTTACCGGAACACTGCCTACATTTGAACAATCAAAGCTAAGTGGAGAGGCAACCATAGAAGCCAACCCACAATCAGCAGTTGATCCGTTATTGATGTCTGCCGTCGTAATTGATCCATTGCCATCAGTATCCAATTCAACTGTCGTTGTTTGGCATATTGCATTTGGCGGATCACATAAAACGGGACAAATTATCGTAATAGTACCTGAACTGGTAGTAGTATTTTCATCATCGAGTAAAAATAAATAAGTTGTTCCTCCGATCAAACTAAGTGTATTTGTAGCTCCGGAGGTGTAAATATCATCGACGTAAGACCACCCTGTACCACTACAAGCACTTGATTTATAATACAGGTCAATAAAATAGTCATTATTGGTCACCGTTATATTGTAGAATCCTGTCGTAGGAGCGGTAAAGGAAAACACCTGTTCATTTCCCGGTGTACCATATGTGCCTAAATCATCCCATACACCCGTTCCTGCGAGTGAATAATTTTCAGTACCTCCACAAGTAATACTCATAACAGAATTACACGGATCTGCTACGACAGCAGGACAGGAAATTGAAATAGTACCTGAACTGGAAGAAGTATTTTCATCATCGAGTAAAAATAAATAAGTTGTTCCTCCGATCAAACTAAGTGTATTTGTAGCTCCGGAGGTGTAAATATCATCGACGTAAGACCACCCTGTACCACTACAAGCACTTGATTTATAAAATAAGTCCACATAACCGCTGATCGAACTTACGGCAATATCGTAGGAGCCTGTCGTAGGTGCGGTAAAGGAAAACACCTGTTCATTTCCCGGTGTACTATACGGACCTCCTAAATTATTCCAGGAACCAGTTCCTCCCGCTAGCGAGAAATTTGTTGCATCTCCACAGGAAAGGCTAATAACAGAACTACAAGGATCGGTTATTGGGCAAGTCACAGAAATAGTACCTGTAGTAGCCGTAGTATTTTCATCATCGATAAGGAATAAATAGGTAGTCCCGCCGGTAAAGGTTAAAGTATTAGCTGCTGATGTTATAATATCATCGACGTAAGACCACCCTGTACCGCTACAAGCACCTGATTTATAAAATAAGTCCACATAACCGCTGCTCGAGCTTATGGCAATATTGTAGGAGCCTGTCGTAGGTGCGGTAAAGGAAAACACCTGTTCATTTCCCGGAGTACCATACGGGCCTAAATTATCCCAGGAACCAGTTCCTGCTGCGAGTGAATAATTTTCAGTACCTCCGCAAGTAATATTCACAACAGAATTACACGGATCCACGCCAAAATCACAATATAGCGCTGCTTCACTGGCACAAGTAGCATCCCATGCATTTTGACAACAGAATGGGTCTATAGCACATACCGTAGCCTCGCAACCTGAATCAGAGCACCCTACTCCGGCGTGGGCATCTAAACAATTGCCCTGTGCCTGTAGGCTTTGTGACATAAAAGTCATCAACACCATCATTAAGACAGTATTCACAACACTTAAACAAATTCGTAAATAATTTTTTTCCATAATAAATTGACTTAAGTAATTGGTTAATAAAAATTAAATTAGTTCATATCAATACCTTCTCCGTCTTACTGCATAAGACTTGCAGCAATGGAAAAGGGAAATTGCCTTCCCCGACCTGTGGCACGGGAACCTGTGCCGCACATAAAATGTTGGGATTTCGCTGCGCTCAACCTGTCACCGTTTGGAAATTAGATAAATAGCCTTAAAGGTTGCCCGGAGGCAAAACTGTTGTGTTGATTGGAAAGTATGTAAACAGAGGGGATCAAAAAAAAACTTAATTGCTTTTGTTTACGTAAAAGTAAAAAAAAGGTTGCGTAATTGTCAAAAAAAAAATGCAACCCGGTAAAAATAAATTATACTTTGGCCTCCGCCCCGGCCCTTTAGTGGAGTCGGCGCAGAAAAATGTAAATTAATTTTGAACCATTCCTGTTTTTTTGCCCCCTGCAGGAGCATCCAAAATCTGGTATTAAAGTGCCTCGACCCTTTCCTGGTTTCCGCTTTTTTTCGCCACAAAAAAGCACCCCGATCCACATAATGTGAACCGGGGTGAATTTGGGCATCAAATGCCAAATATACTTAACGTGATTTATTTACTCAATACGATTTGCTTGCTCACACTTACTCCATCTGCCGTGAGGTTCAGGTAATAAAGGCCATTTGCAAAACGGCTGTCTCCCAAATCTATGTTTATGGTCGACTGCTCCAGGGTTTCAATATGCTTGAACCATACCTGCTCTCCCAGAATATTGTACACCGCCAGTTCAATGGATTTACCAATGTAATCCTCTACTGTAATATTCACTACTCCCGAAGATGGGTTAGGGAATACCGTCAGATTAGCCAATCTCTCTGTTGGTGTATCCAGAGATTCCGGAGTTGGGTTAACCGCTGCTGCCAATGGTAAATTGTCGCCACCATTACAGGAACTGACTGGTGCATAACGCCAGGCCACGCCCGCTGCTATTCCAAATACATTAAAACCACTTGGTGGATTTTGATCCCGATAAGTTACCATACCCACAATCACATTACCAGTTGGCGCAAACTGAGCAGGCTGAGCAGATCCTGCTGCTCCTCCAATTAATGGCATAAGTGTGCTTGAAGTATTAGGACTTCCGGCAATTACCTCTGATAGGGGTTTTGAATATCCGCTAACCCGGTCAATTGCACATCCTATTCGTAACTCAGCTCCTACCATTACCTGGCCAGCGGCTGCATCAACGGGACCGTCCTGCACCCCTTCCGCTAAAGAACCATTAGCGCAGGTGACGATCACGGAATTGCCTAAGGTTCCGTTTGCATTAAGTTGTTTACACCTCAGGCTAAACTGGCTGATTACCTCAGTTCCATAATTATTCCCTTCAAGCCCTTGATAACCCACCACTACGTATCCCGGAGGACAATCGCAGGTAGTAGAAGGTGGAGGATTAGTCCCGCAAAAGCCGGTCACAGATTTTGTTATTGGAGCAAGTGATCCACCCACTGCGCCAACAGCAACACAATTGCTGCCGCCATTATCCAGGTCACCGCAATTCAGGTTCCAGCCCCAAACCACGTTATCCCCGGAAGTCAGGTCATCCGAGATGAACAATCCGTTCATGTAGGTGGTCAGATAAGCGCCTGAGTCCCCTGCTTTGAGGCCTTCCGGTGCATAAATATCCACCCAAACGATTGATCCCTGGCCTACAGAAGCATTATCGCCTACGTAAACCACTACCGATGGACCTCCTTCCACATTCACATTACACAACGGCCCGATATTCATTTTCGCCCTGATCTTCAGGTTACAATCCTCATTGAAATTGAGCGTTGATCCTTTGGCCATCGTCAGGCTCTTCATGTACATCTCTCCGTTGCCGATAGTCAGCGTAGCGCCACTCTTAACATAAACATTTCCGTAGTTCGTGCCCGAAAGGGTTACGTTTCCTGTTATGATCTGGTTATTATTATCCAGGTAAGGTTTGACACCAAAAGCAGCAGGAAGATTCACCGGTGAATTGAATTGATATAATTCGCCACCGTACTGCTGCCGTCAATCTGTGCTGCTGCTGACCTCATGAAGGTCATGATATTGGAATTGTGTTGTACAGAAACTTCATCGCCATCCTGTACACCAACGCCACCACTGACTACGGTTGATTCATCCATATCCAGCTGGTCATCCACGATGATCGTATGCGCGGACAATAAGGTCGACAGATCATAATTCACAACCGTAGATACGGTTGTAGAACAACCATTGTCATCTGTTACGATCACTGTATAAGTGCCGTTGGCCGTCACCAAAAGCTCCTGTCCATCGCCTAAAAAGTTTTCTCCCTGGTACCATTCAAAGCTGAGTGGTTCCGCAAGAGCTGCTATGTTGGTCACTTTGGCAAATAAAACCTTCACCCCCTGACACCATTCCGGTACATTAGACGGGTCGATCTCTACTTGTGGTAGCGGATTGATGGTGATCTTGAAGGAACAGGTAGCTTCCAGCCCTGCACCATCTGTAAAGGTGTAAACCACATTGTGCTCGCCTACACCAAAGAAATCGCCACTATTGTAATTGCTGCTTACCGTAGGCTCCACACAGTTATCAGTGGCTGTTGGAGTTTGCCAGTATACGTTCTGTGCACCACAGAGATCTTGTCCTTCAGGACAGGAAGTAACTATAGGGCCTTCGGCTGCGTCGTCGCAGACGCCTTCGCAGCTCAGGCTCAGTTCAAAATTCCCTGTAGATGTACCAAATCCGTGGACCAGGAAGAAATACTGGACTCCGAGAACAGAGGTAAAGGTAACTGTAGATCTTAAGGAACTAAAACTGCAATTGAAATCATCATCACTCCCGCCCACGCAGGACAATACTTCACAATTCCCGGAGAATACGGAGAGTTTGGTGTCATAATTGGTACCTGCGTTACAGGTGGAAATCGTAACCTGGGTTCCATCACCGGTCCACTTGTACCAGACGCCGGGAGCAGTATTGCCCGTACCGCAGAATTCCATATTATCGGGAGTAGCACCCACAGTAGATCCTGTCACGCTTGCACCGCATTCAATAGACAATGCACCGCAGGAATCGTCATTGGATAACCCTTCGGCACAGCTAGTCAGGCTCAGTTCAAAATTCCCTGTATTAGAACTAAATCCGTGAACCAGGAAATAATACTGGACGCCGGAAGTAGAGTTAAAGGTAACTGTAGATCTAGTGGAACCAAAACTGCAATTGAAATCATCATCACCCCCCCCCACACAGGACAATACTTCACAATTCCCGGAGAATACGGAGAGTTTGGTGTCATAATTGGTACCCGCGTTACAGGTGGAAACCGTAACCTGAGCGCCGTCACCGGTCCACTTGTACCAGACGCCGGGAGCAGTATTGCTCGTACCGCAAGATCCCACATCGTCAAAAGTAGCCCCTTGAGTCGTACCGGATTGATTGGTGCCGCAATCGATGGCCAGGGCACTGCATACGTCATCATTGACGACGCCACCACCACATGGTACACAATCAGGTCCGCCACAATCGACACCAGTTTCGTTTCCATTCTGGATGCCGTCATCGCAGGTCGGTTGCGCGCCGCCACAGAGTTGCGCTGCTTCACTGGCACAAACACTATCCCATGAATTATTACAACAGAATGGGTCTACAGCACATACCGTAGCCTCGCAAGCTGGATCAGAGCAACCTAATCCGCCGTGGGGAACTAAACAATCGCCCTGTGCCTGCAGGCTTTGTGACATAAAAGTCATCAATACCACCATTAAGACAGTATTCACAACACTTAAACAAATTCGTAAATAATTTTTTTCCATAATAAATCGACTTAAGTAATTGGTTAATAAAAATTAAATTAGTTCATATCAATACCTTCTCCGTCTTACCGCATAAGACTTGCAGCAATGGAAAAGGGAAATTGCCTTCCCCTACCTGTGGCACGGGAACCTGTGCCGCACATAAAATGTTGGGATTTCGCTGCGCTCAACCTGTCACCGTTTGGAAATTTAATAAATAGCCTTTCAGATTGCCCGGAGGCAAAACTGCTGTTTTGATTGGAAAGTATGCGTGTATGTGAGTTCAAAAAATAAGTTTCAAAAAGAAACCAGCTCCTATTTATTTTATCAACAGGAGATTTTTTGTTTCAGAGAAAAGCGCTAAGACGTTTAACAAATATCAGAAATTAAATTATAAAATAAAATTAATTTTAAAACATTCTTACTTTTTTAATTATTGAAATCTTTTTATTGGAAAAAATGTCTGTGTCCAAATCTTTCAAGTAAAATAAAACTTTTCTCCAAACCATTAATCCACTTGTATTATTTTCCTTTTTCAGCCGTTAGGAACCCTTGATTATTGCTTTTTACGTATAGCAATTTAAAAGGTTGCATTTTTTTAAAGAAAAAAAACATCAATCCTTCATTTCGATGACAATTATCATCCCAAATGGTAATGTTTATCAATATAGATTATGGAATAATCATTTAAATTGCTTGAAGTATAAAAAATTATTGATATGAAAAAACTGACATTATCCACGAAAAAGCTTAGAAGCTTCCTGATTATGCTGGCTTCGACATTTATTTTGGCTGCCTTTTTCACTTCCTGCGAGTCGCCTCCGCCTGAAAATTCAAGGGCCACCCAGATTCAAAAAGGCAAGGCCACTTTTGACAAATACTGTGTTTCATGCCATGCAGACCGGGGCAATGGTCCGGCATCAGATACCCTTAAGGTAAAACCTGCGGATCTGACCCAGATCGTTGCACGGAGAAAAAGCAAGGAATTTCCTGTCATGGAAATCGCCCGTTACATTGACGGCAGACAATTCGTCGCTGCCCACGGCACCCGCGAGATGCCTATTTGGGGGGATGTTTTTGCCAGCCAGCAAGAGATGGACGAAACGGATATAAAAGGTACGCTGGGTGAGTTGATCGCCTACCTGATCAGCATTCAGGAATAGTAGTTTTGAGCCTTTACCGCTCATCAAATAAAATCATGAACAGAGTTATCCCGAATTTTACCTAATGGTAAAGTTCGGGATATTTCTTGTAATCTATTGATTATCAATTCTCTTGGTATTTATTTTCCGGAATAAGCTTCGGTAAGGAACTTACGGGATTCGTATTATTGGGCAGTTTCAAGATACTTCGCTGCCCCTGGAGTGTATTTAACGCCCATGCTGCCATCTTCTTTGCCATAAATGAAAAAAGCTTCGATCTCCGGCATTTCAGCAGCCAGGGCATAGGCTTTTTCCAGTCCCATAACCATAAAAGCGGTGGCATACGCATCCGCCGTCATACAATCAGGTGCAAAGACCGTGGCGCTGAGCAGGTCATTTTTTTCAGGAAAGCCCGTTTTGGGGTTGATCGTGTGTCCATATTTGTACCCTTCAGTCTGATAATAGTTACGATGATTTCCGGAAGTGGCAATGGCGGCATCCGACAAACTGACTACGGTGTGTACTTCATCCACGGCTGCATCCTCCCGGGGGACGCTAATGCCCACCTTCCAGTCTTGACCACGCGGGCTCTTTCCGTGAGCGACCAGTTCCCCTCCAATATCCACCAGGTAATCTTTAATGCCTTTGGACTGAAAAAAGGCACCAACGGCATCCACTCCCCCACCCTTGGCACAGGCACTGAAATCCAGGGCCACCCCGGGATCCTGCTTGAACACGATGATGTCGTCGCCCTGTTGCTCCAGGCGCACCTTGTCAAATCCCACGTATTGTTTTAAAGAATCCACTTTTTTTTGATCGATTTCCGTCACGGCCCTTTTTATGGAAGTGCCAAATCCCCAGTAATTTACCAAAGGCATTACGGTAGGGTCAAAACTGCCCCGGGTTTTTTCATAAACCTTTTTCGCCAATTTGAAATTCGACGCAAAATAATCATTGGGCAACCCGGTCAATCGAATGGAATCCCCTGCATTATTGACCCGGGTTATGGTGGATCCTTTTTCATAGGTGGATACCTCATTGTTTACAACCCTTAACAAATCATCCACTTCCCCCTGGAAATTGCGATTTTCCGGATCATTGTAGGTAATGTTATAGGTAGTCCCCATTGTATTTCCGTGCAGCCGTAGGTAAGACACCGTTTGCTCCACCCCTTCATTCCCTGAACAGGCTGATAAAACCAGAAAGCTCAATATTGGCAGGAGGTTTTTCATAGCGTTGATCTTTGATTGATGACGATTTTTTTTCGTTAAAGAATGGTTCAAGTTGAGCGCAGCGAAATACCGACATTTCATGTACGGCACAGGTCCCCGTACCGTTAGATCTGAAACAATTTTGGAACGAAATCAAACAAATTGAAACTATTGCTGTGTGGCACCTGGTTTCACATTACATCATTGATTTCCCGGCAATTCATCCCTTTATCACTTTTCCTCCGATTCCTCCTTATTCATTTCGATGATCTTGTCCATGACTTCTTCCAATTGTTCGGCTCCAATTCTTTTGGTAATGATCTCTTTATTTCTATCGAGCACAAAAATCTGTGGAGTGGATTTAATATTGTACAATTTCATGGATCTGAAATAGGGATCATAGGTATGTATCCAGTCCTGGATCTCATTTTCATCCACATACTTCCAGCATTCAGGTATTTCATCTTTGCTTTTGGTACAAACCGCCACAATTTTCACTCCTTTATCCTTATATTTATCATAAAAATCCTTCATGAACGGAGATGATTTTTTGCAATGTCCGCAATCATACCTCCAAAAGTAAAGGATGGTGTACTCCGATTCAATTTCACTCAACTTAACCATTCCGCCGCTTCTTTTTTCGAGCAGCAGATCGGGAGCTGTCTTTCCGATCAGGGTAGGTTTGAGGTCCTTCACATTTTCCAGGATTTTAGCCAGCTGCTCTTCGTCCACCCAGGGAGCTTTGCCGGTAGCATAATATTTCTCAGCCAGGTCAACATAAACAGCATCCATCCCCACAATTTTGGAGGTGGCAAATTCATTCAAAAAATGGATGACATAAAATTTGAAGGTCTCCGGGGCGGGTTCCATGGCATCCAGAACCTGCTCAATGGCCTTGAAAATGGTATCCGGATGCTGAACCTGCAATTTATTAACGAAATAATCCACCCGCTGGAAAAGGAAAGGGGTTCGCAACATACAGGGATTGGCCAGGTCGAGGTTGTCAAAATAGTGCTTTTGCATATAGCGCCATTGTTTCACCTGAACTTCTTCATCGGTGCCCTCAAACTCCGGCATATCCACCCTTAATGTGGATTGAATGATCTGGGCGGTAAGCGTACCGGCATGTTTTTCCAGCACATTTAACTGGTAAGATTCTACCTCTTTATTCAGATCGTCCAGTTTTTGCTGAATCTTGTTTTTTGCCGCGTCGTCCGTGGCTGCTTCTTTCTCTTTATTCAGTGCTTCTGCTTTTGGGGAACGTTCGTTCAGGAAATTCAGGTATTTAAAAAACATTGAATTTTCCTCAGAACCCTCTATTTTGGCATGGCCGACCAAATCATCCATATCTGTTGTCAGCGTGAATCGCTGTTCCTGGTCGTTGATCAGCAACTGAAAAAATTTATTGTCAGGTTTCAATACAACGAGGTAAACCCCGCAATCCATCGCCTCTTCCCCTTTAAACTGAAAAAAGCCTTTGGCATCCACTTCTACCGTATCCCGTATATATTGTTTGTCGCCCAAATGATAAGCAAGCAACAATTCTTTTTCTTCATATCCTTTGATTTTGATCTTAAAATCGTATCCGTCGGCGGCAAAAATATTGATGACGAAAAAACTCAAAACGACGAATAAAAAAATTTTCTTAAGCATATTTATAGTTTTGATTTAACAAAAGTTGGGTAAATATCAGATTTATCCCGGCAAAACAACCAACAGAAAAATCCATTATGTTTTCTTTAACAAAAAGTCAGCGGGTCATGTTGTTCCCTCTTGCGTTAATAAGTCGTTAATACGGTTGATATTTTTAATATACCTCCGGTGTTCCAGCAGTGTTTTGATCATTTTTGCAATTCCAAAATAAGGCACTCCATGGCGATGATTGATGCTGGCTAATTTCCAGATAATGGTCCAATGCCTCCCAATGGTGCTGATGGCTCCCAGAAAACTTATGTGTTTGGGATCGTAAATATGCGTTGGCTCTGCCCCTATGCCGTTGATTTCTATCACTTTGATGCCATGCCCTGTTTTCAGATCTTCGAACGCCTCACACTTGAGATCAAACCGACAAAAATGAATCCCATTCAACTGATCGACGATCTTGGTGTAAGTCACCTCCATCTCCTCATCGATCATATCATTTCCATTGATAAAAGTCGTTCCTTTTGAATGATTGCCAATGGTTCCGAGTGGCACCGCCTCCCCCAATCCGGGGACCGTTTCAAGTAGTGTTCCGTAAGATGCTTTTAATCGGTCAATTTGCAGCAATGCCCGATCGCTGTTTTTTACCAGTTCCATTACCGTTGAAGATCCGTCCCCCGTCACAGAGAGGTACTTTTTAAGGGTAACGGAAGTGATTTTTCCTTTTTCCTGGCCGGGGAATCGGTGAAAATGAACGCCTGCCTCCCTGGAAAGGGCAATATATTCCTGTATAAGAAAATCAAGAGGAAATTGCTCCAGGTAGGCTTTAAGATCGGTATCGTTTTTTATCTTTTTTACAAGCAGCCCCCGGTAACCGATATCCGGCTTCGCGATAACAGGATAGGTCAGCCCTTCCGCGTCCATTTTATTCCTGATTTGATCAAAATCCTCACCCACTTCCGCCAATACAGTCTTGGGACGCAGGGCCTCTGGCAACATCATGATGGTTTCGTATTTGGATTCCATGCCCGTTCCTCCTGTAAAAATTCCGGGATTGGTGGCGGTCATAAAAAATGGATGCCTGGCGCGAATGGCGAGGAAAATATAGTAAAAAAAAAGTGGCCCGTAGAAAGTGAAGATGGGCCAGTATTCCCACTGGGTCAGCCGGGTGTATCGATTCCTCCAGGTAATGTTATTCAGCCAGTTCACTATTTAAATCCAGTTTTGTTTGTTGATTCGTTTCATTGAGCAAATCGAAATAGGTCATTTCAATTGCTGTCGACTTTTTCTCCACACGGGTAATTCCTATAGTCTGGACCTTTCCGTCCCTGTTCATCACCACATCATTCCTGATATCGCCGTCTCCTGCCGTTTGGTGGAACTCCAGGATATGTCCGAAAGGATCCTCTTTGTATTGCTGCTTCCAGGTTTCAAACCAGGTTAACCGTTTTTGTTGTGCCGTTTCATCATACAAAGTCCAAGATGCCCAAAGGTGGAATTCTGCTGCATTAAGAGACGTGATAATGGTATTTTCTTCATCCCATCGTAATTCCCACAACTTTCCGTACTCGGCGATCACAAAAGTAAAAGGCTCCATGCCTTCAAAGTCATATTGTTCGAAAAAAGATTCGGCATTGGGGAAATTGAAAAAATTGAGCACCATAATGCCCCGGCTGCGTTTGTAGGGCGGACGATGTTTGTGTTTTTTATACGACCCGTTGAGGAGACAAACGACCCTGTTGGAGGAAGCCATAGCGATCCAGGTACCTCCCGCCCCTTTATCTCTTGGAAAGGTGATCCTGACGGTCCCTATCTCCAGCACTCCGAAATCATCGGCCGAGCGGCCCGGGGCCTCATCCCTGTTGGAGGTAAGTACAAAGTTGTTCCCGCTGTCCGGAATGTAAGTTACTGTACACATTTTGCTTGATGAATGTTGATTGTTGATATTGGTGTATGGGGGTTAAATGGTTTCAGGTGGTTTCAGATGGTTCTCAGGTGGTTTCAGATGGTCCCGGCACTGGGTGCACGAGGATCTCCCTTCAGTCGATTTCAGAATGGTTTTACTGGGTAAAACAACAACTTTGAAACAATTTGAAACAACTTTGAAACAAACTGAACCATTTTAATAAAAATTTTCATTTCACCCAGCCCCAGATTGCTCTATTCATTCCCAGAAAACACTGATTTCCTCCAGTGGTTTTCTCGTCAGATCCGGAACTTTTGGATGGTCTGCCGGAAAGCCGACAGGAATCAGTAAAAAAGGCCTTTCGTTTTCGGGGCGATTGAGTATTTTCTGCAAAAACCGCATGGGACTGGGCGTATGGGTTAAGGCGACCAATCCTGCGTTATGAATGGCGGTCAGCAATACCCCGGTAGCCAGGCCAACGGATTCATTGACATAATAATTCTTCATTTTTGCTCCTTCCACCTCGTCATAAGCCTTTTTAAAAACCACGATAAGCCAGGGGGCTGTTTCCAGGAATTCTTTTTGTTCATTGGTTTCAAAAACTTTAAGGTCTTCAAGCCATTCCTCAGACATTCGGCCATGGTAATTTTCAAATTCTTCCTGTTCCGCCGCTTTTCGGATCTCCTTTTTTATTTCAGGGTTGCTGACAGCACAAAAGACCCAGGGTTGTTTGTGCGCACCGGACGGAGCGGTGGAAGCTGTTTTGATGATATTTTCAATTATGATCCTGTCAACCGGTTTGGAGGAAAATTCGCGAACCGTCCTGCGCCGGTCCATGAACCGGTAGTATTCCTCGCTTTTTTCTCTGGCTTCTTGTTCCGTCAAACGAAGTACATGATAAGGGACGTAGTTTGATGTATGCATGGCTAATAAAGGTTGAAGTTAAATTGATCCGTCCAATCGGTAATCTCTCATTTCATTGGGAGACTTCTTCGGGGCAATTAGCTGGCCCAATTGGGCGGTTACGGAGGAAATTCCAGAACGATATTTAACCCAATTTGTTAATTTTGAACATTGACTTTTTCGGGTTTACCCGGCTCAAGGGGTGGATAAGGCCACGGGCAAAATTTTTCCATTAAAAAACCGGTGTCCGTACTCCGCAAAATAAGCGACAAAGGCTGCCATTTCCTCACTACTCACCGGAGCCTCGTAACCGGGAAAGGCTTCGGCCAGCATTTCTGTCTGCACTGCCCCCAATGCCAGGCAATTCACGGCTATATTTTTTTCCCTGAACTCTTCGGCCAGACATTCGGTCAGGCTTGCCAGGGCCGCTTTGCTGGAACTATAAGCTGCCAGGCCAGGAAATTTGGAAGCCCCTTGAAATCCGCCCATACTACTGATATTCAACACATGAGCCCGGGCGCTTTTTTCCAGCCAGGGCAGGCAAGTTCTGATCAATTCCGCCGGTCCAAAAACATTAACCCCATAAACCTCCTTCCAGTTTTCCGAGGAAAGTTCAATAAAGGGTTTGTTGACCAGTTTACCGGCATTGTTGATGATGACATCCACTTTATCCCATGATTCCAGTTTTTGAACTAGCCCGGTGCTGTCCGGATTGAGCAAATCAAAAGGCAGGAACTCTATATTATGATGCAAAACTTCCTCTTTAAGGAGTTCGAGTTGCCGGGTATTTCGGGAAAGGAGCAATAATTGGTGACGCTTATTTTGTGCCAGCAAAACCGCTGTTTCCAACCCGATTCCCCTGCTGGCCCCGGTAATGATAATGTTCATAATGTTTGAATTTGGGCGAAAATTACAAAATATGAACGTGCCTGTAGAATTAATATCCTTGTTTTTTGAGTCAAGCCTTTTTTCACCTGATGATTTCAGTGCCAATAGAGCAGGCAGTATGGCTGGAGAATCGCACAAAATGTCTGAATTTATCCCTATTATTCATCAATTGATCTATTAAGGACAAATAAGCGGAAGAACAAACCCTTAAAATTTATATTTTTCCATAGATTTGCCGTCGCTTTATTTATGGACAACCATATAATATGATTATAACGAAACTCCTATATCATGTCGGTCGGTATTTCCTGATGCTCAAGACGGCTTTTTCGAGGCCTGAAAAAGCCATCATGTACTACCGCGAAACCATCCGCCAGATGCATGATATCGGCATTGGCTCCCTTATCATTGTTGGCCTGATCTCTATTTTCATCGGTGCGGTTACGGCAGTTCAGTTCGCTTACCAGCTGGATGGAACGCTGGTACCAAAGTATTATATCGGTTATGTCGTCCGCGACATTACCATTATTGAACTGGCTCCTACCATTACGTGCCTGGTATTGGCCGGCAAGGTAGGTTCAAATATTGCGGCAGAGATTGGAGGGATGCGCCAGAAAGAACACATCGACGCCATGGAGATCATGGGAGTCAACACGGCTGCTTACCTCATCATGCCCAAGATCATCGCCGCAGTGATCATCATTCCCGTTTTGGTGGCCCTTGCTGCTTTTGTCGGGATCATTGGCGGATATATGGCTTCTGTTTTTACAGGCATGTTATCCAACGCTGAATACATCCAGGGCCTGCGTTCTTTTTTTGTAGAAAAAAACATGACACTGCTTTTTGTAAAAGCAACCGTTTTCGCTTTCCTGCTGACCAGCGTATCATCTTATATGGGTTTTTATGTCAAAGGGGGAAGTATTGAACTCGGGAAAGCCAGCACCAATGCGGTGGTCATGAGTGATATCCTGATCCTGCTGGCAGATTATATCATCGCTGTAATGTTCACTTAATAATAGTGCCCTGTCACACGTCAAAAATACCATTACACAACCCAAGAGAAATTCATGATACGGACCGAAAATTTATTTAAATCATTCGACGATACGGAAGTGCTCAAGGGCATCACCACTGAATTTTATCCCGGTAAGACCAATCTCATTATCGGACGAAGCGGTGCCGGAAAAACCGTGCTGCTGAAATTGCTCATCGGACTGATCAATCCTACCCAGGGCAAGGTCTGGTATGATAATGTGGACTTTTATGCTTTAAAATCCCAGGAAATAAGAAATATCAGAATGAAAGTGGGCATGCTCTTCCAGGCCTCGGCCCTCTTTGATTCCATGACGGTTGAACAAAACGTAAGGTTTCCCCTGGATATGTTCACCAACATGACGGCCAAAGAAAAACTCAACCGAATCAACTACTGCCTGGATCGGGTGAGCCTTGAAGGGGTCAACGATAAATACCCTTCTGAAACCAGTGGAGGTATGCAAAAAAGAATCGGAATCGCACGAGCCATCGTATTGGAACCCAAATACCTGTTTTGTGACGAACCCAACTCCGGCCTCGACCCCAAAACGGCACTGCTCATCGATGAATTGATCCGCGACATCACCATCGAAAACAATATTACCACCGTAATCAATACGCACGATATGAACTCAGTTATGGAAATCGGGGATAATGTCATTTTGTTGTACAAAGGTCAAATCGCCTGGCGCGGCAGCAATGAAGAGGTCCTGGAAAGTGATAATGATATCCTGCAGGATTTTATGTTTGCTTCCCCTTTCCTCCAGCGGTTGCGTGATGCAGCCATGAAGGAAGGAGTTTCGCTTAAGCGGAATCAATAGAGGGTTCAAGTCTGTTCAATTTGTTCAAATTGTTCAAATTGTTCCAGGTTCTTTTTTGAAGAATCGTTGTTTTGTTTGATGTTGTTTGGACGTTTTTCGGTTTTCATTTTTTCATTCTTTCTTTTACCCTTGGCTCCCGCCTCTGAAGGCCATGTTTTGCGGTTCCTTCCCATTTGGTTTGGTTTTCCCTAAAATTCAATGCTTTTCATGATAGCAGAAAATTACTTTTAAATTTTGCATTTTAAATTTTACATTTTAAATTTATTTGGTTTACCTTTGCGAAGCTTTTTTAAAAACCTCTGATAAATTACTTTTATAAGGAGTAATTTATTCCAACTTTGCCCAGGTGGTGGAATTGGTAGACACGCCAGCTTGAGGGGCTGGTGCTCGCAAGGGCGTGCAGGTTCGACTCCTGTTCTGGGCACTACCAAGAAAAAAATCCCGAATTTTATCTGATTAGATGAAGTTCGGGATTTTTCTTTGATAAAAAGAGGTAAACGCAAATGGAAACAGGTTCAACGTTTGTGAAATCCCTTACCGACAGGTCGGGATGACCTCCTATAACAGGGTGTCCGGAATAAATCAGTTTTTGGGCCATAGATTAGGTGTTTTGAGACAAAAAATTACTTTTTCTCCCCCACCCCCCTTTTCCCCACTAGCCTCCCAGGCTCGTATTCTCATTCCATTTATGGCTATTTCAAATAGACTGTTTTTCTGTTAACAAACTCCATAATACCCTCTTTGGCCAATTCACGGCCATAACCGGACTTTTTAGTACCGCCAAAAGGCAATCTCGGGTCCGACTTTACCAATTCGTTTATAAAATAAGCCCCATCGCTAACCCTATCCGCATATTCCAGTGCCAATGCAATATTTGAAGTGCAAACCGTTACGCCAAGTCCGTATTTCGATTGTTCGGAAAGGTCAAAAGCGTGATCTATGTCTTTAGCCTTAATCATGGCGGCGAGGGGGCCAAAGGTTTCTTCATGAAATGCCGGCATCCCTGGATGTACATTACCTAAAATAGTAGGCCCATGATAACAACCTTGCTGATGGCCTCCAAGCAACAATTGCGCCCCTTGCTTTACAGATTCCTTTACCTGACGATTGAGCTGGTCTGCCAGATCTTTACGCGCCAGGGGTCCAACCTGAGTGGTTTCGTCCATCGGATCGCCAGATTTTAATTTACTCACGGCCAGCGTAAATTTGGAAACAAATTCATCATAAATGCCTTCCACTAAAATAAAGCGTTTTGCCGCGATACAGCTTTGTCCGCAATTGAGCATCCTGGCGGTAAGGGCCGTTTTTACAGTTTTATCAATATCCGCATCGTCCAAAACAATGAAAGCATTGTTCCCGCCAAGTTCTAAAACCGACTTTTTGATATGCCTTCCGGCAATTTCGGCCACCGCGGAACCTGCTCTTTCACTGCCGGTCAACGTAACTGCCCTTACCCCATCATGGGAGATAATCTGTTCGGTCAGGTCGTGATGAACTATAAGATTTTGAAATACCCCGGGTGGATATCCTGCTTTTTCAAAAACTCCTTCAATGTGTCTGGCACACCCAAAAACGTTTGGGGCATGTTTTAATAGTCCCGTGTTTCCGGCAGTCAAAGTTGGAGCCGCAAACCTGAAAACCTGCCAAAACGGAAAATTCCAGGGCATGATGGCCAGCACTGTACCTAAAGGGTCATGCCTTACAAAACTCTGTTGGGCATCGGTCGCAATGAGTTCATCAACAAGGAAAGCCACCGCATTTTCAGCATAATAATCGCATACCCAGGCACATTTATTGACTTCCGCTCTGGACTCTGAAATAGGTTTGCCCATTTCCAGGGTAATCGTTTTAGCGTATTCTTCCACATTATCCCGTAATACCTGGCCTGCTTTTTTAATAAGACTCACCCGTTTGGAAAGGGGCTCTTTACTCCAGGTTTTAAAAGCATTTTGTGCGTTATTGAGTTTTGTGGCTGTTTCCTCTTTTGACAGTGCAGTATAAGAACCAACTTCTTTGTTATTGTAGGGATTTATACTTTTGAACTCCATTTATTTTGAAATTTTAATTTGTAAGACTTCCACTCAGCAAGGTTTTCGTTCATAAAACTTTTCATTTTCCAATGTTCAGACAAAAACTGACCTAATAATTGGTTCATTAATTCTTCAGAAGAATACTTAAAAAAAGCAGGGCTTTTTCAAACGTTTGAGACCTAAAATAATGTTTATCATTTTGATCCATTTTTAGAGTAGATTCAGGCATGCAATTTAAGGATAATTTCACTTTCTTTTTTCTAAAGATGGGCTGTGCCAGATATTTTACCCTTTTTCAGCCAAAGTCAAAACCTCCCTCGTTTTCTACAGATGGTTCATAGACGATCAGCTTGAACTTAGCATTAAAGACGAATTTGGCAGTATCTGGCATAGGTCCCCTGACAGCAGGATCCTACCTGCTCATGATGCATTACGAAAGCCTGCCTATGGAGGTGAAAAATATTTCCAACCGACCTAAAAAAGTCGGATATCCATGAAGCGGCCTGAAATGGTCAAAGAATGCTGGTTCTTTCACATCCAACTCTTTATAAAGGCCTCTTGATGAAAAGTTAAAAATATTATCCATTCTGAAAGAAGTTAATTTTTTTGTTTTTCTCCCGAGTTCGACAACCTTTTTAAGGCTCAAACCATTCTCTTAAAATACTTGTTTCCGTTTAAAGCAATTTGACCAATGGAAGAAAAATTCATTCAGGCTCTCTTTAAAGAACATCAACAGGGACACCACCGGCTGCCCCCGGAGTTGGTGTACCATTGGATCGATGAAATGCTCGAATTTATCTTCCCGGAACTCAGCAACAGCCATTTTGAGAACTACAGGGCTTTCCAGCTTCATTACAAGGAATTACAACTCAACCTGTTTAATCTGCTCAACCGGCTTCCTGAGCCTTGCCGAATGTCCACTGAAGAGGTGGAAAGCCGTTTTTTCGACCAGCTCCCGGAGATCAAAAACATGTTGCTGGAAGACGCCCAGGCCATACTTGAAGGAGATCCGGCCTCTGTCAACCTTGCTGAAGTCATCCAGACGTATCCCGGGTTTTACGCCATTGCCATTCATCGTTTTGCCCATACTTTCCTTCAATTGGGAATTCCGGCCATCCCACGCATCCTGACAGAATATGCCCACCGTAAAACCGGCATCGATATTCACCCCGGTGCCACTATCGGCCGACGTTTTTGTATGGACCACGGCACCGGAATCGTTATCGGGGAAACCGTTGAAATCGGTGATGATGTAAAAATTTACCAGGGGGTAACCCTTGGAGCACTGAGCGTGCAAAAAGAATATGCCAAAACCAAACGCCACCCGACTATTGAAAACAAGGTGGTTATCTACTCCGGAGCAACAATTCTCGGAGGAGACACGGTGATCGGCGAAAACAGCATTATTGGGGGTAATGTGTGGATCACCAAAAGTGTACCAGCCAACTCAAAAGTATATTACCAGGGTGACCTAAAAAGATAAATCCTTTTAACTGCCCAGCAAAAAGAACCAAGTAACCAGTAACCAGCAACAAGTAACCAGCAACAAGTAACAAGTAACCAGCATCAAGAACATGTCTTCAATCCTTAACATTATCGGAAACACCCCATTGGTTGAAATCAAACATCTGGTCGCCAAAAAAGGGGTAAAAATCTACGCCAAACTCGAAGGACAAAACCCGGGCGGCAGTGTCAAAGACCGCGCTGCCTATGGAATGATCAAAGGTGCGCTAGACAAGGGCATTATCACGAGCGACACCCATCTGGTGGAAGCTACTAGCGGTAATACAGGCATTGCACTGGCCATGATCGCCAGGTTATTTGACATTCCCATCACCCTGGTCATGACAGAAAATTCGACAAAAGAACGCGTACAAACAATGAAGGCCTATGGAGCCGAAGTAATACTGACACCGGAAGAAAAAACCATCGAATATTCCCGCGAATACGCAGAGGAACTGGCCAGCCAGGACGGATGGCACATGCTGAACCAGTTTGCCAATGACGACAACTGGCGCATGCATTACAAAACCACCGGCCCTGAAATATGGCGTGATACAGAAGGTAAGATCACCCATTTTGTTTCGGCCATGGGCACTACCGGCACCATCATGGGCGTATCAAGATATCTTAAGGACCAAAATCCCGCCGTCGAAATTGTAGGCGTCCAACCCACGGCAGAAGGCGGGATTCCCGGCATCCGCCGCTGGAGTCCGGAATTTTTACCCGAAATTTTCGACCCCGCCCGGGTGGATCGAACGATAGATGTTTCCAGTGAGGAAGCCTCCCAAACCATGAAAGCACTCGCAAAGGAAGAAGCTATTTTTGCGGGTATGAGCAGCGGTGGGGCGGTGGCGGCTGTCAAAAAACTTGTTGAACAGATCGACTCAGGAGTAGTGGTTTGCATCATTTGCGACCGGGGAGATCGTTATCTCTCTTCAGGAATTTTCGGCTAAATGGCCTGGAAATTCGTTGCAAAGTCCAACGGCCAGAACCCTTCAAAACCAGTAACCAGCAACAAGTAACCAGCAACATGTCATTGCCTAAAATAGCTTGACCAAAAAAGTCAACTAAACATGGCAAACAAAAATAACAAAAAGTTTCAAAAACAACCAAATAGCAATAGGACTTTCAGTGAATCCTTTAAAAGGAGCAAAGTTAAAGACCTGGTTTCAAGACGAATAAAGGTACGAGATATATGTGAGCTATATGAAGTATCACGAACAAGTATATATAAATGGATATATTTGTATTCTGACAGTACAAAAGAAGTAAAGACAGTAGTACAAATGGAAAGTGAAGCACAAAAGACGAAAATATTAATGCAACGATTGTCCGAATATGAACGCATAATCGGACAAAAACAGATGACAATAGATCTCTTGGAGAAGGGGTACGAGTTTGCGAGTGAAGATCTGGGTTATGATGAAAAAAAAAAGTACGTACTCCAACCCTGGAATGGTTCCGAAAACACCCTGACGAACACGGATATAAAATGAAGACATTATACAGTTTATCGGGGATCAGCAAACAAGGGCATATGGATGCCCTGAAACGGGAACGAGAGCAATTATTAAAAGCTCCCCTTTACATAGGTTTTATTGAGGAGATTAGGGAGATGCATCCGGGGATGGGCCTGCGCAAGATATATGAACAGTTCGAACCAGAAGGCATTGGACGGGATGCTTTTATAATATTAGGTTTACGCGAAGGCTATCGTTTACGGGCCTTAGAAAGTCCCTATAAGACTACTTACAGCGATAAGGGAAGTCAATATGGTAATGTACTGATAGGAAAGAGGTTTACAAATGTCAACCAATTATGGGTTAGTGACCTTTTTTATTTTCCATTAGGGGGACAGCATTATTACGTTGTATTAATAATGGATGTTTATTCTCGACGGATCATAGGATATTCGGTTTCTGACAATATGCGGTCAGAGAATAATATTGCTGCATTAACAATGGCACTCAACCTCAGAGGCATTGATGATTATAATAATGAGTTGATTCATCATTCTGACAGAGGTTCGCAATATACGAGTACTGATTATACGAACTTACTTAAATCCTATGGCATAAGGATCAGTATGTGTACTAACGTACTTGAAAATGCACATTGCGAGCGGGCAAATGGAACCATAAAAAATGAATACCTCAAAAGGTGGAGTATCCAAAATTTTGGACAGTTAAAGAAACGAGTAGCCATGGCTGTTGAAAACTACAACAACCGTTTACACAATTCTTTAAAGATGACACCAATGGTTTATGAAACATATATCAAAGACCTAAAGGAAAAAGAAAGACCCGAAATGGAAGTCTTTACAATAAACAAAATGTTAGATAATCCAATGCAACTTGAATTACAATTTGATTTATAATTAATTAAAATTGGTCAAGCTATTTTAGGCATTGACAACAAGTCAACAAGTAACCAGTAACAAGCAACAAGCATCATGGGCAAACGATTTGACAAAATAACCGATGAACACAAAAAATTCATCGCCGGACAGAAAATCTTTTTCACCGGTACAGCCGCCACCGAAGGCAGGGTAAATGTATCCCCCAAAGGGTTGGACAGCCTGCGGGTCGTGGATGATCACACCGTAGTCTGGCTCAACCTCACCGGCAGCGGCAACGAAACGGCCGCACATCTTCAGGAGCATAACAGGATGACCCTTATGTTCTGTGCCTTTGAAGGTAATCCCTATATCCTGAGACTTTACGGACAGGCTGAAATTTTACCTCCTGACCATCCGGAACGAGCATCATTAATGCAACTGTTTCCCAAAATGAACGGCATTCGGCAAGTCATTCTCATGAAGGTTGACCTGGTTCAAAAATCTTGTGGTTATGCGGTCCCGCTTTATGATTTTGTAGAAAGCCGGGATGTTTTAACCAAATGGACGGACAAAAAAAGCGATACGGATTTGGAACAATATTGGTCCGAAAAAAACGCCCTCAGCCTTGACGGAAAGCCCATAGACAAACCTGGCAATTAAACCGGGAGTCGTTCTTCCAATCCCACTAAATAACGAATTCCCAATCCCCCGGTCAGCCTCCCTGATCTTTAAATTTCGTGGCATTCTCCCGGGCATTGGTTTGCCATCCCAAAAAGGTTCAAAAAAAGCCTGATATTCCTTTTTATTCTCGGTTCAAAAGTCTAAATTTGCGGCGATTTTAGAATACTCATTAAAAGAATAAAGGCGAAAACGGAGATTTTTTTAATAATTATCCGGCGAAAACTAACTCCATTAATATTGGATTTATGCCTTGTTTCTTTACACATTAAACTATAATTTGTTATGGCAAACATCGGTCACGTTAAGCAGGTTATCGGACCAGTAGTCGACGTAAGTTTCTCAAAGGAAGGCTCTGTGCTCCCGGAAATTTACAATGCTCTTGAAATTACAAGGCCCAATGGACAAAAACTCGTTCTGGAAGTTCAGCAACACCTCGGTGAAGATGGCGTTCGTACGGTTGCAATGGATGCAACGGACGGCCTTACCCGCGGAACTGAAGTGGTAGATACGGGGGCTCCTATTTCCATGCCGGTCGGAGAAGCGATCAAAGGTCGTCTTTTCAACGTTATCGGAGAAGCTATTGATGGAATTGGTCCTGTTCCCAAAGATGAGAACGCATATGTCATTCACCGCAGACCTCCTCTTTATGAGAACCTTTCTACTGAAAAAGAGGTACTCTTTACAGGAATCAAGGTAATCGACCTCATTGAGCCATACATGAAAGGTGGAAAAATCGGACTCTTTGGTGGAGCCGGTGTAGGCAAGACCGTACTGATCATGGAGCTCGTAAATAATATTGCGAAAGCTTACGAGGGTATTTCCGTATTCGCAGGTGTGGGAGAACGTACCAGGGAAGGAAATGACCTGTTGAGAGAATTCCTCGAATCAGACGTTATCAACTACGGAAAGGAATTCAAACACTCCATGGAATCCGGAGGATGGGATTTGTCCAAAGTGGATATGGAGGCGCTTAAAACCAGTAAAGCAACTCTTGTTTTCGGACAGATGAATGAGCCTCCCGGAGCACGTGCCCGTGTGGCCCTTTCAGGTTTGACAATGGCTGAATACTACCGCGACGGTGATCAAAGCGATCCAAATGGCGGCCGTGATATCCTCTTCTTCATCGATAACATTTTCCGTTTTACCCAGGCAGGCTCTGAGGTATCAGCTTTGTTGGGTCGTATGCCTTCAGCGGTAGGTTACCAGCCTACCCTCGCCACGGAAATGGGTATCATGCAGGAACGTATTACTTCAACCAAGCGGGGGTCAATTACTTCTGTACAGGCGGTTTATGTACCTGCGGATGACTTGACTGACCCTGCTCCGGCAACAACATTTGCCCACCTTGATGCCACAACGGTATTGAGTCGTAAGATCGCTTCCCTGGGGATTTACCCTGCTGTGGATCCATTGGATTCTACTTCACGTATCCTTGATGCAGCAATCATTGGCGAAGAACACTACCGTTGCGCAGAGGATGTAAAGATGATTCTTCAGCGTTACAACGAATTACAGGATATCATCGCCATCCTCGGTATGGATGAATTGTCAGAAGAAGACAAAAAGGTAGTATCCAGAGCTCGTAGGGTCCAGCGTTTCCTCTCCCAGCCGTTCCACGTTGCGGAGC
Source organism: Lewinellaceae bacterium (assembly GCA_020636105.1). Lineage (NCBI taxonomy): Bacteria > Pseudomonadati > Bacteroidota > Saprospiria > Saprospirales > Lewinellaceae > Lewinellaceae bacterium. The sequence goes on from JACJYL010000001.1 coordinate 1,335,657, forward strand.
AATTTACAGGGATGCCGGGTGTTTTGGTTCCTATTGACGAAACCATTCGTGGATTTAACATGATCCTCAATGGAGAAGTGGATCAATATCCTGAAGCAGCATTTAACCTTAAAGGAACGATTGACGATGTGATCGCTGCCGGTAAGAAAATGATGGCTGACGTTGAAGCATAAAACGGTTCATGGGTAATTTTGCGATGTAGAAAGCAAAACCTATCCATGATCGAGTATAAAATTAAAGGTAAAACATGGATTTAACAGTTCTGACACCAGATAAAGAAGTTTTCCTTGGTCCCATCAAATCGGTAAAAGTACCGGGGTCCAGTGGTCAGTTTCAGGTTTTAAATAACCACGCTCCTATCGTTTCTTCTTTGGAGGAAGGCGATATTTTTATTGTGACAGGAGAAGAGGAATTCCGTTTATTCAACGATGAGTCCAAAGGACTTGAAGCGATGAAAGAGGCCGGAAAAACCATTTCTTTTCACGTAAGTGGCGGCTTTATCGAAGTCTTAAACAATAAAGTTTCACTCCTCGTTAGCGGAGTTAGAAATATCACGTAATCCTTTCGGATAAAACAAATCGAAAAAAATTAAGGGGCAAACGACATATTGACGTTTGTCCCTTTTTATTTTAGGATATACCCGAGGTGAAAGCGGATCAAAAAATCGACAAAACCCGCCGGATCCCCTGGCTGCAGTATCCTTAAAATCTGAAAGTCAGGCCGGATGTACTCGCTGTTCGCGGGAATACCTGTTGATTTTTGAGCTTGAAATCCGCGACCTAACAAAAGTCCGAAACCCAACGTTACCCTTTCTGACAACTGGACTTCCTTGCCCATGCAAAGATTCAGCGATACCCTGTGCTGTTTAAGATTATAGTTAATTTTTTGCTGATAAGCATATTGGTCTCTCCAAAAAGTCCCCGTGCGATCTGCACTCCAAAAAATGTATCGCGCGCTGATTCCAAGGTAAAAATTATTGTACAGGGAAGCCCTTGATTTGCTCATATAAAAACGGAACTCCGATAAAAGCCTTACCCCGTTTAATCGATGAAGGTAAGCGGAAGAGCTGTTTAAATTGAATACATACCCGAGTTCATTATGCCAGGCATTATTGGGCCGGAACCTGTATTCCAGTCCAAATTGAACCGCAGGTGAGTTAAAACTAGCCAGGGCTTCAGGGCAAAATTTTACCACAAGCTCAGGATAATCCGTAATGGCCGGCCCCTGCCCGTTCACTGTCGACAAAAGAGGAATCATCCCAAACAGCAGCAGCAATTTTTTCATGGTTTACTCCCCGATATTTATGATGGATAACCGTTTAATATTATTGAGATCCGAGTAATCAAACTGGTGCACGCTTTCGGGGCCGACCACCAGCAACAACCCGTTGAGGGGGATGACATCATAAGGGACAAAATCATCAAAATGAGCGATCATCTGGATCGCCAGGGGATCGCTTACATCGAAAATCTTCAATCCTGCTTCATTGTCGCAAACAAACAGGGTATGCCCGTCAAGCCCTATTCCTTTTGGATTGACCATCGGGTATTCTGCTATCAAAACAGGGTTGGTAAAATTGGATACATCGAAAATTTCCAGCCCGTTGACCTCATTAATCACCGTTCCCGCACCGCAAACAAAAGATCTGAAATCAGAATTGAGGGTCACGTAGGCAAAACTGTCATTCGCCACCACGGGATCACAGGGATAAATAGGAAAAATATCATAAGAAAAAGTGGCCGAGAATTCCGGGATCCCCATCGCGTTGATGGTATACAAATGTAAGCCGGTACCCGAACCGATAAACAGCCGGTTGTCCAGGTTGAAAATAGATTCAATACGATCGCCGATCTGTTGATCATTGATCAATTGCGGCACATCCGGATTGGCCAGGCTCAGCGTCCTGATATTGACTTCATCAATGAGGTATAAAAATTGACCGACGATCATCGAGCGTGCATAGGAACCGGCCACTCCAGTATCCGAGCTTCCGGGAGAAAAGGATTCACTTTTGGTACACTGATAAAACACGGTTCCGATCAACAAAAAACATGAAATGCGAAAAATTATCTTTGACATGGTTATTTCTTCTTATGGTTAAGGAACGATAAAAAAATTGACATTCTTAATCTTGTAAATCACTGGAAACCAGTACTTTTAAATTATTAATTTATCATTTTAAATTTTAAATTTCCCTAAGGGTTATTTCCAACATTCAGGGTTCATCAAAACGGCTTCTTCCCATCCCACAACAATCCCTAAACTGTTGTTTACACATTCAAAATACCCCTCATAAGCTTCGGGATAAGCCTGCGCTGCCTTCGGGTAAATATCTTTCAACCGGCTCAGAACGGTAATATTATTCAGGTCACTTATATCCAGGGTAACCAGGTCGGTGTAATTATCCGCATAAAGCCGGTCGCCTTTTATGGAAATGTCTTTATTTCCAACAATTTCAATGAATTTAATTTTTTCAGGATGGGTCGGATCCGAATTGTCAATGATATGAACTCCTTTGAATTTTTCATTGACGAACAACAACCCGTTTTTGTAATAGATCTTACCGGGCTTTACCATCGGTACGGGTTCTTTAGCAGTGATAAGCTGCCAATCGGAAGAGGAGGAATAAATGGGTTTCATACCATTCACTTCTCCAACATCTACAATTTGGTTGTTAAATTCAGGATCTCCCGGGCAAGCCCAAAAAATCATACTGCCCAAAAGTAAATAAAATATTTTTTTCATCTGTTAATGATATTTTGATATGACGATCTTTAAAGGGTAAGAGGGTCTAAATGGCTTTGAAGGTTGGTCAATACAACGCTTTTTTGAGTTTACCAGGGTAAAAAATTAATCAGGCCATAAAATTACAAAGAAAGAGGCAAAGCAAGGCGGTGATCCCCGGTATAAATTTATGAATCCGGCGATTCCCAACCCTGCCCTGCCTGTTCTGCATGCAGAAAAAAATCTACTCCTGAATAATGACCTAATCCAAATGTCCCAAAGTGATATTATCGGTAGGTTCGGCTTCAGAAATGGTCATCGGAATTTCGGTCCTGATCACTTTTTTATTTTGTTCCGATAAAAGGTCGTAAGATTTTCCAAAAGTTTTTCTGGCGTGGTCTTCCCATAATTCATTATAAGCCAAAACCAATTGGTCATACACCTCCAGGTAGGCTTCATAGTTAGTACTGCGGTCATTTTGCAGGGAAATGGCTGCATTTTTAGGGCTTTCAGGCCTATTTAGTGCCCCTTCCGGATTGAGGATAAATGCTTTAGCAGCTTCTGTTAACTCCCCCATCGACATGATTTCCCCTTCGACCATCAAGTCATTTTGGGCGTTTACCTTTACGGTGAAAACATTTCGGTTATTGACTATTGCCTTAGGAGGGTATTTCTCCCAAACGGGTAATTTTACCCGGATGCCACTGTCCTCCATAATCGTAGTGGTGACCAGGAAAAAAATCAACAAAAGAAAGGCGATATCCGCCATGGAACCGGCATTCACTTCGGAGGGCTTCCTTCGTTTTTTTAAATCATTCATAATTTTGTTTATTTTAAAAAAAATACCGGCAGTAATATCGACTTACCTTAGAAGATGAAAGAAAAGGTAGTTTTGACGTTTAAGTGCTCTTTTTAGGGCTTATTTTATGTGCTTGTGCCTGGAAAATTTGCAACTTTGTATCTTGTATTTAAAATACCTTCCCGTATCGGCTCACACCTGATAACCGGCATGAGTTCGAGGCACTATAACGGGCCGTTAAGGCTAAAAAAGAATAATGATGAAGTACGAACCAATCAATCCGCAACTATTCAAAATCAATCGTGAGCGTTTTATGCGCAAAATGCTTCCCGATTCCATCGCCATTTTCAATTCCAATGATCTCATGCCGAGAAACGGAGATACTTATTTCCCTTTCCGTCAGAATTCCGACCTGTTTTATTTATCTGGGCTGGATCAGGAGGAAACGATCCTGGTTTTATTTCCTGACACCATTAAGGAAGGATTTGATGAGGTTGCTTTCATCAAGCGCACCAACGAATACATTGCCCAATGGGAAGGACATAAATACACCAAGGAGGAAGCCCGTCAGATTTCCGGTATTGAAAAAATATTCTGGCTGGATGAAATGGATCCTATTCTCAATGAGCTCATCCTGCTTTCCAAAAGGATATTTGTCAACACCAACGAAAATGACAAATTCAACTCAGAGGTGGAATCCCGTGACCTCAGGTTTGCCAGGAAACTCAGGGATCGATACCCTGTTCACAAATACCACCGCTCCCAGCCCATCATGAAAAAACTCGGCATGATAAAATCGAGTTATGAAGTGGAGGTGATGCAGAAGGCCATTAACATCACCGCGTCGGCCTACAACCGTGTGCTTGATTTCGTGCGCCCGGGTGTTATGGAATACGAGGTGGAAGCAGAAATCACGGCCGAATTTATTAAAAACCGTGCCAACGGCCACGCTTACGAACCCATTATCGCTTCCGGAAAAAATGCCTGCGTCCTTCATTACATTGCCAACAACCAGGAGTGTAAGGACGGTGACCTCTTACTTATGGATTTCGGTGCCGAATATGCCAATTACGCCTCTGATCTCACCAGGACCATTCCCGTCAACGGGCAATTTTCGCCGCGACAGGCAGCCGTTTATAACTCAGTACTCAAGGTGATGAAAGAAGCTACCAGTATGCTTGTCCCCGGTGCAACACTCGACGAATTCAATAAGGAAGTCGGCAAGATCATGGAAAGCGAACTGCTTGATCTGAAGCTCATCGACAAAACAGACATTAAAAACCAGGATCCTAAATGGCCTGCCTATAAAAAATATTTCATGCACGGCACTTCTCATCATTTAGGACTTGACGTGCACGATCTGTCCAATCGCTACGCTCCGTTCCTTTCCGGAATGGTATTTACCTGTGAGCCGGGTATTTACATCCCTGAAGAAAAAATTGGTGTCAGAATTGAAAATGACATCCTGATTACCGATTTCGAACCGGTGGACCTGATGTCCCATATTCCAAGAGAGGTGGAAGAAATAGAAACACTCATGAATGCAAAAGTGGATATGGAATTGTAGGAAAAATCCAGGGTACCATTTGGATTGGATTCCTTTGAATTTGTAAAAAAAATTCGCTGCCGTACACTTTTTTGTATCACGTTGATTCCGCTGATTTTCGCTGATCATTTTCGGTTATTTTGTTTTGTTTTTCCGACTGAAGTACCAAATGTCATTCCATTTCATCTGCGTTTATCTGCGTTTTCTGCGAGAACCAACCATGCATTTTCAGGACTTTCCCCAAAAGTGTATGGTAGAAAAAAAAATGGTTGTCGGAGGCAAGAGGTGCCGTTCTTAAGAAACTCAAAACGTTTTTTTGAGAAAGGAAACTTTTATCTCCCCGGACAAGGTAAACCACAACGTTGATAAAAGAAAATCGTCAATACATAAACCTGTTATGAAAAAATTACTCTTACTACTAGTCTGCACAGGATGGTTTTTCCAATGCTCAGATGAATCAATGCGCTCCAAAACCAATGAGGCAAATAGCCTGAAACACCATGATGTTGCTGATTATTTCTACCTGCAGAGAAGCTGGCCGGATGGGAAGCTGGACTTCAACGCTTATGACCGGGCCATTAAAACCGCACAGGCACAAAGGCTTGAAAAAAATGACCTCCCGGGTTTTGATAAGCCCTGGGTGCAAAGAGGCCCTGGTAACATCGGCGCCAGGATCAATACCATCGCCGTGCATCCTGTCAACAAACAGATCATTTACGTAGGGTTTGCCGTGGGAGGGGTTTTTAAAACTACCGATGGCGGACAGACCTGGTTTCCCGTTTTTGATGACAATCCCTACCTTGCCATTGGAGATATAACCATTGATCCCACCCATCCGGAACGGGTTTACGTAGGAACAGGCGACCCCAGTATTTCAGGATATCCGTTTTTAGGCGATGGCGTTTACAAAAGTGAAAACGGCGGTCAGACCTGGGAGCACCTCGGTCTTGAAGCCGAAAGAATCGTATCCAGAATCATTGTCGACCCGGATCACCCCGCAAATATTTATGCAGCCTGCATGGGACTGCCCTTCGAACGCACCCCGGAGAGAGGACTCTACAAATCGACCAATAGCGGCCAAAGCTGGACTCAGATTTTATACGTTGACGAACAGGCAGGCATCATTGATATCGCCATGGATCCTTTTGATCCGGGAATCCTCTATGCGGCCGCCTGGGACAGGATACGAAACAACCAGGAATCGGTAGTGGACGGCCCCAACGCCAAAATCTTCAAGACGACTGATGGCGGATTGAACTGGACAGAGCTTTCTGGCGGTCTGCCGGGCGGGGACATGGGCAGGATAGGGTTGACCGTCTCCCCTACCCAACCGAATTTAGTTTACGCTTTATACGTCAATACCGACAGTCAACTGGACAATATTTATAAAAGCACAAATGGCGGGCAGACCTGGCAACCGATAATCAATTGGGACGATGAAAACCTCGGCCTTCCTACGGGTATTTTAGGCGGATTCGGGTGGTATTTCAGCAAGGTAAGCCTCAACCCAAACAACCCTGATGAAATATATATTTTAGGCGTTGACCTTTGGAAAACGGAAGATGGCGGTACCCACTGGGCCGAAGCAGCGCCCCCGTGGTGGGAATACAGTGTACATGCCGATAAGCATGATTTGGTGTTTTACGGCCAGGATTCCATTCTTTTGGCCACCGACGGTGGGCTTTACCTGGGCACCGACCAACAAACGGTCTGGCAGGACATGGAAAACATTCCAGCGACCCAATTTTACCGGGTGGCCTACAACCCTCACAAACCGGATCATTATTACGGCGGAGCCCAGGACAATGGCTCCTCTGGCGGAACCAGCCCTGAAGAGGACTGGGAACGATTTTTTGGCGGAGACGGCTTCCAGATGCGTTTTCATCCCCTGGATACGGGTATTGTTTTTGTGGAAACCCAAAATGGGAACATTGCCGTCACGGTTGACGGATTATATTCAGGATGGTGGGATTCGGGCACCTATGGTATCGATGATGCTGACCGGAGAAACTGGGACATGCCCTACATTTTTAGCCCTCAAAATCCCGATGTCATGTACACAGGAACCTACAGGGTGTATAAAAATACCACCGGAGCTTTTACTTCCTGGGAACCTATCAGCGAAGGCCTGACCGACAGTGTTACTTTTGGCAATAATTTCCACACCATAAGCGCTATTGATCAGTCGCCCCTGGCAGAAGGGTTGGTTTATGTAGGGACGACAGATGGTAATGTAAAAAGAACGGATAATGACGGCGGGCAATGGCTGGATATTTCGGTAGGATTACCCGATCGCTATATTACAGATATTAAAGCCTCTCCTCAATTTCTCAACCGGGTTTACGTAAGTGTCTCCGGTTATAAATACAACGATTTTGACCCGCACATCTTCCGATCCGATGATCGTGGTGTGAGCTGGTATAATATTGCAGGTGACCTGCCGGATCTTGCGATAAACGACCTTTACGTGCTGCCCGGCCACATGGATTCTGTGATTTTCGCCGCCACCGACGGCGGGGTTTTTGGCACCCTAAACAGAGGAGAACAGTGGCATCGCCTGGGGAACAATATGCCCGTTATTCCGGTTTATGACCTGGAACTCAACGTAGCCAGAAACGAACTGGTGGCCGGAACCCACGCCCGCTCCATTATGAGTTACAATCTTGATTCACTCCTGGTAATGCCGGTGATTAACCAGATAACTCCTCTCCTGGTCAATGAAAGCCTGCATATTTATCCTTCCCCGGCAAGGGACGAAATAAATATTGAAATAGCCCGAATGACTCCTTTGGAAAAATTTGAACTTCGTATTATCAATGTCAGAGGAGAAGTTGTTTTTGAAAACAAAAATCAGTCGCGACAAGCCATTGATGTAAGCGCTCTGCCTGGCGGACTTTATTTTGTGAGTATTGAAGCGGGCAACAAACGCTGGAAAGGAAAGTTTATAAAGCAATAACGCAAAGAGCCGGGTTTCAGCTAGATTTTAGCCATTTTCTGATCCCATAACATTTGGACAATATTGTCGATTCTTGGCATGAAAATTCAAAAATAAGATCGGGAGTAATTGGGATTCCTTGCGTTAATCCTTATCTTTTTGTTCTTCTTCCTGGCATCGCCTCATGCCGGCTGGGCACATACTTTTTTCCAGCCAAAAAAGTATGCCAAAAGGCCTGAAAATACAAGGCGGCAAGACTTTGCCTCGCTTTTTCGAAAGGGAAAATTAGGGTTTTACTACAACTGCTTCGGTTGATGAAAACTCCATTTTCCCGACGGACCAGCTTGGCTCACCCCACCAAAATTGTGCCCGCGGCTAATAGGGCTGCCAAAAGTATCATCCTCGCCCTACTTATTGCTTCTTCGCCACCGTAATATTCCCGAAAGAAACCCGGATGGTAATATTCTGGTAATACTCCTGTTCCATGGGCCGCACCTCAACCTGTTTGAGTACCTGGGTGTTCTGCACTTCCCTTACGGAAAAGGATTTTGGTAAATTGATTTTCCCTTGTATGGAAGTGAGATCGTAACCAAACATGGAAGGATTGTTGGAATAAAGAAAAACATCCGCCTTTTCAGCATCGATCTTGAGGTCCAGCAGATCATCATCGGAATAAATCTTCACCAATCCATAATAAGCCTGGATATCATAGGACCCACGTATATCTGACAACATGACATCGGATCTCCGGGCATTGACGCTCATCCGGCCATTGAGTCTTTCCCCGATGAGATCGCCAAATCGGGTGGTCACTTCTATCAATCCCTGGATGTTCACCAGGTCAATTTTGCTGAACTGGCTGTTCACTTTCAGGCTGTTGGTCAAATTGCTGATAGAAGCCGTTCCAAAGTGATTCTTCAAATAAACCGGGCAGGTTTCAGGCAGGTAAATGGTGTATTTCACTGCCAGTTTTGATTGAACCCGTGGCTGCCCTTCCACTTCCCGGATGTAATTCCTGAGATAAATTTTATTTTTAACCCGCCGGGCTTCATAGGTGATGCGGGGCAAATCTTTTTCCGCAACCGCTTTTTCCTCATGCTTGGCGATCAATTCAATTTTTATAAAAATTTGCTGTTTTTTCCAGCTTTCAATGCTCACTTCTGCCTTTTCCCCTTCAATATTAATTTCATCTCCCTTTTGATAATCAAAGCGTTTTTCCACACTCTTGGTAACGACCTGCAGGGTCGTTTGACCAACCAAGGGCAAGCCTCCCAGGAAAGTGAAGAATATGAGCACTAAATGCAATTGATTATTTCTGTTCAACATCTTGATTTTAATTAAATGAATGCGGCTAATTTTTTAATGATATCCGTCCGCTCCAACTCTATTTCCCTGATATTTCCGACCAATTTTTCGTCCGTACCGTATTGCTCCATCATCGACTCCACTTCCATTTTAGCATCGTTCAATTCTTCCAGTTCAAATTTCAGCTGCTGGATTTCCGGAATTTGTGTTAAATATTCGCTCTCTTCCAATGCGGCGAGCACGACTTCAAAATCTTCTTCATCCGCATTCCAGTCATTTACAAAAGTGGCTTCATTCACTACTTCCTCAGCATAACTGATTTGTTCAACAGGCTGGTTATTGCGAATCATAAAGAAGCTCACTATGATCCCTGCCGCCACAGCAGCATAGGCCATAAAACGTCTGACTCCCAGAGGGATAACCCGCCCTATTTTCTCCTGTTTCGGTATTTCCAGTGCCTCTTCGATCTTTTCCCATAAGAAAGCAGGCGGATCGTACTGGTGAAGTTCGGAAATCACCTCTGAAATTTGCTCTTCCTGGTCCGCAACAAGCAGCCCCTGTTCCACCCTTTCCCATATTTGGGGAGGCGGGGCATATTCCGGTAATTGCCGGATCGCCTGTTGAAGCGTATGTCTGTTGATTTCTTTCATGACCGAATTGACTTAAATTATTATTTTTTATCCAATAAAATCACCCCAAAAAAATGGGAGTGACTCTATTCACCCATTAATTTTCCTATGTTCTCCCTCAATCTTTTTTTTGCATAAAACAACTGAGACTTTGAGGTACCCACCGATATTTCCAATAGATCGGCCACTTCCTTGTGCGCATAACCTTCCACTTCGATCAGCACAAAAACAGCACGATACCCTTCCGGCAGGGCTTTTATGGCCTTTTCAAGGTATTCCACATCCAGACTGGTTCCCCAATCCACAGTAGTTTCCTCAGCACGGTAATCAATAGGTTCTGTATGTCGTTGTTTCTTGATGTGTGTCAGGGCTGTTCTGACCACAATGGTTTTGATCCAGGCCCCGAGCGTAGATTCCTGCCTGAAACGTGGCAGGGCGCGAAAGACTTTGACAAAAGCTTCCTGCAGTACATCATTTGCCGACTCAAATTCGCCTGTTATGCGGTAGGCAACGTTATACATTGCCTTGCTGTACCGATGATACAAATTCTTTTGTGCCAAACGGTCTTCCGCAATGCAGGCCTCAATTAGTTCCGCTTCTGTCATTCTAATAGTTAAGGGCATGGCAATTTCAAAAGTCCAAAATCTATTTTTACACGCTAAAAAATTGTCTTTGAACTAAAGTGTATTTACCAGGCATAATGGTTGTATAAGATGTGTATAAAAATTACATCAATTCCACCTCTGTGACGCCGTCTCCGCCTGCATCGTGAGCAGGGTGGCCTATGTTCATGGGAACATTGTATTCCCTTAGTTTTTTTCGTACCACGTTTCTCAGGGCGCCCGTTCCTTTTCCATGAACTATCCTGAGGTGTGCCGCATTAGACATGAGTGCCTGGTCTACAAAAGCCTCCACTACCCCCATAGCTTCTTCTATGGTCATGCCCCGGATATCCAGTTTACTGTCAAAGCCCCCGGAAAGATTGGAGGTAGACGTCTGCACACTTCTTGAAGACCTGATATCCATCGGTTCATTGGCTTGCTGCAGATCCCTGAGATGAATCATCATGCGCATATCCCCGATCTGGACTACCGCTTTTTTCTTATCAACGGATTCAACGACGCCGGTTGCTCCCCCTGTTTTAAGTTTTACAAAATCGCCTTCCACAATTTCACGGTCTTTGGCGGTTCCGGCCGCCGGAGGCTGGTAATAGATTTCCTCCTGGAGTTGTCTGACTTCTTTGGCCAGTCCGTGGCGTTCCTCCTTGATTTCTGCGGCCATTTTTTTGGCTTTTTCGAGGTTCTTCTCTTCTTTTAATTCCCGGACCAGGCGTTCGAATTCTTTATTGGTTTGTGCCGCATTTTGCAGGGCATTTTCCTTGGTTTCGAGTTTCATCTTTTTACGCCTAAACTCCAGATCCCGGTGGAGACTATCATAATTTTTGATAAGTTTTTCCAGATTTTTCTGCTTTTCTTCCAGGCTCTTAATGTGATCCTCGGCTTCTTTTTTTTCCTGCTGCAGATCGACCAGCAGGTCATCCACGGCTTTTTCATTTTCCCCGGCCCTGTGCCGCGCATAACTCAAAACCTTTTTATCCAGTCCGCTCTTTTGGGCAATCTCAAAAGCATAGGAACTTCCGGGGCGGCCAATCTTTAGATTGTAGGTTGGAGAAAGGGTATCTTTATCAAAAGCCATGGCTGCATTGAGCAACCCAATCGTTTTAAAAGCAAATATCTTGAGGTTGGAATAGTGGGTGGTGATGACCCCGAATACTTTTTGAAAATTGATCTCCCGGAGCACCGCTTCTGCAATGGCTCCTCCTATCTTGGGATCGGTGCCGGAACCAAATTCATCGATGAGAATTAAGGTTTGTTTATTGGCTTTTTCAATAAAAAGCCGGGCATTGGCAAGTCGGGAACTATAGGTACTCAAATCATCTTCCAGCGACTGCTGGTCGCCGATATCGGCAAAAATTTGTTGAAAAATGCCCATTTCTGATTCAGGACTTACCGGGACAAGCAAGCCCGATTGTACCATTAACTGTAATAACCCGGCAGATTTCATGGTGATCGATTTGCCCCCCGCATTGGGTCCGCTGAGCACCAGGATCCGGTTGGGCGGAAATAAAGACATATCAAAAGGGATGGTTTCCTTTCCGAGGTCTTTATTTTTCAGGTAAAGCAAAGGGTGGAAAGCCCTGACCAACCCGAAGTGAGGTTTGGAGAGAATCTTTGGTTTGTTCGCCTTCATCATCACAGCCACTCCTGACTTGGCCTGGATGGTATCAAAGTGTACCATGGCCTCCAGGTAAACGTGCATATGACCGGCATAAGGACGGAGCACCTGGCTCAATTCCTTCAGGATGCGGTAAATTTCTTTTTTCTCTTCAGTTTCCAGGTCAAAGATATCGTTGTTGATCTCGATGACGCCATCGGGTTCGATAAATGCCGTTTTACCGGTCGTGGACTCGTCATGAATGATGCCTCGGAGTTTTCTTTTATGCTCTACCGGCACACTCAGTACCCTCCTGCCGTTCCTGAAACTTTCCACATTATCCGTCAGCCAACCCTTTTTCTTGAAATCATTGATGATGATCCTGAAGTTGCGGTCCAGTTCTTTTTGTTTGGAAATTTGCATCCGTTTAATACGCATCAGCTCAGGAGAAGCATTGGGCAGGATATTGCCTTCTTCATCCACCACCTTATCGATGGCCGTAATAAGGTCCTGGTCAAAATTGATCTTCCTGATAATATCGTACATCACCGGGTAAGCGGCCTGTCTGCCTTTATTAAAAAACCGGAAAGCCCCCCGCATAAAAGACAAAACCCTGTGAATCCGCTGAAGCCCTTCAATCGGCAAGACAAAGTTTTCAACGCTGAGCATTTTCAGGTCTGAAGTAATATCTTCATAGGAATGGATCGGAAAGTGATCGTTATTCGACAAGGCAATACTATATTCATTGACCTCATCCAATCTTCTTTCGATCGTTTCCACGTCAGTCATCGGGGCAATCGCCATGACCTGCTCTTCTCCGAGCCATCCCAAACATCTTTTGGCTACCAGTTCGAGTACTTTGTCAAATTCGAGACTGGAATATATATCTTTTGGTTCTAACCTCACCATCTTTTTCAAATTCCTAAAATTTTGGCGAAAATACGACTATTTGTAAACAAATTGAAGGACAATGAGTTCCATCAACAGTATATTTCGTTTTAAATTTTTCATTTATTATTTATCATTTTCAATTTCTATAACCATTCCTCCTATATTTGCGAAAATTTTCGACCATGGCAGAATCTGTAAAACCATATTCACAAGAAGGCAGTAAGAAAGGGCAGGTATCCAAAATGTTCAATACTATTGCTCCTTACTATGACTTTCTGAACCATTTGCTTTCCGGTGGAATCGACATCATTTGGCGCAAAAAAGCCATTGACTATCTGAAAGAAAGCAAACCCAAACTCCTCCTTGATGTGGCTACAGGAACCGGGGACGTGGCGATTACCGCTGCCAACAGATTGCATCCGGACAAGATCACGGGCGTGGATATTTCCACCAAAATGCTGGAGATTGGACGCCAGAAAATCGCCAAAAAAGGGCTGGAGAAAGTCATTACCATGGAAGAAGGCAGCGCAGAAAATTTACCTTACGCAGACAATACGTTTGATGCTATTACCGTTGCATTTGGTGTACGAAATTTCGAAGATCTGAACAAAGGTTTGGCAGAAATGAACAGGGTGCTGAAAACCGGGGGAACATTAGTGGTTTTGGAATTTTCACAACCCAGGCTTTTTCCGTTCAAACAGGTTTTTAACATGTACTTTAAATATATGCTGCCACTCATCGGCCGCATTACCTCGAAGGACCCAAAAGCATATCAGTATCTTTACGAATCAGTGCAGGCATTTCCTGCTGGAAATGACTTTATTAATTATTTACAGAACAACGGATATAAATCAAATAAATGGATACCGCTAACGCTCGGAATTTGCTCAATTTACCTGGGAAAAAAATAAGCCTGATCCTCATCTTATGTGTGTCGATGATGCCGCTTTTCGGTCAGATAGGCGGCAAGGGCAATTATAATTTCTATGATTTTCAGCAAAAACATTATTATTTTGGGATCACTCTTGGATTAAACTCTTCCAGTTTTATCCCTTTCAGATCGAAGGATTACATTTACAGCGACAGCATTAATGTGGTGGAATCGCTGAGCGGCCCCGGGTTCAACCTTGGCATTGTTACCAATCTGAAGATCGGTCAATACTTCGATTTCCGGTTTCTGCCTACCTTGTCTTTTTCTGAACGAAACCTCGAATATTCCAGGTCAAGCCGCGTGATTCCGATTACCCAGCGGAAAGTTGAATCTGTTTTTGTGGAGATGCCTTTTCAGTTCAGGTACAAATCCGCTCCTTATAAAGATAAACGGGTTTTCGTGATCGCCGGGGTAAAATATACTTTTGATGTGGCCAGCGACGCCCGGGCAAAAAGAAATGAATCTATCGTAAAGATCTCCCCGCATGACTTTGCCCTGGAGTACGGCGCGGGCATCCAGTTTTTCTTTCCTTATTTCATTTTTTCACCGGAGATCAAAATATCCCACGGTCTCGGCAATACGCTGCTCTTCAACCCGAATCTTGCAGAATCGACCGTGCTGGAAAAAGTATTGGCGCGAACGTTTACCATTTCCTTCCATTTTGAGGGGTAGGGAATATTGAATTTACTTTGTCGGGATTTCCGGTTTGATGTGTTCGATGATCTCTGGAAAAAACCGGTTAAATTCTTCGTTCAATAGTTCCAAATCCGTCGTGAGACTGTCGATGGCTCCTTCGAGTAATTCAGGTTTGCTGGCCCGTTGGGTCATTCTCGTAATGGCATATTGGATACCGTCGAGTGTGGCATAACTGATCAGCCAGTTGCCCTGAGTCATGCCCAGCAATCTTTTTTGAACCCTTTCCGGCATCAAATCAATATTGCTCATGAGGGCGGCATAAATTTTATCGGCAAAAGATTGCAGGGATTCATCGGAATATTTATCCCAATTGATACACAGCAGGTAATCATAATAAATATCGATCAGGACCGAAGCATATTTGGAGTGTCGCTCATACAACCGGCGCACCCCTTTCAATACATCGGGATGATCATCGGTAAAAGTATCGATCTTTCTGTGGATAAAAACACCTTTTCGAATGCCTTCAGGATAGGTTTTTACTTCCTGGTTGGAGATCATATCCCCCAGGAAATTCCCGGTGATGATATCCTTATTGCCAAAGGACAAAAACATGTGTGCCAGATAATTCATACCGCAAGATAAAAATTATCCCCCAATCTGTATGAAAGTGGTCTATGAGTAACTACTTTTACACCAAAGAATTTCATGTATGACACTCCTTGAAAAGTTACAGGAAAAATATATTCAGGAATTTTCGGAGAATATTCCCCTCGATGAATTCCTCTTAAATATTCTGATCACCGCATTGCTCGTCGCCCTGCTGCGCCTGTTTTATATCCATTATGGCAATGCCATTGCCAACCGAAGGCGATTTGCCGCCAATTTTCTTCCGCTGGCCCTGGGTACTTTATTGATCATCATGATCGTCAAATCCTCCATCGCGCTTTCCCTGGGCCTTGTGGGTGCCTTGTCGATTGTCCGGTTCAGGGCCGCTATAAAGGAACCTGAGGAGCTGACTTATTTATTCATCGCTATTGGTTTGGGACTTGCCGGCGGTGCCAATCAGCCAATCCTCGCTATAGTAGCCTTCAGTGTGATCATCGTTCTGTTATTCCTTGGCAAAAAAATAACACGCAAGACCACTTCCACGAGAGAAAACCGGATTTTCATCAATATCCAAACCGATATCGATGACCTGGACAGGATATCAAAAATCCTGACGGATGAACTGACTTACGTAAAATTAAAGCGGATGGATACCCTGGAAAAAGGACTGGACCTCAGTTTTGCCTGCCAGGCAGATTCCATCACCCAGCTCAGCAATGTCAAAAAGGCCATAAAAGCTTTATCGGATCATACCAGCCTTTCCATAATTGATCAACCCGAATTATTTGCATGATAATTTCCGAAAAAAAAGACAATACTTCTGCCCGCCGGGAAAAAGGGATCATAGCGGCCGGGGTGGTGTTTTTATCTGCCTTTGTCTTTTGGTTTGTATTGTTCTCAAACAGGAAGACAGCGGATGTTCCACCACAAGGCATTATCTTTTGCAATGCGGAAAAAGTAAAGGGTGATCTTTTCATCCAGGGGGATTTTGAATTTTCAGGAGGACATTTACAGAGCGATGAAAAATCCAGGTCAGGCAATTATTCCTGCAAAGTGGGTACCGGAAAGGGCATCCAATATGGTTTTGGGTATAAGCTCAAAGGGGGGAAGCCCGGCGAAGTCTATAAAATATCGGTCTGGCGGTACAAAACACCCCAAAAGGAAGGCAGACTGGTCGTGCAAAACTCCGGAGGTTCGGCTTTTTATCAAATGGAAGAAATACCGGTAACGGAGGAAGCTTCCGGCTGGGAACAACTATCCACCACCTTCGTCATCCCTTTCGGGGATGCGCCTGATTTTTATAACATCTATGTTTATGCCAGCGGTTTTCATAATGTTTTTTTTGATGATCTCACCATTGAAAAAACGGGAACCTGGCCCGAGAATGCGATGAATCCCCAGGCATTACAAATAAGAGTGGAGCCCAAGGGCCTTGAAAAACTTGAAAGAAAACGGGAAAAAGCCCTGACCGACGGCCTGCTTCAGACTTCCGACAATGACTGGGTCAAGGCAGTACTTTCTGACAGCACAGGAAATGAGATTCCGGCACAGGTAAGATTAAAAGGAGACTGGACGGATCACCTGGAAGGGGACAAATGGTCGTTCAGGGTAAAAGTCAAAGCCCCTTACAGCTGGAAATATTCCAAAAATGCAGCCCAGGGTTTGATCACTTTTTCCGTCCATACACCGGCTACCCGCTACTTTTTGCACGAATGGCTGGTCCACCAATGCTGGATGGACGAAGGGATTCTCACCCCCAGGTATGATTTTACAGCCGTTTCTCTCAATGGAAAATCATTGGGTATCTATGCTATTGAAGAACATTTTGACAAACAGCTCGTAGAAAGCCAGCAGCGGAGGGAAGGCCCCATCCTCAAATTCTCAGAAGAAGGCATGTGGTCGGGCATCGAAAGGCAACTCCAAAACCAGGGATATATTCATAACGATTACCGCTCTACCGTCGGGGACTGGGAGAATGCCGAAGCGGAGGCTTTTGGGCAGCAGGACTTCCTATCGGATACACTGCTTAGCGAACAATATGAAAAGGCACGCCAGTTGATGTATGATTTTAAAAATGATCTGCTTCCTGCAAAACAGGTATTCGACCTGGAAAAACTGGCCCGGTTTTATGCCATTGCCGATGTCTTTAATGCTTACCACGGTATCATTTGGCACAACCAAAGATTTTATTACAACCCCGTGATAGGCAAACTGGAACCCATTGGCTATGATGCTTTTGGAGGCAAACCACCCCGACGATACACCATCCTGGCAGAAGGAGCACTCAATCCGGAGGAAAATGAAGCCAACCGGCTGTTTGGTTATCTGCTTCAAGACAAAGACTTTAATGAATTGTATTTCAAATTCTTATACCATTACAGCTCAAGAGAATTCTTAAGCAATTTCCTGGAAAAACACGAAATTGCCTGGAATGAAAAATTAGCCCTTTTGCAAATGGAATTCCCGGAATACCAGCCCAATTATAAGGAGTTTCTGGAAGACGGACTATTTGTGCATTCCATGATCCTGCCCTATAACGACCAAAGCATCAAAGCTTTTACCCAGCAGGTGGCCGGTGGCAAAAAAAACCTTTCTATTCAGAATACGCATCAATTGCCGGTAGAGATTATCGGGACCGGATACAGCCGCAGCAAGATGGACACCCCACTGAAAAGCCCTCTCCTGCTCCCCTCTCACGTGCGAAGGAGGTATCTTTCAAGGATATTGAGAGACAGCCTCATCAGTGATTTCAATGCCACCAAATTCCTCCATTCAGAAGCCCTGGTTTTACAGAGCAAGGGAGAAATCAAACCTCTTGAGGTCATTGAAAATGCCCGCTTTCTTTTCTTCCGGGTTCCGGGGATCGATTCTGTTTTTACCAGCCAGATCTTTGAATGGCCACGACCTGAGATCGTCGAAATGCTCCCCTTCAACAAAGAGCAGGCCTCCCCTGTACTCAAAGAAAATACCCTCTATGTGGTCAAAGGCAAACAAATCCTTTTCCGCCAAGGAAAACATATCCTGGATCAGCCACTGGTCATCCCTCCCGACTACGAGGTTTTTATCCCGGAAGGCACGGAGATCGATTTAAAAAACGGTGCCTATATCATGTCCTATGGCCCCATGCAGGTTTCAGGATCCGAGGAACATCCGGTCCTGGTGATTTCCTCTGATAAAACCGGCCGGGGGCTCTCCCTCCTGCAATCCTCCAAACCCTCCGCTTTCCAATACGTTGTATTTGAACAGTTAGGCACACTCAGTAATAATGGGCAACAACTGACCGGAGCAGTTACCGGTTATGAGATCGATGTCCGGTTTTATAAATGCTCCTTCCGGAACAACCATTGCGAAGATGCGCTCAATTTGGTCCGCTCTGATTTCGTACTCGAAAACTGCCTCTTTTCCGGAATTAGCAGTGATGCCTTTGACAGTGACTTTAGCAAAGGCGAGGTAAAAAATTGCACCTTTAACAACATTTTGAATGACGCCATGGATTTTTCGGGAAGCACCGTCAATATTTTCAATTGTTACACAAAAAACACCGGCGACAAAGGAATCAGTTGCGGGGAGGAAAGCGATATTGCCGTTTTTGAAACCACCATCGACACCTCTCCCATTGCCGTGGCTTCTAAAGATCTTTCGGTCTTGTTTTTAAGAGATATTACCTTAAAAAACTGCACACAGGGTTTTGTCGCTTTTCAGAAAAAACCGGAATTCGGCCCCGGAAAGATCATTGTCGAGAGCTATACCGATATAAACATTGACAAACTTTTCAATATCGGCGAAGGATCATTTTTACAAATGAATGAAAAATAAGATTAAAACCACCTGAATTTCTCCTTCATATTTTCCGAATAAACTCAACTTTTCATCAACAAACTTTTTATCTTTGAAACCGAGCCATAGGAATTTACGTTATGCAAATGGGAATAAATTCAGGCGATTAATAAATTAAACGTCAAAATGAATATTTTCACCTTCATCTTGAACGTTTGACTTCAATACTTAACGTGGGATAATTTTTTTTAATCATTTTTCACCCCGTGTCATGTATTGGCACAACGACAAAATAATTTGGGCAATATGCAACAGGAACTTCAAAAAACTACTCCGAAGTTATACAAATTCAAGGATCTCAAGGTATATACTTCAACTGAGTGGCTGGCAGATAATCGAAAGAAATATCGCCAGGTTTTTGATCGTTATGAAACGGCCTATGTTTATGCTGAGCTTTCCTTTTATAACAAACTGTTCGACCAGGAAGACTGGGACATCAATGTGCAAATGCACTGCTTTGATGCCCAAAACAAAAAAAAGGTATGCGAATTATCCTTTGACAGGAAGGTCAACAAATACGACTCAGTAGTTTACATCCGGGAAGGATGGGGAAATAAAACAGAGGGGTCCTTCTGGAAAAGGGGTACCTATTACTGGAAAGCCTGGATCAACGAAGAAAAAGTGGCCACCAAATTTTTCTATATTGAAGATGCGGGAGAAATTTCAGACGAAGAAGACAATCCGTATGTAGATATCCAGGGCGTTAAACTTTACGAAGGCCCTTATGACGATGTAAATGCCGATGACCGGGTGTACATGAAAAGCTTCAGCAGTGAAGAAACCCGATACGTGTATGTAGAACTCAACCTGAAAAACCTATACACCATCAATCCCTGGCATTGCGAATTATTTATCAAATTTTATAACGGTTCCAAAGAACTCAAGGGACAACTTGTACGCTTACAAAGCGTAGAAAAAGACGCTGAAGAGATCCATATCACTGCCGGCTGGGGTTCCGATGTAAAAGAATCCTGGAGAATCGATCATTACACCGCAGAGATCATTTTCATGGACAGGTTACTGGCCACGGTGCCTTTCAGGGTTGGGGAAGAATTTGAAGAAGGCATTGCCGGAGTCATTTTGCCCCAACAACAAGCGCCTGTTATTCTCACTCCTGACCTGCTCGAAGACCGAATGACTTTTGAAGAGGTGATGTCCAGGATGGACAATCTCATTGGGTTGAAAGAGATCAAAAACCAGGTAAGGAATCATGCCAAATACATCAAATTTTTACAGCTCAGGAAACAAAGAGGATTCGAGGAAAAGGAAAACATCAACGTTCATTCTGTGTTTATTGGCAATCCAGGCACAGGAAAAACGACTGTAGCTTCCATGATGGGCAAGCTGTATAAAAAAATGGGGCTGCTTACCAAAGGTCATGTCCATGAAGTAGATCGTGTGGATCTCGTAGGGGAATACATTGGCCAAACGGCCCCCAAAGTGAAGGAAGCTATTGAAAAGGCACGCGGAGGGGTTTTGTTCATTGATGAAGCCTATTCCCTCGCCCGTTCAAGAGAAGACAATAAAGACTTTGGCCGTGAGGTGATCGAGATACTGGTAAAAGAGATGTCGGACGGAAAAGGAGACATGGCGGTTATCGTTGCCGGTTATCCCCGGGAAATGAAACTTTTTCTCGACACCAACCCCGGGCTGAAATCCAGGTTCAAATTGTTCTTTGAATTCTCTGATTATCTGCCCCAGGAACTTTCACAGATCGCGGAATATGCCTGCAAGGAAAAGGATGTGGTGCTGACCCTTGCCGCGAAGAAAAAGATAGACAAGATGATCGTAAGGGCTTACCGTTCCAGGGGAAGGTCCTTTGGTAATGCCCGTTTCGTGTATGACCTCATTGAAAAATCAAAGATCAACCTGGGCCTCAGGATCATGGCGATGGAAAGCCACCACGACCTGGAAAAAGCAGAACTGGCCACCATTCAATTGCAGGATGTCGATAAAATTGAAATCGAAGAGCGTTTTGAATTACCGGATATTCCGATTGACGAAGCGTTGCTCACGGAAGCGCTTGCTGAATTAAACAGCCTGATCGGGATGGAAAAGGTCAAGATCCAGATCAATGAAATGGTCAGCCTGGTGCGTTATTACCGGCAAACGGAAAAAGATGTCCTCAATAAATTTTTCCTGCATACCGTTTTTATCGGCAATCCCGGAACGGGCAAGACTACTGTAGCCCGTATCCTCACTAAAATTTATAAAGCGCTCGGCGTACTGGAACGCGGCCATATGATAGAAACGGATCGGCAAGGGCTGGTGGCCGGTTATGTAGGCCAGACCGCCATAAAGACTGCCGAAAAAATTGAAGAATCCATGGGTGGCGTCCTGTTTATCGATGAGGCTTATTCCCTGATGGAAGGCATGTCCGGCGGCCGTGGCGGATTTGGCGATGAAGCGATACAGACCTTGCTGAAACGTATGGAAGACCATCGCGGACAATTCTTCGTTTTTGTAGCCGGATACCCCGACAATATGGAAGCCTTCCTCAAAGCCAACCCGGGACTCAATTCAAGGTTTGACAAAACCCTGCGTTTCGACGATTATTCTCCCCAGGATCTTTACCAAATCGGGATGCATATGCTAACGGAAGAAAAACTCATCGCAGACTCCAATGCGGAAAAACACCTGGAGAACTATTTCGCCTTCCTTCATAATTACCGGGACAAATATTTTGGGAATGCCCGTACGGTGAGAAACGTCATCCAGGAAGTCATCAAGGCACACAACCTGCGCCTCGCGGCCATGGATCCCGAAGAAAGAGCAAAGATACCCGCAGACATTATTACCATCGAAGACGCTTCCACGCTTAAAACAGACAAAAGCGATTTCGTCTTCAACAAAAAAACCATGGGCTTTGGGAAGGGCTAGTACCCACCGGGAGCCAGGCGGACCATTCTGTATTTGAAAATAAAATAAATTTGAGGCATTACTAATTACTAAACCAACAAGTAACCAGTAACCAGCAACAAGTAACCAGTAACCAGCAACAAGTAACCAGAAAATGTTATTTAGATTCCTATTCATTCTCGCATGCATTGTCGTTTTTATCAACAGTTGTAATAGTGTGGTATCCCTCAATTTCGGAACACACAAATTACGTTCCTTCACCATGGATGAAATTGAAGCCAACGGCCTGGGGGACGCTGATTTTATCGAAATAACCGATGCCCAGTTATCAGGAGACTTCATCCACGCCCCGGGCACCAAAGAAAAAGATGGTGGACTCGTGCTTTATCCCGTATTGAGCAAAAAAGGCCTCGAAGCCTACGAGAAAGGAGAAAAACCCATGGCTCCAATAGTCGCCTGGACCGATAGTTTTATCTGGGAATGCCTGGAAGCAAATAACTGTGCCCCAAAAGGAGAAACCACCCTCCGTGGAGTGATAAGAAAAATGGAACCTGAGAAGGATAAAAGCCAGTCTTTAAAGGTTCAGCTTCCTGAACTCCCCGTTTACCTCGAAGTCGGAAGAGTACCTACCCCATGGTATTGGCATGCCCTGCTCATGTTGGTGGCAGGTGGCAGCGTTTTATTTTTGGAAATCCGCAGGCTGAAACATAAATAAAAAGAGCCTATCCTGTCCTAACCAGGCGCTTTTTAATCCTTTACAAATCGGAAAAAACCCATTTTTTAAATTCCCTGCCGTCTTTTTATTAATGAGGTAAAAACTAACTTTGCATGCCTTTGCAAATAAGGTACAGGTATTATCTACCTGAAATTTTCTATTACAGCATAAGAAAAAAATGTTAAATCATGGCAAAACTGAATTTTGGAGGTGTTGAAGAAAATGT
Source organism: Lewinellaceae bacterium (assembly GCA_020636105.1). Lineage (NCBI taxonomy): Bacteria > Pseudomonadati > Bacteroidota > Saprospiria > Saprospirales > Lewinellaceae > Lewinellaceae bacterium. The sequence continues at coordinate 1,358,513 of JACJYL010000001.1, forward strand.
GGTCATGCGGGATGAGTTTCCACTCGAAAAAGCGCATGAAGTATTAAAAGACGAAATCATTGCGATCATAGGTTATGGTGTACAGGGCCCGGGCCAGGCACAAAACCTGCGCGATAACGGGTTTAAAGTCATTATCGGGCAACGCCAGCCTTCCAAATCATGGGATAAAGCCGTTGCTGACGGATGGGTTCCCGGGGAAACCTTGTTCCCTATTGAGGAAGCCGCTGAAAAAGCGACCATTATCATGTACCTGCTTTCAGACGCCGCTCAAATTGCCGCATGGCCTACCATCAAGCCTTATCTCACCGCAGGAAAAGCCCTTTATTTTTCACATGGATTTGGGGTGACTTACAAAGAAAGAACAAACATCATTCCTCCGACTGATATTGATGTATTTTTGGTAGCTCCTAAGGGTTCAGGAACCAGCCTCAGACGTATGTTCGTCGAAGGTCGTGGATTGAATTCCAGTTACGCCATTTTCCAGGATGCTACTGGACGCGCCAAAGACCGTACCATTGCCATCGGAATCGGAATTGGTTCAGGTTATTTGTTTGAAACCACTTTTAAAAGTGAAGTTTATAGTGACCTTACCGGTGAACGCGGTTCATTGATGGGGGCGGTTCAGGGAATTTTCGAGGCGCAATACAGTGTACTCAGAGAGCGCGGCCACAGCCCGAGTGAGGCCTTTAATGAAACCGTGGAAGAACTGACCCAAAGTTTGATGCCCCTGGTGGCAGAAAATGGCATGGACTGGATGTACGCCAATTGTTCCACTACGGCTCAGCGTGGTGCCCTGGACTGGAAAAACAAATTCAGAGATGCGGTAAAACCCGTTTTCAATGATCTGTATGACAGCGTAGCCTCAGGCGAGGAAGCCCAGCGTTCCATCGATTCCAACAGTCAGCCGGATTACCGTGAAAAGCTGGAAGAAGAACTCCGCGAATTGCGCGAAAGCGAAATGTGGCAGACAGGAAAAGTGGTGCGTAGCCTTCGCCCGGAAAGGAATTGATTTTATGATGAATATCATATTGAACATTCGTAAATGACCATTGACGATATGTCAGCAAATGCCAAACCTTTATCGGAATTGATTTCCGTGGAAGGATTATACAAGGCGAAAGTCAGGATCAAAGGGGTTGCAGAGCATACCCCTTTGATGTTTAATCACAACCTTTCGGAACACTTCGGGTGCAGAATCCTGCTCAAGCGGGAGGATCTGCAGGTGGTACGCTCTTACAAAATTCGTGGGGCCTACAACATGATGGCCGGAATGGGTAAGGAAGCCCTGAAAAATGGTATCGTCTGTGCAAGTGCCGGCAACCATGCCCAGGGCGTGGCTTTTGCCTGTCATAAACTGAAAGTAAAGGGCAAAATATTTATGCCCGAAGTTACCCCAAAACAAAAGGTCAATAAAGTCAAACTTTTTGGAAAGGAACACGTAGAGATCATCCTTTTTGGCGATACTTTTGACGATGCCAATACCCGCGCCCTCGCCGAAGCCGAAACCCAAAACATGGTATTCGTACCTCCTTTTGACCACCGGAAGATCATCGAAGGACAGGGTACGGTTGGACTGGAAATACTCGAGGATTGCCCGGACATCATTGACTACCTGTTTTTGCCCATTGGCGGTGGCGGGTTGATATCGGGTGTGGGCAGTTGTTTCAAGCAATTGAGCCCCGATACAAAGATCATAGGCGTCGAACCGGAAGGAGCGCCCGCCATGAAAAGATCGCTGGAAGCCGGAGAGAATATCATCCTCGATAAAATAGACAGTTTCGTGGACGGGGCAGCGGTCCGGCAAGTAGGCAAACACACTCTCGCCATAGCGCAGAAAGTAGTAGATGACATCATTCTCGTTCCTGAAGGAAAAGTTTGCAGCACCATTTTACAATTGTACAATGAGGAAGGTATTGTCGTAGAACCCGCCGGAGCCCTCACCATTGCCGCCCTCGATTTTTACGCTGATAAGATCAAAGGTAAAAACGTAGTCTGCGTGCTCAGTGGTAGCAACAACGATATCACGCGCACCCAGGAGATTCGCGAACGGTCCTTATTTTATGAAGGCCTCAAGCACTACTTCGTCATCAAGTTCCCACAACGCGCCGGCGCGCTGCGCGATTTCCTCAACGATGTCCTCGGCCCCACCGACGACATCACCCATTTTGAATACACCAAAAAGCACAACAGGGAAGCAGGCCCGGCACTCGTTGGTATACAGGTACAAAAAAAGGAAGACTACGAAGGTCTCATCGCCCGCATGGAGGCACATAAGATCAACTACCAGACGTTGAACGACCAGAAAATGTTGTTTGATTTGTTGGTGTGATGGCTCACCGTGTATCCTTTTGCACACCATAATCCATTCCTCTATTCTAAGGCTTTACCTTCAAATGTTATAGTGTTATTATTTTGAACGACTCTAAATTGTTCTGTTTATTGCCGAAGACCACTTCCGGCAATAAAATAATTTGTAAATTCGGTGTTTTGGACAAGGGAAGATTTCCCTAAAATCGGAATGAAAAAATTTATCATACTTAAAACCTCTAAACAATGAAATTACCACTCCTGAAAATCTCCCTGTTTGCATTAATCGCCATTCTTGTTTCCACAGCCTGCCACAAGGACGAATCTAATGAACTGGCCATGGGCAGTATCGTGTTTAAAATTGATGGGGTAAGTTTTGAAAGCGTTGGCGCGGCAGGTGTCATTGACACCTCCTTTGACGATGTACAATTCTTTATCATCACGGGGGTAAAAAACACGGGGTTAACCCGTGCTCAAACCATAGCAATTGAATTCAGCCACCCTGATTCCCTGACAATCGGTGAAACCACTTATAGTTTTGATGAAAATGACTGGGACTGTAATGGTTTCGATAAGATTTGCGGTGGTCTTGAATATGCTGATGTCTATTTCCTGAATCCTAATTCCAGCAAGACCTATGATTCCGGACTAGGAAACTCAGCCATTACCTTTACCTCTCTGGATTATCAAAAAGGAGGCAGTGCCAAGGGCACCTTTTCCGGTACGCTAAATGATGGCAATGGGGGCACAGCCTCCCTGACCGACGGAGAATTCTATGTGATGATCGCAGAATAAAATTCAGTCCGAATGCACGGAAGAAATTTCATGCATTCGGAAGCATTCCCCTACCCTTCCACCTCCTCAAAAACAACTCCAAACTCCCGCAGTTCGGACAATACCGGATCATATGCCTCCTTCATCACAGGAATAAGCACCCCAGGCTGATTAAACTTACCCGTCATCACCAGTTTTACGAAAATAGCCATTGGGAGGCCCACCAGTTTGGCCATGGCCGTATTTACCTGGTCTTCACCTTTCATGACCAGGGTGGAAGACAGGTGTTTTTCCTGACCATCCAGTGCGTACTCAAACTCGTGTTTCATGATGATCATATCCTTGTCCTCGGGTTGGAGCGCCCATTTATCGAGGAGCAGGTGCTCGAGGATGGTGGCCGGGGAAGCGTTCTTACGAGTTATCCTTTCATTTTCAAACAATCCTGCCCAGCGCAGTTGATCCATCACTTTTGAATCTTTGGAAACGCCGGCCAGTTCGGCAATACGATCTTCAAGGCTTGCCTCACCCGGACGGGCAAAGGCTTCCAGCAATTCCCGGTAAGTCATTTTGTCTGAATGCTCTATGTTAAACCCTTCATCGGTGAGTCCTATTTTCACCAGGGCGTTCCAGGCGTCGCAAAAACCGCGTGTCCGCATGGTGCCCCTGTAAATGGTGGGAATGTCCTCCAAATCATAAATGGAACGGTAAGAAAGCGAATCGCGATTGGGGTAAATTTCATAGGTGCCCAAACCAGGTACCTCGGTCAGCAGGTATTCCTGGAACAGCCGGTCGTAGGGCATGAATTTAATCTTTCCCTTTTCGAGATACTGAGCGGTCGTTTGTCCGGCAACAATGACATTTCTGGGGTTCCAGGTGAATTTATAGTGCCAGGGATTATCGTCGGATTCAGGTGCCACCAGTCCGCCGGTGTAGGAATAAAAAGCGTTGAGCTTTCCTCCCTTTGCCTTTATGCCATCGATCATCTGCATGGCCGACATGTGGTCGATGCCCGGATCCAGGCCGATCTCACTCATGAAAATGAGGTTGTTTTTTCTGGCTTCTTCCCCCAGTTCCCTCATTTCATTGGAGACGTAGGAAGCAGTAATCAAATGTTTTTTAAAGGCCAAGCAATCCCGGGCTACCTCGATATGTAAAAAAGCCGGAAGCATGGAGACAACTAGGTCAGCCTCCTGAATAAACTTTTGCCTGTTTTCAATGTTATGAATATCCAGTTCAACCGCCACTGCATTGGGATGATGGCCAGCTTTTTTCTGAGCCAGTTGAAGATCGGTGTCGGCCAGAACGATGGACCACTGATGAAGAACGGACTGTTCCAGGAGATAATTGATGAGCGCGGTAGCCGAACGACCGGCCCCAATGATTAAAATTTTATTCATGGTTTTACCTGTTTTATTGGTTGAAGGCATGCTAATAATTTAGCAGGCGCAATTTAAATTTTAGGCCTCTAATTCTTTAATTTAAACCATGATTTTTTCAGAAAAAACCGGGAATTAGGTTTGATGCACCACAAGCCTTATTTTTACAGGATAAATAAATAAATTTATGAAGAATATTTCCCTGACCACTTCCATAGCAGTATATCCCTCCATAGAGGAATTGCCCGAAACATTGAAAGTGCTTTTGCAAAAGGCAAAAGATGGACTGGTCAAGAGTTACTCCCCCTATTCTGAATTTAGAGTAAGCGCAGCCCTGCTTCTTGAAAATGGCGAGATTCTCACCGGGGCCAACCAGGAAAACGCCGCCTATTCCATGTGCCTTTGTGCCGAACGGGTAGCTCTCGCCGCTGCCACAAGCGAATTTCCTGAGGTGGCTGTAAGAGCCATAGCGATAACCGTAAAAAATAAGAACAACCCCGTCACTATACCTGCCGCTCCCTGTGGCGCCTGCCGACAAGTGCTTTCTGAAACAGAAGATCGCTTTAAGAATAAGATAAAAATCCTGATGCAAGGGGAAAGCGGTGACATTTATGTATTGGAAACGGCCAAGGATTTGCTGCCACTTTTCTTCGACGGAAGCTTCTTATAGTCCTTAAATGGGGATTTTAAAAGGGAGGACCAATAATTTAGAGCAGGTGAAGTACCGGAGCGAAGTAATTGATTTCCGAAATGATTTCCCGTGTGGGTATTCGGAAGGGCTTCACATAATTCTAAAATCATAATTGCGAATGAAATCAGTCTTTCTTACAAATCATAGATCTATTGAGTCATAATTTTTTCATTTGATGATTAAAATAAAGGTCACATTCAGCAGCCTGTATTTATTAAAGAAATGAAATCCTAAAACGTGACATTTTTGGGCGTTTTTTATCCACTTACATTGGATATTTGAAATTCTGCGGGCTGCATCGCCTGCCGGCAAGTCAGCGGGTTGGAATTTTGGAAGGTAAAATTTATAACGGCTAAATCAGAGCAACAGAACAGCAGAATAACGAATGTCCAGTTTCCAATGTAGAAGGCCTTTTTTAGGAAAATTGGAACATCCCGAAGCCCTTGGGTAAATTAACCTGAAACTTCCAAAAAAAGATTTTTTCAAAAAAAACTACTATGTGACAGGCATCACAGACCACCACTAATTCCCCCCTTATCTTTGCATCGTAATTAAGCAGGGAACCTTATTATTGCTTAAACAAACACAAACAAATAAGCATACAATTAGTATAAAATAAATAAGATTTAGGGTTTTGGTTAGTTTGAAAATTAGTACCGGCAGTGAAATTCACTGCCGTTTTTTTTTTGCCCAAAATAAAATGCTTCCCTAAACTCAACCCCCCTCCTCTCTCCCTTTTACATTTTACATCCCGACACTGCGTGTTTACCTTTCGGCGGGATCTCCCTTCGGTCGATTTTACATTTACAATTTATCCCCGGTTATCCGCGGCATACCACTCGGCATAACTGGTAGCGGTCTCCCGCAACAAGGCATTATGCAGTTTGATCTCTTCCGGCAGGTTTGCTTTGAGGATCGAGACAATTTCCAGCAGCATATTTTCACAGGTAGGCTGGTAATCGACATATCTTATCCTTGGGTTAGTATCCTCCAGGCCTTTGAACCGGGAATCGTTTCTCAGTATAAGATAATGATCAAAAACAGAAAGGATGTGTTTTTTGACGATTTGTTTGAGGTCTGCAAAATCGATGACCATCCCGCAGGTAGGATTTTCTTTATTATTTATAGGTGTGCCAATAGTTGTTATACGCAAGTGATAAGAATGCCCGTGAATATCCTTGCATTTACCTCCATAACCGTCCAGGGCATGGGCCGCCTCAAAATCGAACTCTTTTGTAAGTCTGACAATATTCATTACGATCCGTTATTTTTTCGGCACAAAGATAAACAATTACGAAATATCAAGACTACATTATCTCAAGACCGGCTTTTTTATACGGAAGCAAAAGTTCATGATCACCATCCAGTTCGGTGATCAGCAGATCTAATTTATCGAGAGGGGCAATGGTCAGTCTCTGGGAAGTATTCAGTTTTTCCGAAATAGACAACAGCGCAACTTTACCGGCGGCTTCGATCATGGCCTTTTTAACGATGACCACTTCCCAATCTGAATCCGTCACCCCCAATTGGGCATCAATGGCATTGGTACCAATAAAACAAAGATCGGCGCGAATGCCACTAAGTTGGTTCATGACGTCCCCTCCTATGCTTATTCCCGCTGTTTTAGAAAGACGGCCTCCAATAAAGATGGTTTCACAATTCGGATGGTCCTGTAATTGCATTGCCGTCGTTAAGCTGACGGTTACAAAAGTAGCCTTCATTTCTTTTGGTAATAACCGTGCAATTTCCAGGTTCGTGGATCCTCCGCTGATGAGAATAAGCATCCCATCCCTGATGAGGCTGATGGCTTTCTGCGCAATGATCGTCTTTTCTTCATAGGCATAAATATCATGCTCTTTATAGGAATATAGCGGGTAAGATTTCGACAACGCCCCTCCCCTTACCTTAATGATTTTATCGGCATCTGAAAGCTCCTGCAGATCGCGACGCACAGTATCGCCGGAAACGTTGAACTTGGAACTAATATCTGTCAACAATACCTTATTGTGAATGTTCACCTCCCTGAGAATGAGCGATTGTCTTTCTTTTTTTAGCATATTCGTGACCTTACCATAGAAATTTTAAGCTTGGCGCTCTATGGGTATTTACATATAATAGCCTATAAATTTAGGCAAATTATTGCTAACCCCTTCAATTATTTGCCATTTTTTGCATATTAAAATGCAATAATCTGCAACTTTTAATCTAACTTTGATCAACTGTAAGTTAATTCAATGATCAAATTCCCTGTAAAGGATTTCGGGTTGATAAATTCAAACAGGAAATAATCCCTGATCATACAAACAAAACCATTTCATTTTTAACACAAAAAAGGATCGTGAACCACCATGATCCGGGTTATCTATATTATTATTCATTCACTAAAAAATCCTATTATGACAAACAGTTACAAAGCGCTTTCGCTATTCCTGCTGGCATTTTGCTTTATGGCAATGCAGGCAGTTGCGCAAGACTTGAAAGTGACAGGCACCATAACATCAGCTGCTGATGGGGAGCCACTCATCGGTGTCAACATCACCGTTAAAGGAACCACTACCGGAGCCATCTCCGATTTTGATGGAAAATATTATCTGGATGTTCCTGCAGATGCGACCTTGGTTTTTTCTTACGTCGGATTCAGCAATCAGGAAGTTGCCGTCAACGGTCGAAGCGTCGTTGATGTTCAATTGATTGAAGGAGAGGCATTGGGCGAAGTGGTGGTAACCGCTCTCGGTATTTCCCGCGACAAGAAAGCGCTGGGATATTCCGTTGAGCAGGTCAGTGCTGAAGAAATTTCAGAAACCGGCCAAACCAACCTCGTAAGCGCCCTGCAGGGAAAAGTTCCAGGGGTAGCCATTCAAACTTCCAGTGGTACTCCGGGAGCCGGAGCAGATATTGTCATTCGCGGTATCAACTCTCTGGATCCGAGCCGGAGCACACGCCCCCTCTATATTATTGACGGGGTCGAAATGGGAGATGGAGCGGATGTTTTACCGATCAGTCCAAGTTCAGGCTCCAATGCCGTTTCCTCACGTACACAGGCTACCGTAAGCAACAGGGCCATAGATTTAAATATCGATGATATTGCTTCTGTAAACATTCTGAAAGGCGCAGCAGCCACCGCCCTTTATGGTATCCGTGCCGCCAACGGAGCCATCATTATCACCACTAAAAAAGGGGAAGCCGGCAAACCTAAAGTAAATGTACATTATAGTACCGGTTGGGAAAATGTAAACAAAACACCTAATGTACAAACCACCTTTATTGACGGCCATCGTACCACCACGGAAATTACCTCCTACATTTTTTACAATTTCGGAGCAAAAGTTTTCGACGGTCAGCCTAACCCGACCAGCAATATTTATGAAGACTTTTTTGAAACCGGCCATCAGCAGAGTTATGGCGCTTCCGTTTCCAACGGAAACGACAAATTTACTTACCGCATTTCTGCCAACCAGTTTGATCATAAAGGGATCACCCCTTTTTCTGAATGGGGAAAAACGAACTTTAGCCTCAGCTCAGGCATGCAGTTGACCAAAAAACTCAACGTGGAAGCCAGTGTAAGATATACCAAATCCGGTGGCAATAAACCTCACGTCGGGGATAAATCTATTATGAGTACCTTATCTTATGTACCCAATGTAGTGGACATGAAGTCCTATGCCAAGCCGTATTATTTTCAGTCAAACTATGCTGAAGGTATCATTGACCACCCGCTTTACCTGGCAGAAAATGATAAATATACCGATGATGTGAATCGTTTTATCACTACGGTGAATGCGAGTTACAAGATCAATGACAATATTTCATTGAATTACATCATCGGGCAGGATTCCTATAATGATACCCGTACCCGGACCGTCGATAAAGAAACTGACGAAGGATTCCAGGTAAAAGGTTTCCTGGTGGAACAAAGCCTGAACACTAAAAAAGTGACCTCTAACCTGTTTGCCAAATTCAATTACCGACTGGGAAATGATATTTCGCTGACCGCACTTGCCGGTAACTATATCTATGCTGAAGATACCAAATGGGTCAGCGTTCGCGGAGAAGAATTTGCCATTCAGAATTTCTTCAACCTGAACAACGCCAAATTCTTCTTCCAAAGCAACGGTTTCAGCCAATACCGCAACTACGCTTTTTACGGAGATGTTTCATTGGGATATCAGGATTGGCTTTACCTGGGCGTGACAGTGAGAAATGACCATTCTTCCGCCCTGCCTACGGCCAATAATTCTTATTTCTTCCCGGCCTTTACCATGTCATGGATTTTATCGGATATGGTGGAAATGCCTGACTTTATCAACCTGTTTAAGCTCCGTGGTTCTTACGCCACGGTAGGTAAAGACACCGGACCATACCAGTTGGGTAAGTATTACACCAAAGCCAGCAATTTCCCATTCGGAGACGTGCTTGGATTTACGCTGCAAACGACTATTGGCGATGTAAACCTCAGCCCGGAGTTTTCCAAAGATGTTGAAGTGGGGGCAGAATTGAGTTTCTTAAAGAACCGCGTGGGGATCGATTTCTCTTATTACACCTCCAATGCAACGGATATGATTTTGTCTGTTCCGGTGAGTAATACTACCGGGTTTGCGAGATACGTGACCAATGCCGGGGAGATCAAAACACAAGGCATCGAATTGCTGTTGGATTTCGTGCCTGTCCGCACCAAAAACTTCACCTGGAACAGCACCGTTAACTGGTCCAAAAACAGCGGGGAAGTCATCAGTATAGCCGAGGGCATCGGAGAAATACCGCTTTATGAACAGCAGGGAATCACCAACAAATACGTCGAAGGAGGCAAAGTTGGGGACTTATATGGTTATGCTTATGCCCGGACAGCTGACGATCAGCTCATCATTGATGGCAATGGATATCCTTTTGTTGTGTACGATTCCTTAAAACTCGTTGGGAATGCGTTGCCTGACTGGACGGCCAGCTGGTACAACAATTTTACGTTCAAAGGACTGACCTTCTCCATGCTTTGGGAATGGAGAAAAGGTGGAGATATCTATGATGTTGGTAAACGTAACAGCATCAGGGGCGGGCAATTGGAAGAAACCGTCAGAAGATGGGAGGAAGTTGTCTTTACCGGAGTGGTTGAAGTTAAAGATAATGAAGGAAATGTTATTGGTTATGAACCTAACACCAAGTCGGTTGAACTGACGCCAAACGATTTTTACCGCTCTTCAGGTCGTTATAACGGGGCCGCAGATGTCCTGCTGGAAGAATCTTCCTGGATCAGGTTGAGAAATGTGAGCCTGAGTTACCAGTTGCCTAAGCAATTGCTGGATAAAACATTCATTGAAGATATCCGCCTGACGCTGACGGCCAATAACCTATACCTGAATACGCCTTTCAGGGGATTTGATCCGGAGATCAATTACTTTGGAGCGGGTTCCAACATCTATGGTTATACCGGATTGAATACTCCGGCAACCAGGAGTTATAACTTCACGGTAAACCTTACCTTTTAATTATTAAACATTGAAGAAAATGAAAAAATTAAAATATATATCCATTCCTCTTTTGGCATTTATCATGCTTTTCACTACGAGTTGTGAAGAGTTTCTGAATGTCAATGAGAACCCGACTCAAATCAGGGAAGCCAACCTGGAATCCCTGCTGCCTACGATTCTTGAATCGACCAGCGACCTGCATAACAAAACGGCGCTGACGGCAGGAAGAGTGACGCATCAACTCGACCATGTTTTTGGTTATTATTCAGAATTCAGGATGGAAAGTACCTGGGAAGAGATTTATCTCAAGATTTTGAATAATGCCGATGTGGTAAATGAATTGGCTACTGAACTTAAATCACCTCACTACGCCGGCATCGCCCACGTGATCCAGGCGGTCAGTATTGCCATGCTGGCTGATGTTTACGAGGATGCCCCGTTTAGCAATGCTTTGGCAGGTTCCGAGATATTGAAACCTACCTACGACACCCAGGAATCATTGTATAATGCTGCTATGAGTTACCTCAATGATGGTATTCAGTTCCTGGAATCAGAAAACACCGGCTACGAACCAGGTTCGGATGATATGATTTATGGCGGAGGTATCGATAAATGGGTGCGCCTGGCTCACTCTCTTAAAGCCCGTTACATGATCCACTTGTCCAATAAATCCTCTGTAAACTGGAACGCTATTTTGACAGAAGTGGATTTGGGAATGACCTCCAACGATGATAACTTTTCTTTTTACTATAATGGGGGCGAAAATAAAAACCCACTTCACACCGGGGTTGCCCTGGCCAATTTGACGGGTAACTTTACCTATACTCACGGCAAATTCCTGATCGACCTGATGAATGGGGCTTCTTATGGGGTCACTGATCCAAGATTGCCTTTTATCGCGGGGCTGGAGGCTGGAGAAACCGAATATATGGGACTGGCGAGTTATGATGAGGAGGCTCCTGCATATACCACGGCTATAGACCAAAACACCTGGTATGGAAAAGCGGATGCCCCCGTCGTCATGATGTCTTTTGCTGAATTAAAATTGATCGAAGCCGAAGCAGCTCTAAATGTTGACGCAGGGAGAGCTTACACTGCTTACATGGATGCCATCAGCGCAAATATGGATATGCTTGGGGTTTCCTCAGGAGATAAAACGGCTTATATGGAAGACCCTGCGGTAGCTCTTGGCGGAACCACCGACCTGGAGCATATCATGAAAGAAAAAATGATCGCGCTATTTATGAATGCTGAGTCCTGGACCGATATTCGCCGGCACCATTTTGATGATACTATTTTTAAAGGATTTGTCATCATGGAATACCTCGGCCGCACAGAGCCTGGTCAAAGGGCATTACACCCGACTACGGAGCTCACCCGGAATAAGGAAAATGAAGCCGCTTTTTCCAAGGACTTCACCGAAGTCATGTGGAGAGACAAGCAGTAAAATGTAAAATGTAAAATGTAAAATGTAAAATGTAAAAGTGGCATTTGGTCTAAAGAAGGAATTTAGCAGATTTTAAAATTGCACATTTTTATTTTCTATTATTAACAATGATTTTAACTCAGATTATGAAAAATATAAAAATTTTGGTGCTCCTGGTTACTGTAAGTATAAGCCTGAGCTCATGTTATAAAGAAACTTACTGGCTGGATGATAATGTCACCTCAGAAGGAAAACATTATCCCGTAATCCAGTCCACCTACATCAACAATACGCCGGACAGTGGCAAATTTGCCGAAGGCGCCGTTGTAGAATTCGGTATCCGCTATTGGTCAATCGATCCGATCAAGGAATTCCAGCTTTTTGCGTCCATTGACGGAACCGAAACGCTCGCTTCCACCACGCCGTATTCCCTTAGTTATAGTCAGGAAACTTCAGCAGAAGACCGGATCATTAACTATACGATTCCGGCAGGAAGTTCTGGAAAAACGATTAGTCTGAAATGTGTGGTAGTAAATGACAATGGCCTTACCAGAACAGCCAGCAGAAATATTTCTGTTGAATAATTAGTTTGGAATAATTTGGCTATCTAAATAATTTAAGCCGTGCTTCATGCAAATGAAGTCACGGCTTTTTTTATTCCCCTGTAAAATTCGAAAAAATGACAAAAATCACTCCCCTGGGTGATCCAGGTCACCAACACTTTGAGAGAGTTCATTTACTTTTGACTCACTAAACATGAATAACCTTTCATATATTCATATTAATTCTTAACCATATAAATTTTTTTTTAACTATGAAAGTAGAACAAATTTATACAGGCTGCCTGGCAGAAGCAGCTTATTACATCGAAAGTAATGGGGAAGCAGCGGTAATTGATCCTTTAAGAGATATTGAGGATTACCTTAAAAGAGCACAGGAGGGCAATGCGAAGATCAAATACATTTTCCTCTCTCACTTCCATGCAGATTTCATGGCTGGGCATCAGGATTTGGCGGCAAAAACCGGAGGTACCATTGTGATTGGGCCTACCGAAGCTCCTATCGGATATGATGCTCACATCGGGAAAGATAACGAAATATTCAAACTGGGGGATGCGAAATTAAAACTCCTTCACACCCCTGGCCATACCACAGAAAGTATGTGCCTGCTGCTTTCTGATGAAAAAGGAAAAGAGGTGGGTTTGTTTAGCGGAGACACTTTGTTTATTGGTGATGTGGGAAGACCTGACTTGGCTCAAAAGGTGGTCGCTGACCTGACCCAGGATAAACTTGCCCGGATGTTGTACCATTCACTCAGAGAAAAAATAATGCCTTTGGCCGATGATATCATCGTATATCCAAACCACGGTGCCGGCAGCCCATGTGGAAAAAATATGAGTTCTGAAACCACAGATACCCTTGGCAATCAGAAAAAGACGAATTACGCCCTCAGACCTGACCAGACTGAAGATGAGTTTGTAAAAGAATTATTGACTGGGCTCAAAGAGCCCCCCTCTTATTTTCCAAGCATGGTCATCGGTAATATAAAAGGCACCGACAGTATCTATGACGTAAGAAAGCGGGAAAACAACCCAATGTCAGCCAATGCCTTTGAGGCGAAAGCGGCCGAGGATCACGTGGTTATTGTGGATACAAGAACTTCCACCGAGTTTGTCAAAGGGTTTATTCCAAATTCCATTAACATTGACATTGAGAGCAACTTTGCAGTTTGGGTGGGAACCATTTTGAGAGATGTAGATACCAAATTATTGATCGTAACTTATCCAGGCAGAGTGGAAGAAGTGCTCGACAGGTTAGCAAGAGTTGGTTTTGACAATGTATTGGGATATCTCAATGGAGGTTTTGAGGCCTGGAAAAAAGAAGGGAAAGCCATTGACACCATTCAGTCAGTTACCCCTGAAGAAGTGGCTCAACTGGAAAACGTGAACTTCCTCGATGTGAGAAGAGAAAGTGAATACGACAGCGAGCACATTCTTAATGCGATTAACGCACCGCTCGATTATCACTGGGAAGCTCCCGGAAAGATCGATAAATCAAAAACGTACCATGTATATTGCAGAACCGGAAACAGGTCCGTCATTTTTGCTTCCATTTTAAAAGCCCAGGGTTTTAACAATCTCATTGATGTTGCCGGGGGAATTGAAGAAATGAAAAAGACCAACAAGTTTAAAATTTCCGAGTACGTCTGTCCTTCAACCTTGTTATAACTTGAACAGGTGATAACAAAAAATAAACACGACATTATTAGTTCGGTATAAATTGTTCGATTTTCATTGGTGGAGGTTAATCCCTGATCGGGATTAGCCTCTTTTTTTCAAACGAACATTTTTTGAAATGCCGATTTTAGGCCCCATCCTTTGAAAGTTTTCAATTTTTGACCATTACAATTTCTACTACGAATGAAAAAAATTCTTATTCCCAGTGATTTGACTGAATTGACCGACTTTGCGTATGATATCGCATTGAAAATTGCGAAAAAATGCGATGCCGGCATCGAAATGTTATCCATCGTTCCGGCACCCAATAATGCCTCTTTTGACAAAGAAGGAAACATCAAAACCGATACGGGGGCCGACCTGACAGGGCTTTACCAGCAATTGGAATCCCAGCAGGAAAAACTGGAAGCATGGGCCAAAGGAAAAGACCGCATCACGGGAACGACCACCAAAATAGGCCATATTGACGATACCATTTTACGGTTTATCAAAGAAAATAATATCCACCTCGTGACCATGGGCACCTCAGGAGCCTATGGGGTGAAACGATGGTTATCCAACTCTCACGCGGCAAAGATTACCCGGCACGCCAAGGTGCCTGTTTTGACCCTGAAATGCGACAGGTCAGACATGAAAATCGAAGACCTTCTTTTTGTTTCCGATTTTCATAAACCCGAAAAAATGAACCTGGATCCTGTAAAAACCATCATCGAGGCCCTCGGTGTTCATTTACATTTCCTGAAAGTCAATACACAAAGGGATTTCCTGCCCAACAGAACCATTAGAATCGCCATGGAAAAGTTCGCAGAACTCAATGAACTGGAAAATGTAACCTTTCATATCTATTGTGATGAAACCGTAGAAAAAGGAATCACCAACTTCAGCGCTGATACAGGGATTGAGGTGGTGGCTATAGGAACCCACCAAAGATCCGGGTATAGCAAAATGTTCCATTCCAGCATTTCCGAAAACGTAGTAAATCATATATGGCAACCCATTCTGACATTTCGTATTTAATGATAGCAGAAATCACATTCCATAAAATCATTAATTCTTATATTCGCCCCTGGAAATATTAAAAATGTCATTATGAAAATTCGAATCATTGTTACCTTTATTCTCGTCCCACTATTATTTGGTTCATGCAAACAGGGTACCCAGAAAAACCAGGCGACCCAGGTAGCGGAACCGCAACCAGTCGATTGGGAAGGCCTGAAAATAAAAGGTACGGACATTGCTACCACTAGTTTTTTTGCCCTGAGTGGAAAACTAAAAGCTGCTCTTGAGCAAGGAGGAGTACCCAATGCCCTGGAATATTGTAAAATTTCGGCCTATCCTCTTATCGACAGCCTGTCTGAATTACACCATGCGACCATTCGAAGGACCAGTTTAAAACTTAGAAATAGCAACAACGCTCCTTCCCCCAGGGAAAGTGCTGTGTTGAAACAATTCGAATCCTCTTTCGGCCTGAGCCTGGAGGTGGAACCCTTTGTGGAGGATTTAGGAGAGGCAGGGGTGAATTATTATGGTCCTATATGGGTCCAGAATAACTGTCTCCAATGCCATGGCGTGGTGGGCGAAACGCTAACCACCGCAAACAACGACCTCATCAGAACACTGTATCCCAATGACACCGCCACAGGTTACAGCGAAGGTGATTTTAGGGGTATGTGGGTCGTTAACTTCGAAAAAGGTTATAGTCCTAACACCATTAAACAATAACAAAACAATTAAACCTGACACAAAATGAGTACGAAAACACAACCCTGGAATAGTTTCGCCTTTATCCTGCTTGCCTGCCTGACCCTTGGCCTGGCTCCTTTTTATCCGGAACCACACATTTGGGGAAAAATCAGATGGATCCTGGGGGGAGCCAAAGGCATGGGACCCATCGATTGGTTTGATTTTATTTTTCACGGCATTCCGTGGGTTTTACTGATCAGGTACTTTTCTTTAAAGGTATCCGGGAAATTATAATTTCAACGATTGTCTTTAATCAAGATTTCTTTTATGCTTAAATTAGCTACCGTACACTTTTTTGTATCACGCTGATGGAGCAAGGCGACATACCATACCTTTGGTCAGTATTCCGTTGATTTTTGATAATCATTTTCGGTAATACCATTTCAACCCTACCCCATCTATTTCACATGCTCAAAATGAGCCGTAAAATGTCGGAGAAAAGGAGGTTCACGGACGATCTTAAAACCTTTGACCAGGTGTTTCGTTTCCCTTAATTCTTTAAATGCTTCGACTACATAGTCCATATGGCTTTGGGTGTAAACCCTTCTAGGAATAGCCAATCGGACCAGTTCCATTGCAGCGGATACGAATTCCCCTTTTTCATCATAATGGCCAAACATTACGGAGCCTATCTCACAGGCACGAATCCCTGAAATTTTGTACAATTCACAAGCCAGTGCCTGCCCTGGGAATTGTTCGGGAGGAATATGGTCATAGAATGATTTAGCATCCACATAAACAGCATGCCCGCCAATGGGCTTAATGACCGGAATGCCCAGTTCTGAAAGTTTTTCGCCCACATAAGTGGTACTTTTTATCCTGTAATTCAAATAAGCGGGATCAAAAACCTCTCTCAAACCCACTGCAATCGCCTCCATATCACGGCCGGCCAATCCTCCATACGTTGAATAACCTTCTGTGATGATCAAAACGGTCCGGCAGGAAACGGCAAGATCCTCATCTTTCAGCGCGAGAAAACCGCCCATATTGACCAACCCGTCTTTTTTGGCACTCATGATACAGCCGTCCGCCAGGCCAAACATCTCCCGGGCAATTTCGCGATAAGTTTTTTCAGCGTATTCAGGTTCCCGATGTTTAATAAAATAAGCATTCTCGGCTACCCGGCAGGCATCGAGAATAAAGCGAAGGCCGTTTTCTTTACAAACCGAGGCAATTTCTTTGGCATTTTGCATGCTGGCAGGCTGCCCTCCCCCACTGTTATTGGTCACGGTAAGAATGATGGCACCTATATTTTCAGGACCATACTGTTTTATCGTATCTTTCAGTTTATCAATATCCATATTCCCTTTGAAAGGGTGATCCACCGTTGGATGAAGCGCTTCCGGAACCGGACAATCAATGGCTTTGGCTCCTGAATATTCAATATTTGCCCGGGTGGTATCAAAGTGGGTATTGGAAATAAACACTTTTCCTTTTCCGCCCAACTGGCTGTATAACAAATGTTCAGCCGCCCGGCCCTGGTGAGTAGGCATGACGAAAGGAAATCCGGTCAGATCTTCAATTTCGGCCTTCAATAACTCCCAACTCCTTGCCCCGGCATAACTTTCATCTCCACGCATTATTCCGGCCCATTGCTCGGCGCTCATCGCTGAAGTGCCGCTATCCGTCAGCAAGTCGATAATCACCTGCCTTGCGGTAAGCAGGAAAGGATTGTAATGCGCCTTTTCCAGAAAAGCAATGCGCTCTTCTTCTGTGGTCAGTTCAATTTGCTCGACCACCTTGATTCTGAATGGTTCTATTGTTATTTTTGAATGCATTTGTCTGTTTTTTATTCGGGTGAAGGTAATTTAATACCCTGTGCATTTTCCTGACGAATATCATTGTGGAAGGTGATTTTCACTACCCCGGGAATATTCGGAAAAAAACGGCTTAGGCAAAAAAACACACTGTTGGAAAATTTAACACAAAATTTTTGGCCAGCCGCTACCATAAAGTTACATTTGCTGCCGACATAGATAATGTGTCGTAAACTTTGAGAGCGTATTACTTAAACTCTGGCCTTAGTACTGGTAAAGAACTACACAGGCTAAAAGCCAATTCCTAACCCAAAATTGAGATTGTGGAAATTCCTCAGCTGTTCACTAAAAAGTGGAATAACATTAAACTTTATAATAAACGCACCAAGACGCTACTTTTTTCAAGTCTGTTTATCGCAGTTTCTGCGTTAAGTCTTATGGCTGCTTTTTATAAATCCCCAACTGCTTTTTCCGATAAAAAACAGATCAATAAAAATATAAAACTCGGTGCCTTTCCCGTTGATATTCCAACGGTAAAATACGGTTTTGCCCTCGACACTTTTAATGTAACTGAAGGCAAAATTGAATCAGGCACTTTTCTCGGAGATATCCTACATGCGCAAAAAATGGATTTTCAATCCATAGATCAGCTGGTCAAAAATGCCGCTGATGTTTTTGATGTGCGTAAATTCCGCGAAGACCGTCCTTATACCATTCTTTCCCGCGACACTTCCCAAACAGCGGATTATTTCATTTACGAACCCAGTGTTTTCGAATATATCGTTTTTCATCTTAAGGGAGACCTGAAAGTGGAAAGGATAGAAAGGGAAGTGATCACTGAAACCAAAACGGCAGCAGGACTGTTGGAATCAACGCTTTGGCAGGCTATGACTGATAACGGGATGAGCTTTGAGCTGGCGGACAAAATGGAGGATGCCCTGCAATGGTCCATTGACTTTCACCATCTCCAAAAAAACGACGAATTCAAACTCGTTTACGAAGAAAAATACATTGACGGAGAAGTTGTGGGAGTTGGAATGGTTAAAGCCGCTTATTATAAAACAGAAAATAACGAATATTATTCCCTGTTTTATAAAGGAGAGAAAGAAGAAGGCTATTACGATCTTGAGGGCAGACCAATGAAAAGTACCTTCCTTAAATCTCCGGTCAAATTTTCCCGCATCTCTTCTCATTACAACCTCAACAGGTTCCACCCAATTCTAAAAAGAACTCGTCCTCACTTCGGTACGGACTATGCAGCACCATATGGAACGCCGATTCTGGCGGTAGGTAATGGTGTAGTATCTATGGCTTCCTATACCAATGGCAATGGTAATTTCGTCAAGATCAGACACGATAAGGTGTATGAAACACAATACCTGCATATGCAAAAATTTGCTCCGGGCATCCATCCCGGCGCACAGGTAAAGCAAGGGCAGGTCATAGGTTATGTAGGTTCTACAGGACTTGCAACCGGTCCTCATGTATGTTTCAGATTCTGGAAAAACGGGAAACAGGTCAACCACCTGAATTTAAAATTCCCTCCATCGCTGCCACTTCCTGAAGCGGAATTGCCTGCTTATTATGATTACCGTGATCACTACCTGGAATTGTTGAACAACGTAGCGATTCCGGTTCATGTAACAGAAGCATTTTCAGCTACAGACACCATAAAAATTACCGGAGAGCTTGTCGATCCTGCCTCTGAAGGTTCAGGTGAAAAGAAAGGCAATCCATAAAAATCCCCGGTCAAAACAAACCGAAAAAGACAAAGGCCACCGAATTACATTTCGATGGCCTTTTTTTATGGTTACTGTTCAATTTCTAAAAAATCAATTCCAGCTCGCGGCATCAGGCATTTGGGCGATAACCGTATAAGGGTTTCCCTTATTGTACATCACCGTGTTCCACAGATTATCCGATTCCATTTTAAAGATGTAATTTGCATCCAGATCTGCGGTAACCCATGAGCCGTAAACCATTTCATTTTTTAGCTGCCCTTCGGACCAACCGGTATAACCGATAAAAAAACGGATATTGTTCGGCATGACCAGTTTGGAAGAAATGAGAAACTTGAGTTTTTCAAAATTCCCTCCCCAGTAAACTCCTTCAGCTACTTTGACGCTATCTTCCAGCAATTCTCCAATATTGTGAATGTAATGAATGGTATCGGTTTGCACAGGACCTCCAAAATAAACACTAGCTTCAAACTCAGGAAAATCCTGAACCAGGCGATCAATGGTCGTATCTTCAATAGGTTTATTCAAGACAAACCCAAGACTTCCCTCGTCATTATGTTCGCAAAGCAATACTACCGCTCGTTTAAAATTGGTATCTCTCATAAACGGCTCGGCAAGTAATATCTTCCCTTTCCCTAATTCCTTAGCCATCTAAATAAATTTTTAATCATCCTGCTCATGAAATTCAGTCACAATTTGTGCCCTTCCGGAATAAAAAGCAAATTTAAGTGATCCATTGTTCGTTAATGTTTTCCTAAAACCGCTTCGGAAAACACACAAAACAATGCAAATCAATTACTTAAAATAAAATTCATCACAGAGCTCTCGTAGGAAAACGGCGGTCAATTTTCTTGACAAATCCCTGTAATACCTTACCGTTGCCCCCTACTTCGACAATTTCAGAAACCCCGGCCTCCAGCATGTTCACCATGGTTTGGGTCCAGCGCACCGGGGAAGTCAATTGAGCGATCAGCAGTTTTTTGATCTCCTCAGGGTCCTGATGCGGCATAGCATCAACATTTTGATAAACCGGACATTGGGGAACAACAAATTCAGTATTCTCGATAGCTTTTTGTAACTCTTCCTGGGCCGGCATCATCAGTGGGGAATGGAAAGCTCCCCCAACCTGTAACATAATGGCACGAAGGGCTCCAGCCTCAGTCAGCTTTTCAACCGCCTTTTCCACTCCCGGCACAGAACCCGAGATGACCAGCTGTCCCGGACAATTATAATTCGCGGCAACGACCACTTCTCCAATGCTTTCGCAAATCTGCTCTACGACCTCATCCTCCAGTCCCAAAATCGCGGCCATCGTACCTTCCACCATTTCACAGGCCTTCTGCATGGCCATGGCGCGCTGGTAAACCAGTTTAAGCCCATCTTCAAAATCAAGTACTCCCGCTGCCACCAGGGCAGAAAACTCTCCCAAAGAATGTCCGGCAACAGCATCGGGTCTGAAATCAGCTCCCGCCATTTTTGCTTTGACAATGGAATGTATGAAAACCGCTGGTTGAGTTACTTTTGTCTGCTTCAGATCTTCAGCACTCCCGTCAAACATAATATCCGAAATGCGAAACCCTAAAACATCATTGGCTTTTTCGAACCATTGCCTGGCCATTTCAGAACTTTCATAAAGATCCTTGCCCATTCCTTCAAATTGAGATCCCTGACCGGGAAAAACATATGCGTTCATTTCCTGTTTTGTTTTTCGTTTAATAAATTCAACTGTTTCAGCTATGGAAACACTCCATTCACTAATGCAATTTATGAGAAATCAGGTTTAAAAATTCGTTTCTGGTTTCAAAATTCTCAAATGCCCCTGTAAAGGCTGAAGTAGTCGTCACCGAATTTTGCTTTTGCACCCCGCGCATCATCATACACATATGCCGGGCTTCAATAACAATGGCCACCCCAAGTGGCTTTAATGTTTTGTCGATGCAGTGCAATATTTCATCTGTCAAACGTTCCTGCACCTGTAATCTCCTGGCGTAAACATCGATGACCCTTGGTATTTTACTCAATCCCACGATATAACCATTGGGAATATAAGCCACATGAGCCTTGCCGAAAAATGGAAGCATATGGTGTTCGCAAAGGGAATAGATCTCAATATCCTTCACGATAACCATTTCACTGTAACTCTCCTTAAACATAGCCGACCGCAGGACTTCCTCCCCGTCGAGATGGTACCCTTCTGTGAGAAACTGCATGGCCTTAGCCACCCGCTCCGGTGTTTTTACAAGTCCCTCTCTGTCAATATTCTCCCCCAGTCCTTTCAGGATAAGCTCATAATTTTCAATCAAGCCTTTTGTCACTTCATCGAGTTCCCCCATTTTTTCTTTGTCTTCCATAGTTTTATTTTTACAACAGACAAAAGTAAAAATAAATGTGTTCACATAAGGACTTTACACGGACAAAAGCACTACTTGTCAAAAATTCGTTGGCTTTTATCTAAGTTCTTCGTTATTTTACCGCCATAGTTATTTTTTGCGTGTTGAAATTAAAATGAATGGAAAAAGTAATCGGTAAAGCATATCATTTTCTATCCAAAAAGATTGTGTATCATTCTGCTTTTTGGATGGCTTTACTTATTTTGTTGACCCTCGTGGAAGGCGTTGGCAAGGGATTGCTTTTTACTTTTGGCAATGAAATAATCAACCTGTTCTTTTATGCAGCCATCGTTTATTTCAATTTGTTCTACCTCATTCCCAATTACCTGTCCAGGAACAAATTTTCTTCCTATTTGGGGCTGTTAGTCCTTTCGACGATCATTATTACTCCACTGAAAATTTTTACGCTATATTTTAAATTACACGAACACCCGAATCTTCAGACGGAATTGATTAATAATCAATTGAATTTTTTTGTGTTGACTTTTTTCATTGCTGGCTCATCCACCATTGGCAAAATCGTTTCTGACTGGATCCGACATATGCGGGAGAAACAAGAGCTGGAGAATGAAACGATGCAGTCTGAATTGCGGTTCTTAAAATCCCAAATCAATCCCCACTTTTTATTCAATACCCTGAATAATTTATACGCCCTCACGTTGAAAAAATCCGATAGCGCTCCGGATATTGTGATCAAATTGTCGGAAATGATGCGTTACATGCTTTATGAATGTAATGAAAAAAGGGTATTTTTAAGCAACGAGGTGAATTACATTCAAAATTATCTGGACCTCGAAAAATTGCGACAGGGAAAAAATATAGAAATAAACTTTGTAGTGGAAGGAAATGTAGGAAGTCAAAAAATAGCCCCTCTGATGTTTACCCCGTTTTTGGAAAATAGTTTCAAACACGGGTTGAGCAATCACATATCAAAAGGTTTTGTAAATATACACCTGAAAGCTGACGAAAATTCCGTACATTTCCATATTGAAAACAGTAAACCGGAAACAAAACCGTTACAAATACATCCTCGAAGCGGAGGCATAGGGCTCGTTAACCTGAAACGAAGGCTCGAACTGGTGTACCCCAACAAGTATAAACTTCATCTGGAGGATAACCCCAATACCTATGCCGTAAGCATGGATATTGAGCTGGACTAAATTTGAAAATATCTCAAAATTTTATTTGATAAAACAAAAGCACTAAATTTTTCAATATGAATGTTATAATTGTTGATGATGAGCCTTTGGCACAGGATGTGCTGGAAACTTACATTGAAAAAATTCCCGAATTCAACCTGGTAAAAAAATGCAGCAATGCTTTTGAAGCCAATGAAGTCCTGCAACACCAATCGGTGGATCTCATGTTTCTTGATATCCAGATGCCACAACTAACCGGAACCGATTTTTTGAAAACTTTATCAAAACCTCCCCTTGTCATTTTTACCACTGCTTATCCTAATTATGCCGTGGAGGGATTTGAACTCAATGCGCTGGACTACCTTCTTAAGCCCATTTCAATGGATCGTTTTTTGAAGGCAGCCAATAAGGCCCTTGAACAATACAACCTCGAACATGCTGAAGCCGGTAGCACCGGTTCACACACCAATGAGGAAGAAGAATTTTTCTTTGTCAAAGCAGACAAAAAACTGATCAAGGTCAATTACGAAGATATTCTTTACATTGAAGGGTTGAAAGATTACGTCATTATCAGGATGGAACATGACCGGGTCATTACGCTGCAAACCATGAAAAGCCTGGAGGATAAAATGCCCGTCCCGAAATTTAAAAGGATTCACCGGTCCTTCATCGTGAATACATCGAGGATCAATGCCATTGTAGGCAATATGGTAGAAATTACCGAAAAAAATCAAACCAAACACCTGCCCATCGGAAAGAATTACCGGGAAGAATTACTGGAACTCATCAATAAAAACAGACTTTAAGCGATATTTTTCCGGATTTCACTTTTGTTAAATCAGGAGCCATTCCGACAACGGGAATTAGTTTATGAACGGATCATATAAATTTCCCGTTGTCGGTAATATTTTGCCGGGATACTTTTGAAGCTCAGGCCTTCCCTAATGGGTGCTAATGAATGATTTGAAAGGTTATGCATTTACCTCCTGCCATAAAAGAAGCAATTGAGAGAGAACTTTCAACTACCATTCTAAAAGTTTCTCCCCTTAGCGGAGGTGATATCAATATTGCAGGTTTGCTCCATACCAGCCATGGAAATTTCTTTGTGAAAATTAATGATAGCCCCGATTCAGAAAGGATACTTCAAACCGAAGCAAAAGGGTTAAAACTGCTTAAAAAAAGCAATAAGATTGGCGTTGCAAAAGTGATGGGGCAAGGGAATACCGCCACGTCGGCATGGTTGCTTTTGGATTACATCCCTCAAGGGACTCCTTCTCCAAAATTCTGGGAACTTTTCGGCCATGCCTTGGCTAATCTTCACCGGCAGACCAACAATCATTACGGCCTGGATCACCATAATTTTATAGGAAGCCTGCCCCAGTACAATGACGCAAAAGCAGATGGAATCGACTTCCTCATCCACCAAAGATTGTATCCTCAATTGGAAATGGCCCTGAATTCCGCCCAACTAAACAGCAGGGACGCGGAACATTTTGAGCACTTGTTTAAGCAATTTCCTGACATGATTCCGAATGAGCCCCCTTCCCTGATTCATGGAGACCTCTGGAGCGGCAACTTTATCTGTTCTGAAAAAGGACAAAGCATTTTGATCGATCCTGCGGTGAGTTTTGCTCACCGGGAAATGGACCTTGCCATGAGCAGGCTCTTCGGAGGGTTTGCGCAGCGGTTTTATGCCGCTTATGAGGAATCTTATCCAACAGCACCCGGCCTTGAACAAAGGATTGGCATTTATCAGCTTTATTACCTGTTGGTACATGTCAATATATTTGGAAGGGGATATGTGGGCCAGGTAAGATCCGTTTTATCACAATATTTCTAAAAGGTAGGTCGTAGATTTGTATTATAGACAAAAAAAAAGAAGGGGACAGCACTCAGCCATTCCCTTCCCTTACAAACAAAACCAACTACAAACCAATATAAATTATCAGTTTATTGGTAGTATAACGGCTGAAAAGTGAAAACGCTGTCTGTATTTTTAAAATGTTCAAAAAAGTTCACCCAATTCAGGAGTTGAATTGGATCAGAAACTGTTGAATCGAATGAATATCCACCACCCCTAAAGGAACATAATATATTGATTTACAAACACTTAAAATATTTTATTTGCCAAAAAAAATATTTTTACCATCCGTACCCAATATCAAAAGGCTTGCTGAAATTTTTTCCGGAATATTAAACGTAGAGAAATGTTTTTTCCCTGGAACATCCTTACCACCGTTTTATATTCATCCAGCACCAAAAAGGCAGCCTTTTCTTTAGGGGAGCCCGGAAGGGACTGATGATTGGCACTTATCATTACTTTTGAATGTTTTACGTTCAAAAAAAGGTCCGGATGAAAAGCAACTGTACCCGGATGAAATTATATCTTTTTTGAAAAAATTTCTTCGAGATGAATATCAATAATACCGCTGGCCGGACGGCCAATTGCATGGTAAAAAGAAAATGGAGAAAAATTCAGACAAGTTAATTGTCCCCCTTCAACGGCCGTAAAACC
Source organism: Lewinellaceae bacterium (assembly GCA_020636105.1). Lineage (NCBI taxonomy): Bacteria > Pseudomonadati > Bacteroidota > Saprospiria > Saprospirales > Lewinellaceae > Lewinellaceae bacterium. Next base: position 1,384,068 of record JACJYL010000001.1, read on the forward strand.
ATTCCCATCAATTTTAAAATGATGAGCCTGAACCTTTTCTCCATTTTCAAAAAAAACATCTTTCAACACTCCTTAAGGAGTGCCCATCGCCTTAAATTGCATAATGTGTGTAGTTTTTTCACGAACAATACTCCGGTAAAAACCCGGAATTATCGTACAATGTGACCCCATTTCACATAAGAAAGTGTTTGTCCTGCTTCTTAAAGCAGTATGATCATGCAAAAGGCGAATGCATTGATGTTGGGTATTATGTGTGACTCATAATGTAACGGCGTAAAGATAGGGAGATTTTAGTTACCAGTCAAAGTAAATACCGTAAAAATTCAAAACAGTACCGTTTCTTTGTCTTAATTGCACTTTTTTTCAAAAGACAGCCTTTTGAATTTCGAGATTGAAAAATGTTTTTTTTAAAGGATTACTTGTTTCTCATAACAGTGCCTTGAGTAGATCAATCCGCTAATTTTCATTTAAAAGCCACCTTTTTTAATGGCTGCAGCATACCAAAGGGCTGATGATTTAGCGGTTCTTTCCAGGGTTTCAAAATCAACATGATAAAGGCCGAATCTTTTGCTGTATCCAGAGGCCCATTCAAAATTATCGAAAAATGACCAGGCAAAATATCCTTTTAAATTCACCCCATTGTTTATTGCAGCATGACATTGCTCAAGATAGGAGGCGTAAAACTTTACCCGATCCGGATCCTCCACTTTGCCCGCCACGATCTTATCCTCGAAAGCACAACCATTTTCGGTGATGATGATCTCCGGGTGGTCGTATCTTTGATCGATCCATTCCAGTAATTTCCTACATCCCCATGGCACTATACTCCAATGCATGGCAGTCTTTTCCCATGAAGCATCCATGGAAAGGTTAACATCCTGATCCTCAGAAAGTCCGCCGTTTCCATAAATATTCTGCTTTCCGGCCATCCCCTTTGCTTCTGAAGCGTACATGGTAGTATAATGGTTTAACCCAAAAAAGTCAGAAGAGCCCTTTATCCTTTCAATTTCTTCGGCGGTAAATTGAGGAAGCCTCTCTCCAAGCCTTTCGACCATTACAGCAGGGTAATGCCCTTTATAAACAGGATCAGCGAACCAGGCGAGAAAAAATTCAAGCGCTCGCTCGGCAGCGGCATGATCTTCACTCTTTCCTGTCAGCGGCTCACGCCAGTCACCATTATTGGTGATGCCGATTCGGCCTTGTTGACCAGGCTGATATTTTATCCGATATACTTCAACGGCTTTGGCGTGGGCTTTGATCAGGTTATGGCCGGCCAGATAGGGTTCTGTATTGGATATGCGGCCGGGGGCAAAGACCCCTTGCCCGTACCCAAGCATGGCCACCACCCAGGGTTCATTGAGGGTGATCCAGTTTTTTACCCTGTCTCCAAAATGCTGGAAGCAAATATCTGCATACCGGGCAAAGTGGTCTGCAATAGTTGGCCCAATCCAACCGTCGTCTTCAAACTGCAAGGCAAGGGGGAGATCCCAATGATAAAGCGTTACCCAGGGTTCAATATCGTTCTCCAGCAAAAGATCGATTAGCCTGGAGTAAAAAGCAATGCCTTCCGGATTGGCCGCTCCTTTTCCTGTAGGCTGAATCCTTGGCCACGAGATAGAAAACCTGTAGGCTTTGAGTCCTGTTGCTTTCATCAAAGCCACATCTTCTTCCAGCCGGTGGTAGTGATCGCAGGCTACCCTACCCGATTGGTTTTGGTGTACTTTTCCGGGAATCTGGCAAAAAGCATCCCAGATGGACGGTCCCTTACCCCCTTCATTCCAGGCCCCTTCAATTTGGTAGGAGGAAGTAGCTGCGCCCCACACAAAATCATCGGGGAATTGTATTTTTTTATCCATGATCAAAGTCTCTTATTTTTTTTGGAAAATGCTAGGCCTTCAATCCGTAAAATAATGCGACGGCCTGTGCTACATTTTGTCCGTCCATAGCCGCTGAAATGATCCCCCCCGCATAACCGGCCCCTTCCCCACAGGGAAAAAGCCCGGAAACATCCTGGTGCATATAGGTTTCCCGGTTCCGGGGTATCCTGATGGGACTGCTGGTTCGGCTTTCTGTGGCCACTACATTGGCTTCTTCCGTATAATATCCTTTCATTTTTTTGCCGAAAGTTTTTACCGCTGATTGCAGACGGTTGTAAATGAAATCGGGAAGTAATTCATGCAATGGAGCAGATACAAGCCCCGGAATGTAGGAGGTATCGACCAGGGAAGCCGAAGTCTTTTTTTTCACGAAATCCGTCAGACGCTGGGCCGGAGCTTTCTGACTATTGTCACCGGCCAGGTTAAACATGGATCGTTCCACACTGCTCTGGAATTCGAGGCCTGCAAAAACGCCATGGTGTTCAAAACCTTTGAGATCTTCGAGTTCAACGGCCACCACAGTTCCTGAATTGGCGTAAGGAGAATCCCTTCGTGACAAAGACATGCCATTGACCACTATTTCCCCGGGGGATGTTGCTGCCGGGACGATCAGTCCTCCCGGGCACATACAAAAAGAAAAAACGCCCCGGTTTTCCATCTGGCAAACCAATTTATAACTCGCTGCAGGCAGATTTTCTTCCCTTGACTCTTGATTGTACTGAATATGGTCTATCAATGATTGAGGATGTTCAATACGAACGCCCAGGGCAAAAGGCTTAGCCTCTATATGAATCCCCTTTTGGGCCAGCAACCTGTAAATGTCGCGGGCGGAATGCCCTGTGGCCAGAATAACACCCTCTGCCCTGTATTCCTTTTGTCCGTTGACGACGACTCCTTTCATCTCCCCACCAGAGACCAGGAAATCGGTCACATGGCTTCCAAAATGAACCTCCCCGCCAAAATGCAAAATGGTTTCCCTGATATTAGCCACCACGCCTGGCAACTTGTTGGAACCAATGTGGGGATGAGCATCCAAAAGGATCTCAGGGTTGGCTCCGTGCTCCACCAGAAGCCGCAGGGCCTTGATGATACTTCCTCTTTTATGAGATCGGGTATATAGTTTTCCGTCTGAATAGGTCCCTGCCCCACCCTCTCCAAAGCAATAATTGGAATGAGGATCGACAATACCAAATTGTTGAATGGCCCTCAAGTCACGGCGTCTGGTTTGCACATCCTTGCCTCTGTCCAGCACAATGGGTTTCAACCCTAATTCAATCAATTCCAAAGCAGCAAAATACCCGGCAGGACCTGCGCCAACTACAATGACAGGAGGTTTGTCTTCTACCTGCTGTAAGCTATCCAGGATAGCAGGCTCCTCGACGATTTCTTCTCCTGAAAATACAGCCGCCAGGATCCGAAACCAGGGTTTCCCTCCCCTTGCATCAATCGAACGACGCAAAACTTTCACTTCGGTGACAGCGGCCTTAGGGATACCACTTTTATGGATGGCTTCCCGTTTGATGTGTTCTTCATCATTGATTAAGGCAGGGCGGATTTTTATCTCGACTTCCTTAATCATGGTTACCATTTTCTTCAATCGCCCTGGAGAAGGTATTTTCACCGGTCAGGATAAAATCTTCGGGAATATACAGGACCTGGCTGACTTGCTCGAAGCATTCCACGCCTGAAGATTTGATCACTTTTCGCACCGGATCCAATGCCCTGAGCACTAGTTTATCTGAAACTTCTTTTGCCTCCACTTCATAACGGCCCTGTTCTGTGAAAAAATCCAGAATGGCTGAGGTGGCGTCGTATAAAACGATTTTGGTCTGGAGCATTATGGTGTTTCCCGCCCAGGGTTTATAATCATAATTACCTACCAGGTTCAACTCAATCACCTGCACACTATCGCTCATCTCAAATACCTGATGAAAAGATTTTTGCACCTGTGCCTGTAGACCAAAGGGCAGGCACACCATAAAAATCAGGATATATCTTATCATAAATATCATTTTAATGCAGGGAATACCCTATCCCCCGATTCAAGTCCACAAAGATAACGAAGTAAACTATTGAAACCATACATTGCGTGTCTTCTTTACCTTAAAATACCTTTAGCAAAAAGTAATTCCCTACAATTTTCACCAAAGGGGGAATGTTTTCCCCGCCCGGTTTTTGACTTAAGTTGGAGCTAATATTTACGAAATTAACATTTAAATATTACCTTTGCCTTTCTTGAATTTCAAAGCAAAAACAATCCATACTTATGCAAATAATTGACGGAAATGAACTGTCAAAAATCATCAGACAGGAGATCGCCGCTGAGGTGGTAAAAATAAAATCTACAGGAAAAAGAGCTCCTCACCTCGCTGCCGTTTTAGTCGGGGAAGATCCGGCGAGCCAGGTTTACGTGCGCAACAAAGTCCGTTCCTGCGAGGAGGTAGGTTTTTCTTCCACCCTCATCCGTCGTCCAGCAGATACAAGCGAAGCTGAAGTGTTGAAGATTGTCCGGGAGTTGAATGAAGACCCTGAGATCGACGGATTTATTGTACAATTACCTCTTCCACGCCATATTGATGAAAACAAGATCACTTTGGCCATCGATGCCAAAAAGGATGTGGATGGTTTTCATCCGGTAAATTTCGGCCTCATGATGCAGGGATTGCCCTGTTATCTGCCGGCAACCCCTTATGGAATAATGGAGATGCTTTCCCGTTATAAAATTGAAACCGCCGGAAAAGAAGTCGTCGTCGTTGGGAGAAGTAATATTGTCGGTACACCAATGGCGGTGCTGCTTTCCCGAAAAGACTACCCGGGAGATTCAACGGTCACGATATGCCACAGCCGTACTAAGGACCTTGCCGCCCACACCCGAAGGGCAGATATCATTGTTGCGGCCATTGGCCGTGCGGATTTCATTACAGGAGACATGGTAAAAGAAGGAGTTGTGGTGATCGATGTCGGAATCAACCGCGTGGATGATGCTTCCGCCAAAAGAGGATACCGGTTAAAAGGAGATGTTGAATTCGCCAGTGTTGCCCCCAAATCCAGCTACATTACCCCGGTGCCGGGTGGTGTCGGGCCCATGACAGTTGTATCACTTTTACAGAATACGCTGAAAGCTTTTAAAAAAGAAGTGTTTTAATTATGTTACTGAGAAGTTGGCCAGCAGGAATCGTTTTGAATCATTGAAAACGAAACCCCTCCGGATACTTCCCTGATAAAATTAAAAATAACATAAGATGGATTTTAAACAAGGTTCAACACAAATGATAAGCCAGATCAATGGTTTGCTTCAAAATATTACCCCGGAACAATATTCCCAAAGCCTTCCTATTTTCAAAGGCTCGACCCTTGGTCAACATTTCAGGCATATTCTTGATTTTTATCTTGTTCTGCTGAAAGACTATCCAAAAGGACTGGTGGATTACACTTTACGGGAAAGAGACCCAAAGCTGGAAACTGACCCGGTTTATGCACGCAAAACTTTTGAATCGGTTTTATCCGAATTAGCATCACTTGACGAACAAACTTTGCTTAAAGTCAAAGCTGATATCCTTTACTGCCAGGAAGGAGAACGCCCGCTGATTCCCACTTCTATCGGCCGTGAACTCATGTACGCTTACGAACATGCCGTTCACCATTTGGCCATTATCAGAATTGGTATTGAAAATGCTTTCCCTGAGCTGCAAATGGCCAGCGAACTGGGCATTGCCCCCGCTACCATAAAATACAGGGCCTCCATTGAAAGCTAGGTCAATATTAATCACATTAAATAAATATGAGCCCGACAAAAACACATACGTGTTACCATATACACACCACTCCTGAACTTACGGAAATATTACCTGCTTATCTGGAAGGAATGCCATTTAATGCTTTTGAAGAAACAGAGACAGGGTTAAAAGCGTACCTCGAACAACATGCTATCGAATCTGCCGTGGAAGCTGACCTTGAGGCCCTCCGGGAAAAATTCGAATTCACTTTTTATAAAGAAGTCATAAAAAATGAAAACTGGAATGCTATCTGGGAGGCTGGTTTCCAACCGGTTCTAGTGGAGCACTTTTGCGGGATACGGGCCAATTTTCATCCGTCCTTTGAAAACGTAAAACACGAAATCATCATCCATCCCAAAATGGCATTCGGTACCGGCCATCACGCCACTACCTACATGATGATGTCAATGATAGAAACTACAGAACTTAAAGATAAAACGGTCTTTGATTATGGATGCGGTACAGGTATCTTAGCTATCCTAGCTTCTAAAGAAGGAGCTGCCGCCGTGGATGCCGTGGACATAGAATCCGAGTCTTATGAAAGTACGATTGAGAATGCTGCCGTTAATCAGGTAAACAACATTACCACCTATCACGGAACCCTGGATGATGTCCCCGAAAAAAAATATGACGTCATTCTTGCCAACATCAACAGAAATGTAATTTTAGATTCACTTGACACGTTATATAGCAGGCTCAAGCAAGAAAGCATCCTGTTGGTGTCGGGAATACTCCACATGGATGAAGAAATGGTAATCAAGACCGCAAAAGACTGTGGTTTTAATTACCAGGAAGGCATCCGTAAAGGGGATTGGTCTTGCCTGAAATTCAAAAAGTAATTGAAGTGAAATCATTCCATTCGTTCATTTCGCTCTTTTAATGGACAAATGGGATAAAAGTAACTTGTTTAAGCATGAGCTTGCTACTGTTTTTCCCGGAATATGCGGGAGAAATCGAGTACGTTTATGTGAAAATACGAAAATAATGAAGAGATTTTTTCTATTGTTTTTTGCCCTGTCAGGGGTTTTAACACAAATCAATGCGCAGCGATTAGAAAAGTTTTCAGAAGATCCTGCTGAATTCACCGTTCAGTTGGAAGAAATGATGACTGCCAGTAAAAATAAAAACCTGGAGGAAACCTTTTTTAATTTCCAGGCCTTATTTATGGGCGGTGGTTTTACCCAGGAAGAAGCGACCATGGTGATCAACACCTCAAACGGGATGCTCGCCAATGGATTAAGGGCCAATCCCAATTTTTATGACTACCTCAACGGGCTTATTGCCCTCAAAAAAAGGGAAAATGCCCCTGATTTGCTCAAACAATGGCACGCGGTTCTGGATCAGATGATCCTGTCCATGGAAACGCAAAAAGCCAAACCCATAAAGGCATACCTTGAATTTTCCAAAGATCTCTTCGAAAGCAATGCCCTACGTCAAAGTTCCGCCGGAGGAACCACATGGGTGGCCCTTTCCAACGATTTCCAACTGGCCTATGAAAATGATGAAGCGATCATCAAGTATGAAAATACCGATATTAAGGCCAGCCGCCTGAAGGATTCAATAATGATACTGGGAACTTCGGGCGTTTTTTATCCTGATAAGCAATTGTGGAAAGGAAATGGGGGAAAAGTCGACTGGTCCCGCTTTGAATATGAGGGGGCCATTTATGCAGAATTAGGAGATTATGAAATTGAGACCATAAAAAGTATTTACGAAACACCAAATGCCAAAATGCACCATCCCCTTTACTTCGGCGGAACAGCAGTTGCAGGAAAATTTACCGATAAACTGGGCTCCTACTCCGCAGAAGATGGTGGCAGCTACCCTCGTTTCGAATCTGATGGCAAAAAATTAAATATCAACAATGTAGGTGAAGGAGTTAAATTCCTGGGAGGATTCAAGCTTTACGGAACCACCGTGTATGGTTATGGCGACAAGGCCAATAAGTCTCAGATCGTCATCAGTAACAACCGGGGACGGACTATTCTGAAGGGGAATTCTGAACAGTTTACCATCCGCCGCGGAGAAAGAATATCCGGTGAGAATGTGGAAACGGTGCTCTATTACGGTAAAGACTCCATTTACCATCCTTCAGTGAATCTAAGGTATGATATCGCACAACAGAAAATACAACTCGTCCGGGGGGATCGAGGAAGCGATCGAAATCCTTTTTACGATTCATACAGGGATTTTAATATCAATACTGAAAACATTGATGTTTATATTGATTCAGATTCCCTGATCATTGGCAAACCTACGGTTAGTATCGCCAGGAAAGGGGCTGTGGAATTTGAATCGCTTCAATTTTTCAATTCAGCAGATTACAACCGGATTCAAAGCATCGCTACATCTAACCCGCTGGCCATCATGAAAGCCACCGTAGAACAGGAAGGCACCAACTTCATCAACGCCAACCTGCTGGCCAGCAGGATCAATTCAAAATTTACCGTTAAAAATATTGAATCCCTGTTGTACGACCTGGTCGCAAGAGGATTTGTCAATTACGATCCCGATGAACAGATCATTGAAGTAAAACCAAAGGTCATGCATTATGTAAATGCTGACCAGGAATTCGTGGACTTTGATCACCTGAAGATCGTTTCCGACACCAAAGGCGTTAATGCGGCGATGAAAATGGGGCAGCTCGACATGGTGGTCAACGGAGTGGAACGGGTCATTCTTAGCCAGAAAAACCGGGTGGCCATGAAACCTTTAGGCAACCAGCTGCTGATGAAAAAATTCAGAAACTTCGATGCTGATGGTAAAGTTTTTTCAGGTTTCGCTTCCATGGAAGGGAAAGATTTTCATTTTGACTACGATAAATTTAATATCAGAGCCGATTCCATCCGGTTTTTCGATCTTTTTATCCCCACAGGAGGCCTCGACAAAAACCAGCAGCCGGTTGCCTACTCTATCGGTTCCAGGATTGAACATGCTGAAGGCACATTATTGATTGATGCACAGGATAATAAGTCAGGAAAAGAAGACATTGAAATGTTCCCGTCCTTCCAAAGCAAAGGGAAGTCCTATGTATATTATTTTAGGGACAGCACCCAGCACTTTGCCTACCCACGGGATTCTTTTTACTTTGAGCTGAATCCTTTCAGCCTGAACAAACTCGATAAAATTACCGCCGGTGACCTCGAATTCAAAGGCACCCTGCTTTCTTCCGAAATTTTTCCCGACATAAAAGAAACTATTCTTTTACGTCAGGACCAGTCCCTTGGTTTTATACATAAAACTTCAGAAAAAGGGCTCCCTGTTTATACAGGAAAAGGGAATTACACGGGTGAAATTGACCTGAGTAATGCCGGTCTTCAAGGGCGTGGCACATTAAAATATCTCGGCGCCACGATCAATTCTGAGGACATTGTTTTTAAACCCAAACAGCTCACTGGAAGTGCTAGACAATTTAAACTCAAGGAAGACCGAACCGGAACCCCCCAAATCCCCAACGCAGAGGGCGTTGACGTGACGATCAATTGGAAGCCCTACCGCGACAGTATGTACGTAAAGTCTGAAGAAGCAGCTTTTAAGATTTTTAACGACAATAACCATACGCTGGATGGTACTCTTATCCTTACTCCGGGCGGGTTAAAAGCAAATGGTTTGCTCGATTGGGACAAGGCGAGTATGCGGTCCCACCTGCTTTCCTTCGGAGGATATTCTGTTAAGGCAGATACCACCAATTTATCCATAAAATCATTTGATTCTGATGAACTGGCTCTTAAAACCAGCAATGTAAAAGGTGACGTGGATTTCGAAAAACAAGTAGGAAACTTCCTGGCGAATGACGATTTTTTGATCACGGAACTTCCGTACAACAAATATATCACCTCCATGAATGAGTTTTCCTGGAATATGAAAAAAGGCACCATTCAGTTTAAATCCGATCTGAATAAACCCGGAAATTTCACCTCTGTCCATCCGGACCAGGATTCACTTCATTTCGAGGGAAAAGATGCCTTTTATGATATCAATTCCAGTGAACTGGCCATCAGCGGTGTGCCTTATATCATCACAGCAGACGCTTTTGTTTATCCAGATAGCGGACTGGTGAATATTCAAAAAGGCGGGTTAATGACTAAGCTGGAAAATGCAAAAATCATCGCAGATACCGTAAATCGCTACCATGTCATCAACCGGGCCAACGTGGAAATATTGGGTAAAAAATACTACACCGCCAATGGTTTTTATGAATACAACATCCCCGGAAAGGAACAGGAAATTGAATTCCAGAACATAGTAGGCCAACGGGTGGGAAAAGGAAAAATGTCAGAAAAAAGAACGGTAACCCGTGCGACAGGCACCATTTCCGAAGAGCAGGAGTTCTATATCGATAAAAAAACGACCTTTCAGGGAACCATTAGTTTGAATGCCGAATCGAAAGCCCTCAAATTTGATGGCTTCGCCAGGCTGGAAGCCGAAAATCTGCCCGCTAAACTCTGGTTTAATATCAGTTGCGAAGGAGATAAAAAGGACCTTGCCATACAATACGATAAACCCAAAAGTATTGACGGGGAGCCCGTTCAGACAGGTTTGTATCTGAGCAAAGAAACTGCACGGATATACCCCAGGGTCATGATGCCCCTTTATTTCAGAAAAGACCGGGCCGTATTTCCCACAAAAGGGGTATTCAAGTACAATGAACAAAAAGATGAATTCGCATTTGGTGATTCAACCAAAGTGATCAGCAATGACCTGACCGGCAACATTTTCACTTTCAAGAACAGGGATGGCAGTGTGCTTGCTGAAGGAAAATTCAACCTTTGTTCAGCCTTGAATTACATTAAAGTGGATGCCGCCGGAATTGGGCAGACGAAATTCCCTCCACCAGCTCCTGAAGTTGATCCGAACATGGTCACCTTGGATGATACCCTTTCCACCGTGGCTGCTGCTCCGCTTGAGTTTCCCGTAACTGCAGAATTGATGTGCGGGATTCAACTCATCGTACCAGATGCCGTGATGAAAGTCATGATCAATGATTTTAATGCTTCCTCTTTTGATGCGAGGATCATCAGTTACCTTACGGATATCGGTTTTTACCGAAAAGCAGCCTTTGAACTCTTCCCGAACAATAAAGATATTCAAACGGCTGTTAACGGAATGAGTTCCGGATATTTTGATGTCCCCAAAAAGTACAATCCCTATACTTTCCTGTTCAGCAGGCTCAACCTAAAATGGGATGCCGACTACCAGTCCTTTGTAACCACTGAAAAATCAACAGGACTGGCCACACTAAATGGAGAAAACATCAACAGACGGGTGGAAGCCTACATTGAATTTAAAATGCCCAGCAATGATGATGACCGATTGTATATTTATATAAAATCCCCCAGTGAATTGTACTACTTTTTTGGATATAAACAGGGTATTTTAAACGTAGTGTCCAACAACCCCGCTTTTATGGAAGCGCTCAAAGGGTTGAAAGCAAAAGATAAGATCACCAAAATGGGCGACGGAAACACCTATGAAATACAAGAGGTGGAACCCGAAACAGCTCAAAGATTCCTGCGAAGAATTCAGGCGGTAAATAACTAATGCCGGAAAACAGCCATGAGTAGCCGTATGCAGTCAGCTTAAAGTGTTGATTGCTAATTGATTTGACAACTATTTAATTTGTAAATTTTAGTATTTTAAACGATCATTAATTTCAATAACAAACAAAAAAATCAGCCATAACGGAAATGAAGCGAATAGTTTTTGGATTAGCATGTCTCTTTATCATTACAGTGGCTTCGGCTCAACCCGCAGAACCCATTGAATCCACCGATCAATACCTGAGGAACAGGGTGCTGGATGATATTCAGGAAAATCTTAACCGCAAAACCATAGCCCTCGACTCTACAATCCATCATTTGGATCAAAAAGTCAATGAACTCGACAACTCCATCAAAGCAACCGAAAACGCTTCGGTAAAAGTGGATAAACTGCTGGAGCGGGTGAAAGCCCTGGAAGAAATCCAGGCCACCATCGAAGAAAACGAATTGAATGTTTACCAGGCCAACTATCAATCGGCGATGATCAACCTGGTTTCAATGGAAAGAGAGATCAAACCATTGCTCCTCTTCAATACGACAAAAAATTTCTTCGGAGCGCTGAGTGAAACAGCCAATCCAACCACCTACGCCGGTTACAAACAGTGGTATAAGCAATTTTATGGGTTTATTCAGAAGGAGAAAGACAAAGATGCCCGCTTGAGTGTATTGAACAATATGCTTTCCCTGACAGGGAACCTGGCGAATGGTACGCCCCTGAGCGGCCCCATCACGGAATCTTTTTTCACCGGGATCAGTCTGTTTATCAACTCTTTGGGACGAAATCAAAAAGAACTACGGGACGAAAGTGAAAAGATGTTCATTTTGACGGTTAAGGTTTCTCAATTCACTCATGATAAGGATATGATCGAGGATCAATGGGAATCCATTACGGAGGAGCTTAAAACGCTGGAAAGTTATTACGATAAAACGCTGGCCCAAAACTTTGAACTGCTGGGCATTTCGAAAAATGAATTTGAAAACCGTTTTTCAAATGAAAGTGATGCCAAAAAGCGCTATGATTACCTGACCTACCTCAAGCAAAAAGTGGCAGAGGAAGTGGCTAATGAAAAAATGAAGAACGCTTCCGAATGGAAAGAGAAGATTTATTACCAATTGATGGACGTACAGGCGCTGAAACTCCGCTTTGGCAATATTACCTTCAAGATTAGCGAAAACATCAGTCAATACGGTTCCCTGATCAATAAGTACAAAAATGACGATCAGATCGGCAGTAAAGTGGCCAACCTGGAAAGCAAACTGACGGACCTGAAAAATACTTTTGACGGCGCTTTTGATCCTGCTGAATACATCAATTCTGCGACCCGGATGTATAAAGTAGATTGATTTTATTAACACAAAGGCACATAGTCCATAAAGTATTTTTTCGTTATGAACTATGTGCCTACGTATTTTAGAATTTAAAATCCAGCCTTACGGTCAAATTCCTTGGCGCTTCCATCAAACCTGGCCGCTGGGTGTAAAGAATATTCGTAATATTCCCCAGCAGTACATTCAATTTTAAAGTTTCCGTAAAATTAAAGGCAGCCCTTGCATTCATAAGCAAATACCCTTCATTGTGCTCTTCACGGAATTTGCCTATTCCCGGCAGGAAAACTACAAAAAAGGCATCTACTGCCTCCTGGTAACTGTTATAAAAAGCAGCATAACCAACGGTAAACCTTTTGTAATTGGCCTCAAGGTCAAACTTGGCCGAATGCCTGGATCGGTATTTTAAGATATTATCGTCTGAAGAGGAGTTATTGGCATTGGTCTGCCCAATAGTTTCTGCTTCCCCCGGGCCGGGCCGGGAAGTATCAAACTCCAAAAACCGGGGATCGATATAGGTGTACCCCGTAAGAAACTGGAGGCCAACGTTGCCCAGCTTTCCTTTACCGGCTACGGTTACCTCCCAACCTTTGGTAGAGGTGTCCCCGATATTCACGGCCCTGAATCCGGCCCCCACCGAGTTGAACTCCATCATATTCTGATAGTTCATCATAAAGGCCGCCAGGTCGACAAAACCATTCAGCCCTCCAAGACGGAATCCCTGGCGCAACCCCAGTTCAGCGGACCATCCTGTTTCAGAAGTAAGGGTCGGGTTAGGCAGGATGAAAAAGCCTCCAACATCCGTGACGATAAACTTTTCGGCCACCGTCGGAAATCGGTATCCCTGTCCGATGGAAGCCCTGAAAAAGGTACCCTCGGTGGCTTTGTAACTGGCTCCAAAACGGAAGACAGGATGGGATTCTTCCTCTTTTGAAGGTTCCACAATGCCCTGGGCATATTCAAAACCCGGGTTGTTCAAAATATTATATTCATACCGGAATCCTCCCGACAAATTCAGGCGGTCCCCAAATTTTTTATCCAATTGCACATAAGCGGCAATATTTTTAGAATTAAAAGTGGTATCCCCATACAATTCGGCATCCACCGTAGTGCCGGAAGAGACAACGCCTGCAGTGGTTACTATCCCCCATTTTTTCATTTTACGCTGGAATTGATATTCCCCATAAAAAAGGCTTGATTTATTGGATTGATTGCTGTCATTGTCGTTATCGACATGATAAAAACGGCCCATGACCCGATGCCTGTTGTCTTTTTTGTCGAAATAAGTCACCGTGGGATCAATATTGTACCGGTTGCGTTGACGGTTGGTGATCGTCGAGGGCGTTCCTTCAAAAAGGTTGTCTGCCCCTTTCCAATAGAAAAATGAACCCGCCCGGCCCAGGTTGATATTGGCATTCATGCCTAATACCAAACGATCCGTCATTCGATGACGAAGGCTCACATTCATCCTTCCATATTCCTTATAGGTATCCTTATTGTAACTTTCCTGCTTGGTATAAAAACCGCCCAAAACGAGATCCGTTTTGCCAATTTTTCGTTTATGGGAAATACTGGCTGCCACCTGGTATGGGGATAAGGTATCTCCCCACCATTTAAGGCTTTCATCCTTTGGCGAAAGGTAACTGGTATAAAAAGCGGCGACTTTTGTTTCAGGTTCCGCCCGGGCATAAGCCGTTCTGACGTTGACGATCCCGTTAAGGGCCGACGAACCGTATAAGGCTGAGGCAGCCCCTTTCATTACTTCGATCTGTTCGATATTTTCCACCGGCACATCATCCCAGTTGGGATAACCGGCATCGGCCTGTAAAATAGGCACGTCATCCATTAACAATAAAACCCGGCTACCAGCTCCCTGTGAAAATCCTGATCCACCCCGGATATTGGCCTGCCCGTCAATAATAGTCACCCCCGGAATCTTTTCGAGAAACTGATCGACGGATGATTTACTCGTTGATTCAAGCAGATCGGGCTTTAATACCGAAAGAGATACGGTAACTTCTCCAAGAGGCATTTCGTACTTACCGCTCGTCACTGTGGCAGTTTGCAGTAAGGTCACCTCGCCGCCTAATTTTACATCCACCTTCAATTGCTGGCCCGCCGTGAGTGAAATACTTTGTTTAAAGGATTCAAACCCCAGGTAAGCCACTGTCAACTCATAATTACCCGGAGCGGTTTCCAGAGTGTAGGTGCCATCAACATCAGTTGTCGTCCCAGCACCTGAATTGAGCAATACGGTAGCACCAATCAGAGATTCCGCCGTTGCTCCATCGGTAATTTTACCGAAAACAGTCGCATTCTGACCGAAGGAAGTCAGAGAAATGAGCAGAGCAAAGCTCCATAAAAATGTTTTTTGTACAAACATCAACTTGATTTTAATTCATTGAAAAATAAGTGATTCTCAAGTACAGAAACCTGAGTAAAGGCGTGTTAAAACTCAGCAGTAATAGTAAAAAAAGGAGTCAGAAAGTAGTTGTTGCTTTGGCAAAAATAAGACAATGACTGAAAAAATTAAATTTTTTTCAATTTGAAGTTGTAATTTTACCCCAATTCTAATTAATGACAAGCTGCAAGTTTGTTTTTTATTTATCACAAAACGTTCTTTTTACTATGAAGAAATTATTATTACTTCTTTTCGTCGGAGTGCTTGCTTTACCATTAACCGGACAAACATGTACTCCTGATCCTACCCTTCCGGACAGTATTGTTATTTCGCCTCTTCCTTTTGTGGCGGATGTTCCGGGTACCGGAATTATGGATACTGCCTGTGTCAACAGCTATTATGAAACCACCCTTTATTTTAATATTCCGAATACCATAGTAGTTTTCGGGACTGAAGTGCCTTTATCTTCGGTGGCCATGGCACAAACTGGTGCTGTAATCAATCTTCCTGAGGCCTACAGTTACGCATGTAATCCGCCCAACTGTACTTTCCAGGCGGATAGTTCGGGATGTATTTCCATCTATGGAACAGGAACAGCAGCAGATGAAGGCGTTCACGATCTGAAAGTGGCCGTCACCATTGTAGCCGGCGGATTTTCACTGGATCGCGAATTACCTGACGGATTGCTCGTTTCAGGCAATTATTACTTCCACGTAAAACCTGAAGGATCTGCAAACTGTACGATCGTTAGTGGTACCGAGGATGTTTCTATCGACAACTTTACTGTATCAAACAGTCCAAACCCGTTTTATGGTACCACTGAAGTGAAAATAAACTCCAAAACCAATGGCACTTACGATCTCACGGTCCAGGATATGGTAGGAAATGTACTTCAGCGTTCAAAACTGTACATTTACGAAGGAGAAAATACCTATACTTTTGATGGGTCACAGCTTCCTTCAGGAATGTATATTTACACCATCAGTGATGGCCGCAAAAGCATTTCCAACAAAATGCTGATCGGAAACCGGTAGCAAGAAAAGCCTTTTGTGATATTAAAATACCCTTTTTTAAAAGTGATAAGTAAAAAGACTAAAGATTAAAGTCTTATTTACTTGGCTTTTATTATTTTTCAAGAGCCGTTCGAATATGGATTCGGGCGGCTCTTCTAATTTCGGGATGTACTTGCCTTAAATTAAGGTTTTATTTTTTACTTTTATGATTGAAAAGGAGATCCTTCACATCGATCATTAATTAACAGGCCAGCATGTATTCATTTGATTTCCAAAAAAGAGTTAGATACGGAGAAACCGACCAGATGGGATATTTGTATTATGGGAATTATGCCCAGTTTTATGAAATCGGTCGTGTGGAGATGCTGCGCTCCCTGGGATTTACGTATAAAGCCCTCGAAGAAGAACATCATGTTTTTATGCCGGTGGTATCAATGCAAGTCAAATACCTTCGGCCTGCCTTTTATGACGAGCTATTGAACATTCGTACCACACTTCGGGAATTACCGGATAAATACATTACCTTTCATATGGAAATTTTCAAGGAGAACGGAAAGTTATGTAATGCAGGAAGTGTTAAGTTGTGTTTTGTGGACAAAATGACGATGAAGACCATTCCTCCCCCTGAAATCATGCTCAAAAAATTGAGACCGCATTTTGAAAAAAATTAGTTTGGCACGAATTCAGGAATTTTGGAATAATATTCCCGAACTCCCGGTGGTACGCGGTCTGATCGCGTGGTCCAAGGAACGGTCATTGCCCGGATTCTTCAAAATCCCCATTTACGATGTAACGGTTTTCGTATTCAACGAGATCAGGCGGTTTGATTTGTTTACCCGGGCCAATTCTATAGCTTACAGTTTTTTCATTTCTCTTTTTCCTTCTTTGCTGACCTTATTCACCCTCCTCCCCTTTTTAAATCGCTACCTGCTGCGGTTTATCACAAAAGGCGACAACTTTAACCAGGTACTTCAAACCGAAATTCACAAGATAATGCCTGGTTCTGTTGGGGATCAGCTTTTTCTTTTCATCAAGGATATTACGGAAGTGGAGCGGGTCGGCATGCTTTCTTTCGGGTTTCTGCTGTCGATTTTTTTCTCCTCTAATGGCATGCTCGCCATGATGCGCGGGTTTGAAAAAAGTTATTCAAAAACTTTTAAAAATCGTTCGGTCATTCGAAAAAGATTGGTTGCCATTGGGTTAACCGGTTTGTTGAGTTTCCTGCTCATCGCCTCCATTGTATTCATCATCCTTGGAAAGTCAATTATCGGATGGCTTTCGGGTTATATCGCTCTCGCCGGCTTTTCGACCGTCGGGGTGGATATTTTAAGGTGGCTGGCCATTATCTTTTTATTTTATTTCGGCATCTCGGTTATTTATCGTTACGGGGCTTCCACCTACCGCCGGTTCAGTTTTTTCTCCGCAGGAGCTACTCTAGCTACCGTACTTTCCCTGCTTGCCTCCCTGGCTTTCTCCTTTTACGTGGATGACCTGGGGCGCGCAAGCACCTACAATAAATTTTACGGATCCATTGCAACGCTTATCATTCTGATGTTATGGATACAGTTCAACTCACTGATCATTCTCATCGGCTATGAACTCAATGCCAGCATTGCGGTTAATCGCGACCTTATACCTAAAATTGAGGAGGAGGAATCCATTGATTAACGCAGGTGGCGATGCAACTTGGATCAATTAAATAATTTTTTGGCATTTCAAAAGTCGAATTCCCTGAGTGGATTCCTGTTTTGTCGGCAAAGAATGCCTAATGCAAATATCTTCCGACCTACAAATAAAAAAATTTATCTTGCGTTTGAATAAATGATTCACGGTTTTAATCAATTAAGCAATGAACTTAAATTTACGAAGCTTTCTCACTCTTTTTATATCAATCATCCTTACCCAGGCTGCTCTTGGCCAAAAATACAGCAACGAATTTTTGAGTATTGGCGTCGGAGCGAATGCTCTTGGCCTGGGCAATGCTGTGGTGGCTAATACGGCTGATGTAACTTCAGGATACTGGAATCCTGCCGGACTTGCCGGTATTTCGGCGGACGAAGGCGTTTTGTTGGGCGCCATGCACTCGGAATGGTTTGCCGGAATCACCAAAATGGATTTTATCGGTTTTAGCCTGCCCATGGCTCAGCCGGACAGAAGAATGGGCTTTTCCGTCATTCGTTTTGGTGTGGACGGAATTCCCAATACACTGAGTCTTTACAATAGTGACGGCACCGTAAATTTTGATAATGTGACAGAATTTTCGGCAGCGGATTATGCTTTCCTTTTTTCCTATGGTCAAAAAATGAAAGTCAAAAAAGGAACGCTGCAAATGGGGGCCAACCTGAAAATAGTGCACAGAAAAATAGGTCCTTTTGCCAATTCATGGGGTTTCGGATTGGATTTTGGGGCCCAGTACCAGATCAATAAATGGAAATTAGGCCTGATGGCCAGCGATGTCACCACCACCTTCAATGCCTGGAGTTTCAGCTTTACTGACGACCAGAAAGACGTCCTTGAAGCATCCGGTGGCGAGGTGCCCATCAAAAGTCTTGAAATCACCAAACCCCATCTTACCCTTGGCGTTAGCCGCAGTTTTGAGGTCAAAGAAATATCCCTGCGCCCGGAGCTGGATATTTTTGTTACCACAGACGGAAGAAGAAACACCCTTCTTTCTG
Source organism: Lewinellaceae bacterium (assembly GCA_020636105.1). Taxonomy (NCBI): domain Bacteria; kingdom Pseudomonadati; phylum Bacteroidota; class Saprospiria; order Saprospirales; family Lewinellaceae; species Lewinellaceae bacterium. Next base: position 1,402,676 of record JACJYL010000001.1, read on the forward strand.
CCAACCCTTTCAGTATTGATCTTTCCCTGGGACTGGAAGCCGGGTACCACGATTTCCTGTTCCTGCGTGCCGGTGTCAGCCAGTTTCAAAAGCAGGAAAATTTTGACAACTCGGAAACCCTGGTCGTCAGACCTTCTTTGGGAGTGGGCCTTAAATTGGGCAAGTTAACCGTTGATTACGCTTATACCAACCCCAGTGACGGGCAAAACCGGTTTGCCCATATTGTTTCGTTGCAGTATAATGTAAGGCCGAAGGGGAAGTAAGCCATTAAGGCTCTACTTATTTATCACCTTCACTTTCTTCAACTCATTATTTCCATTAAAAACCGGAAAATACATCAGTTCCACCTTAGCTGGGTTTAAGGTGTAAATACCTGAATACCTTGGCATTAAATCGATTTCGAATACATAATTTCCTCTTGGCAGGTCTTCACAAAAAATGGCCGTTTCATTTTTGAAATGCTCCCGGTGAGACTCCATCCATGTTTTATGACTTTTATCGCCATAGGAGCATCCGGCCGGTATCGGCACATTGATCATTACATAGGATGCATCCTTTTTCACCTCCAGGTTTACGACCAATTTCGCCGAATTTCCTGCACTCAACACACCGGGAGTATCCGTATCAAATTTGGTGTCAATCACAAAGTCTCCCATTTTCTCTGTTGGAGTGCTTTCCCAATAACTCTGAGCACTTGAAAAATATACCGGAAAATTTCCGGATTTGGTTATTTCAATTTCCTGGTCGGGATCAACGGTCATGGAAAACGGGAACGTTTTGACCTGTTTTTTCACCGCTCCGTTGATGGTAAGATCAGGAGGCGCCAACGCCTTTTTTGTTCCAAGGAAATCGGGCAAAATCGTTTCAACGATCTTTGCGGATTCATAAGTATTTCCCCAACGACCGCGGCTCCTTTTTTCCAAAAAGTAATTACGCATCTTACTCAAAATTTCATCATGGCTGACCGAATCTGCTTTCAATATTTTATAGGCTAACAGTGTATTTTGAAGCTCATTCACCAGCAAGCCGGAAGTTGCGTTTTGCTCTCCGAAATAAACATTTCCAAACAGGGTATTTTGCTGATAATGATCAAGCGTATCCAAATTGTACTCCAGGTGGTAAAGTTGTTTCAAATGTAAAATCTGTAACAAACCATTCAACCTTAAATGGGGTTGTTTTTCGAGATCTGCAATGTAAATATCAGGGGCGATGGCCGCCTTAAGCACATTTAAAATTTTGAGAATTCTCACCCGGTTATAAAAATCCGTATCGGTTTCAAGTTCCCAAACAAGATGTTCGCTTAGTTGATTTTTGTTGACCCCTACACGGTAACCCTGCCTTGCGGCCTCAGTCAGGGCTTCCAGCACATGCAGACTGATCCATTTATTATCCTTACTATCCTTCCACCAACCCCAAAGGTTATTTTCATTCTGGTTCTTTTCCAATAAGCCAATAATTTTTACAATTTCTTTTTCCTTATCGAACATTTTCCCCTGGTCCCGGGTGATGCTTTTCCAGGCAAGCAGTGCTTTTAGTTTGGAAGCCAACTGCTCGTTACAGCTATATTTGTATTCGATCAGGTAATGAATTTCATTCTCGATCACATGCAGCACATTAGCGGTAGCCGTCAAATTGACCTTACCTAATGCAGGGTCAAATTCCAGTTTCACAGTAGTATCTTTATCCAGCACGTAGAACTTACCCTCCGTTTTTTCAAGGCCCGCCGGAAATACCGGGATTTGCCTTTGCTCACCATCAAAATATCCGTCTGTCTTTTCCAGAAAATATTTAATGGAAAGGGTATCAGGCCCAGCCACCAATAACAATGTATCAATGCTTGCGTTTTGGACAAACTGAGATTCCATTGACAGGCTTTGATCATTCACCTCAAAATGAGTAGTGACTTCGACAGAATCCACAGTATAATTAAGGGTTTTACCAATGGCATAAGTTGTATCGCCCTGTACCAAAAACCTGGGCACTGCCAATTGTGCCATCAGTGGTTTATAGGATTTTATCTGTTCGGAGGTCTGTCCTGATTGCCTTCTACCATTCATGGCCAGGTAGTGGGTATCCCAACTGGTTACATCATCAGGAAAAGTGACCGTAAAACTCGCCTTGCCTTCTATATCTGTTACCAGGCGAGGCTGCCAGAAAGCATAATCGGAAAAATTATTTCTGATAGAACTCGCTTTTGAAACGGATTCCAAAAAAGTATCATCGTAATGGGCGCCCTTATTTTCCAAAGACATCGTTGTTCTTATCGCTCCGTTTTTTGATTGGATGAGCACAACGCCATTGACGGCTCTGCTTCCATAAATAGCTATTGCTTCAGCACCTCTGATCACTTCCATCTTTTCAATCAAGGCGGGATCAATAGCGGTAATATCTCCGGTGAATACAGCTCCGTCAATGATGTACAGCGGTTGTTTATCAAACTTCAGGGTTTGTGCGCCCCGTATTGAAATTTCTACGCCTCCCCCGGGTTGGATATTTTCCGAAATCACCGTTATTCCAGCGACTTTCCCAGCCAGGCTATTAAACATCCTTCCTTCAATAGCTGGGATGCCACCCAATAAATTTTGTGACTCAACAATTGACCCAGCCACTGACATGTTTTGTTTGATCATAGGCAATGCAGAAGCCGAAACCACAACCTCATCCAAAAGAACAGCCCCCTCAGCCATCCCCAGGTTAACCAGCCCACTTTGATCTACCCTTACATTTTGAGATTGAAAACCAGTATAAGAAAAAACCAACTCGTCTTTGTCCGTAGGAACGTTTATGGCGTAATGGCCGTTGACATCCGTAATGGTTCCATATGAAGTGCCTTTAACCACGACGGTAACCCCTATCATGGGTTCTCCTGACTCTTCGTCAAAGACATATCCTTCAATAAGATCCCCAATGCCGGTGAATTTAAATTCCTCCCGGTGAAGATCCTGGATCTTTTCGAGCTCACTTCTGTCAGGGTAATAATAGCCGTGTTTGAACAGGTGCTCCTTGATTATTTCGTCTACCTGCTCACTGAAAGCATCTTTTTTTAATATCTCCGGTTGATCGGCTTCAAAATAATTCAGTCCGTCCGGTTGAATGTAAATGGAGTCCTGAATGTGATATCTTCCTTCCGGATAAATAAAAATCAATTTGTAATAACCTTCCTGCAATCCATGAATAAGCGTCGTTTTACCAGAATAGATCCTTAAGAAATCAGGATGGTCATACTGAAATACCAACATATCCAGGGGCGTATTTTGGATGAGGATTTGCGTTTTGTTGAGTTTTATCAACAGCCGACCCTCTCCTGAAAAAGAAGCATTAGGGTAGAAGTTTCTTACCGTGTTGTATCTTTTTGTATTAAGAAAATCCTGCCATTGTTTTTTAATACTCTCCCGGGTAAGCGCAACATCTTCCAGGGAAGTTTTTAAAGGAAACCGGTCTAATTTATCAGGGTATTGCCTTAATTCAAGGCTCCGCATTTTTAACAATTGAGGGGAAAATTCATACGTAAAAAACGGCTCGTGTTTAAACGAAGTAGAAAAGCCGTCCATTAAATAAAAAGTCCAGTTTCCGGCAACCGGCCCGGCAAGATAGGCTTTATCCCAAACCAGATATTGAGGTTTGAGCAATTGAATATTTTCTCCCTGATCGATATAGGCCAATTGATCACCAAAGGAATAGGAATAAGGGAAAATATATTTATATAAAATTTCCTTTTCAAAGCCGCTCAAAGCCGGTTCAGCCTTTTCAATGCTTACATTTTTTATTCGGGTATCTGTGTTCAAGCTGAAAATCAGCTTTTTGCCTTCAGGACAATAAAGACTATCAATGGTGAATTGCCGGGAATTGGTTCTCAGTTTCACCTGGTGATACCCGCTTTTTACCCTGAATGAGTAAGGCTGGGTATTCGTTGACCAACTGAAATAAACGGGTTTGGTGTCCACATAAATCACATGAACAGGTTCCAATGCTCCGTTGTTAACAACAAAAGGGGCAAATTGGGTCAATTTATCCTCTGTTATATATTCAAATCGGTAAATGCCCTTACCTGGATAAATGAATTTATAATATTCAATGGAATCAAGCCCCGATAATTGTTTCCAGGCCTCGTAATCCAAAGGCAACCCCTGAAAATTTTCAGAGCGCTCTTCTTCGAATTGAAAATTATTAATAACGGTCTTGTTTTTTCGCTGCTTTCCCAGATAGGGCACCGTGGGGGCTGTATAATCGAATTTACTGGTTAGACCATATGCGGTCAAATCGACCCCCTCTACGGGTTTTCCTTTTGCATCCGTCACCAAAATATCCACCGGGGATTGCTGACCGGGATAAACCAATTTGGGTTGTTGAACCGCAATTTTCAATTGTTTGTCAAAATAAGGAATGCGGTAGTCTTCCTCTATTATTTCCCCTCCCCAAAGATAACGGAGGGAAATAAAATAGTTTTTGCTGGAAGTGCCTCGCTTATAAAAATCCAAAGTTTCCCCATAGCCGGTCGAAACCAGCTTATTCTTTTTATAGATGCTGTAACTGAAGGGAATTTTCCTTGGATTTTCCACCAAAATGATCAGCGAATCTGCGGACCTGTCCGAAAAACACCTCAACAAAGAAGATTCGTTTGATAAATCAAAGTCCTTGGTCAGGTCATCCGTCTCTGCAGAATAGAGTAAATAATATGGACTCATTTTGAGGGTACAAGGGGGGTGGCCTGAGTAAACAAGACTCTTGTTTCCAAAATTATCCACTCCAAATATTTCAACCATTTTATCTGTTTCCAAACCATTTTCCCTCAAGCTGAAACGCAAGGAATCCGTGAACAATTCAATGTCAAAATCTTCTGACTGATGAAAAAACCGGAGTCTTTTGGTTTCAGAAACCACCTCATTATCTGCCGTTAACAGCCTGACCGAAACATTATAGTTTATATTCACCCTGGGAAAGATAGAATCGGGAATTATTATTTCGGTATTCCCTGTGGGTTCGAGTTTTTGTTCATGAAAAAGCAAGGTATCGGGAACGAATAATTGGGGTTCAAAATATTTTAAAATGGCCTGGGGAGTTACCATGATTTCCAGTCTGCCATCCATCAGATTCAGATCATTTTCATCCGTTCCCCTGACGAACAGCTTTAGATCTCTGTTCCTGAATTGCTGGTCAGTGTCTGTCCATAACTCCAGGTTTACCTTTGAAAGTTCATAGTCTTCATACTTGAAATTTCCCTTGATATAAGTTCTGCTTCCATGGAGTTCCAATCCAACAGAATAGGATCGGTCAAGCTTCATCTGCATGGAATCGTGGAGCACAAATTCATAATTATATCCTCCTGCCGTGTAGGGTTTGAGTTGTGCCAAATTAATGCGTGTTCCCCATCCACTAAGTACTGCATTGACTACCCCGTCAATGGGTTTGCCCTTTTTGTTGACCACAAAGGCTTTGAACTTTACCGTATCCCCTGGTAAGTATTTAGGTTTATTAAATACAAAGTACCCCTTATGGCTGTTTCCGAAAAACCGCTCGTCGAATTTTTCACATTGATAATCATCAAAAATACAGGCGACCTTTAAATAAGATTTTTCGAAGAAAGTTTTACTCCTGTTAATAGCCCCAACCGGCCACCTCTGCTTAATGGACCGAATACCATCAATCGGCAGATGAATGATAAAATTCACCGGGCGCCATACGTATTTTAATGGCGTACTGTACACCACTTTCCTGGCCACTCTTTCAGGAACGGAATTATTGTAATCTCTTTCAAGGTGGTAAAAGGTCGTAAAACCATTATGGGCTACTTTGAGCAGTCCTTTTTGATTGGATTTTTTGTCAATATAAGCCTGCCTCGTTGGATCAAACCGCAATTTTTTCCAGCGAATCCGCAAATCTGCATCCTCAATAACATTCCCTTCCGGGTTGAAAACCTGGACAACAAGGTCTGTGTTGTTGTTCAAAATAAAAACATCAAAATCCTGAACCGTTGTAATGGAAAACTTTTGCCGATTCTTTTCGGCATAGGTTTTTAAATAATGCCCTTGTGGCAAATTGCCCGAATACAGGCTGCCCGTAACAAAAGAATCCACCAGGGTATGAAAGAAGGAAGTGTCCACTTCATAAATGCTTTTTTTGTAAATGGCTTTGGCTTCCCGATCATTGATCTTGTAGATATAGGTATAATAACTGGCCTGCCGGCTTTCCAGAAGATTCTGGCCGTTGACGTTGCGATAAAAGAAGCAAAAAAGACCCGCAAAAAAGGCCATTAGAAGGTGCTGGTACCGCTTCATCTTTTTGAGGTTTAAAGGAAGGACACCCGGCATTTTATTTTGCCGAACTTCCCAATTTTATTTTATAATCCCGTTCACAAGTTAAGTTTTCCAGGGGAATCCTCCCAATAATATTTTCGGAATACAGTGCAAAATCATTGATAAATACCCCACCAGGGCCTTTCAACTTTCCTATTTCATTTCGAATTCACAACCTCCTATTGCGGCAAGTTTATAGGAACTCCCTTTTTTTATATAAAGTAATGCAGAACTGTGATGTTTTTTATTCCCGTTAGTTTCATAATCAAACTCTATAGAGACATCAGTCATCCCCTGCAGACCAATATCAACAATTTCACCAACCAGAACATTGGTGATTGTTGATCCTCTCGGAATGCTATCGCAAATCCCTGTTGCCATTTTGGAGGTTACGTCACCGATAATCTGATCGTTAAACGAAGTTCCTTCGCATTGGAATAGAAAAAAACTTATTAGGCCAATTATTAAAACCCTAAATTTTATATTGTTCATTTTTATTTTTTAATTTTTTGAGTAGGCTGAATTTTGTGGCTCAAACATTTCGGCTAAAATACCTTTCAAATGAGAGGCTGACATTTCCATTGTTTTTGCCATTTCATTGATCAATATCATTTCAGATTCATCAATACTACCATCTGCTGCTGCAACCGAAACGGCACATTTGATAATGATTTCCTTCCCATGTTCATTCAGTGAAGGGGTAACCCTTTTCAAATAGGTAGTAATATCTTCCGGGTTCTTTTGAACCTTTTCTACATAATCCGAAAGTTGGCCAAGAGTGATGTCATGGTGCCCAAATTTATTGATGATCTTTTGAACCACCAACATTTCATTTTCATCAATTACGCCATCTGCCAACATGATAAGCACCATACTGTGTTTCATGGCTTTTTCATACTCCGACTGAAAATCATTTTGATGGTTACTTTTACTATAATCCAGTACTCTTGGAATAAAGGTTCCCTTGCAACCCTGGCATTCTACAAATTCGCCAGCACTGCCCAACGGAATAAGAGGAATAAAATAAAGGGTAAAAAAACGGGTTACTTTTTTGTGCTTGTACTTTTGATTGTTGGCACACTGCGGGCATAAAAACTGCCCTTCTTTAATGGTGGATTTTACACCTCTTGTTCCAAAAATGATCATAACATGTATTTTAAAATTGATTAATTGTTTAGGTTAGGAACACACCAATGCACCAAAAAATTATTGTCCCACCAAAACGGAAGACAGATTTAATGATCCTGCAGTATGTTAACCTACCTTAGTTGAAAAATGAGTGAGAAAAGAAAAAGAAAGGTGTTTGTTTTCATTCGATTTCTTTTGCTGGCCGAAAAATACAAATTTTATTCTAAAGAAACAAGAAGGTCTTATTAAAGCATACTTCGCGTTCGATTTCACTCCCGGAAACTTTCCACCAACTCAAATGGCAACATACCATAATTGACACCGGACATATTGCTGATGATGACCACCACAATTTCCTGTTCCGGGTCAAATACAAAAGCCGTGGAGCCTCCGACAGAACCGCCCCCGTGTCCGTAAAATTTGGTGCCGTCTTCCATTGGGTAAATCGCCCATCCAATCCCGTAATTGGTCAACTCACCGGAAGAAGTCTTTTGTGAAGTAAAAAATACATCCATCGTCTCCTTGTCCAGGTACCCGGGTTTCATTTGTGCCTGGGCAAACTTTATGATGTCTTCAGAGGTGGAAAGAAATCCGCCCCCGGCCCATTTACAGCTATTATCCACGTAAGGAGCATTTACCAGCTTGCCCGACGAGTCTTTCTGGTAAAAACGCGTCCGTCCTTCAATGATCTGTTCGTTTTTATCAGGAACGGTGTTGATCATTCCCAGGGTATCAAAAACCACCCTGCTCATAAACGATAAAAATTCCTCCCCTGCTGCAGATTCAATGGCTGCACTCACCAGATTCCATCCATAACTTGAATAGACATAAGCGGTGCCGGGTTCATTGATCAGCGGGTCATCCTTGAAAATATCAAGCGCTTCCAATACACTGTTGTATTTTTTGGCACTCAGGAACTCAGAGTTCTTGTAATGACGGATACCGCCCAGGTGCCCTCCGACTTCCCGAACGGTAATTTCATATTGCTTCAGTGGAAAAGAAGGAACATAAACCTGGATCGCCGTATCGATATCGATCATGTTATGCTCATATAAAACGGCCAGTGCGGCGGCGGAAAATGATTTGGACACACTGCCTATCCTGAATTTGGAATGAGCAGGATCCACGGGAACTTTATTCTCGAGATCCGCATATCCAAACCCTTCTGAAAGCAAAATTTTTCCTCTTTTGGCAATAGTCACACTGAGGCCGGGTAATTCATTGGCATTAAAAAAAGACTCCACTTTTATCCGGGCCTGTTCAATGGCCAGAGAATCCTGGGCGAAAAGGGAGCCCAACAGGAATATAAAAAAAGTAAATGCGAAAAATCGTTTCATGGTAAATTTTTAAGGACAAAAGAACTAAAAAACTAAAGATAAAAAAAGGCACAGCATCCTCCATGGACCTGCGCCTTTATTTTTAGCGTATTTGGAGTCCGGCCAGCCCGAACTTAGATTGCGTCAATAATAGCATTCAAAGTAGCACTTGGCCTCATAGCATCCTCCGCTTTGGCAGGACTAGGATAATAGTAACCATCGATGTCCATAGCCGCACCTTGAACGGCGTTTAACTCCCCGACGATTTTTGCTTCGTTGCGAGCCAAAGCATCCGCAACAGGAGCAAATTTAGCCCGTAAATCCGCATCAGCTGTTTGCTTAGCCAGTTCTTGTGCCCAGTACAACGCCAAGTAGAAATGACTGCCCCTGTTGTCTATCTCTTTTACTTTTCTCGATGGAGACTTACCATTCTGAAGTAAAGAAACTGTAGCGTTATCCAATGCGTCAGCCAATACTTTTGCTTTAGGATTGTTGTTCCGCTCTGCTTCGTGTTCAAAAGAAACAGCTAAGGCCAGGAATTCACCTAAAGAATCCCATCTTAAGTGGTTTTCTTTGTTGAACTGTTGTACATGCTTAGGAGCAGATCCCCCCGCACCCGTTTCAAATAAACCACCACCATTCATCAATGGAACGATAGACAACATCTTTGCACTGGTCCCTAACTCCAGGATAGGGAAAAGATCTGTGTTGTAGTCTCTCAATACATTACCCGTAACAGAAATCGTATCCTGACCATCTTTCATTCGTTTGACAGAAACTTTAGCAGCCTCTTCGGGAGGAAGGATTCTGATGTCTAAACCAGTAGTATCGTGATTTAGTAAATAAGTTTTTACTTTTTTGATTAATTGAGCATCATGCGCTCTGTTTTCATCCAACCAGAAGATCGTAGGAGCACCCGTTGCCTTTGCTCTATTGACAGCCAATTTAACCCAATCCTGAATAGGAAGGTCTTTTACCTGGCACATTCTCCAGATATCCCCTTCTTCAACCTCATGCTCGATCAATACAGTGCCCGTATTATCAACCACTTGTACTTTACCTGACGCAGGAATTTCGAATGTCTTATCATGCGAACCATATTCCTCCGCTTGCTGAGCCATTAAACCAACATTAGGGACAGTACCCATTGTTCTGGGGTCAAAAGCACCATTTTCTTTACAGAAGTCAATCGTTGCCTGGTAAATGCCCGCGTAAGCACTATCAGGAATTACGGCTTTAGTATCTTGAGACTTCCCGTCTTTGTTCCACATTTGACCAGAGTTTCTGATCATAGCAGGCATTGAAGCATCAATGATCACGTCACTTGGTACGTGCAGGTTCGTAATCCCTTTGTCTGAATCAACCATTGCCAGATCCGGACCTTCGGCTAAACATTTTTGTATTTCAGCTTCCACCCCTGTTTTCACAGCAGGAGAAAGCTTATCTAAGTTACCCAAAAGGTTCCCCAGACCATTGTTTACATTGATGCCGGCTTCGTCCAGTTCTTTTCCATATTTTTCGAAAACAGACTTGAAAAATACTTTTACACCATGACCGAAAATGATCGGGTCAGAAACCTTCATCATTGTAGCCTTCATGTGCAGGGAGAATAATACCCCTTTGGCTTTAGCATCTGCGATTTGTTCTTCCAGGAAAGCAACCAATGCTTTTTTGCTCATGAATGTACCATCGATAATCTCCCCCTCAAGAACAGGAACAGATTCTTTTAAGACCGTTGTACCGTTAGCACCCAATAATTGTATTTTTACGCTCCCTGCCTGTGCGATGGTTACTGATTTTTCATTGGAAAAAAAATCTCCTGATTCCATAGTAGATACATGAGTAGCAGAGTCCGCAGACCATTTACCCATAGAGTGTGGATTTTGCCTGGCATAAGCCTTGACCGGCTTAGGGGCTCTTCTGTCTGAGTTACCTTCTCTTAAGACAGGATTTACAGCACTACCTTTTATTTTGTCGTAAATTGCTTTTATGTTTTTTTCTTCATCATTAGCAGGCGTGTCGGGATAGTTGGGCACCGGAAACCCATCACCTTGCAACTCTTCGATAGCTGCTTTTAGCTGAGGCGAAGAAGCTGAAATGTTCGGCAATTTGATGATGTTTGCTTCTGGCTTCTTAACTAATTCACCCAATTCAGCCAATGCATCGGCTACTTGTTGTGCCGGTTTCAAATAAGAAGAAAAGTTAGCAAGGATTCTGCCTGCAAGGGAAATATCTTTTGTTTCCATTTCAATTCCACATTGTCTGGCAAATGCCTGAACAATAGGAAAAAGAGATTTTGTTGCTAAAGCTGGAGCTTCGTCAGTATCCGTATAAATAATCTTAGAAGACATGTGTTATTGTTTAAAAACCGAAGGATCGGTCATAGTGAACGATAATTTGTTTGAGTCGCCAAATATACCATTTTGAATGAAATTTCTTCAACTAAATGCCTTTGAATCTTATATAGGAAATGTAAAATTTAAAATGATAAATTTAAAATTTAAAATTACTGATTTTGAGTGATTTCCAAGATTAAGGGATGGTTCAAAAATAAATTTACATTTTACTGCGCTGACTCCACTTAGGGCCGGAGCGGAGGTGTGGCAAAAGTGTAAATTTATTTTTACCGCGTTATTAAGTGCCGTGTAACAAATGTTTTTTTATTTTTTAATAAGTCCCCAAACACAAATTTTTCACTCAGATGGAACAACCTGACATATCCTACCTCTGGTCGGTATTCCGTAGATGGAACACCCCGTACCAATGGTCGGGGCAAAACGCAGAATAAAAGGATTTTTCCTAAATATTTCAGCGATAATCTGCGAAATCAGCGTGACAAAAAAGTATCGGAATAGAACATTTAAACTATATAAATAAACTTTCGTTACAGTGTATTAAGAATGTCACTTTGTTTTTTTCGTTCCTATGTCGCGTAGGATTATTTTATCCCCCAAAAGCAATCCCTGACAGTACAGCTTTTTAATATCTTTTCTAAATGCATTACAAGGGGCTTATTGTGTGCTGTGTTCTTTTTTATTACTTTTGATACTAATGGAAGTACTGGTTTTTTATCAGGCCGAAAAGAGCAAGGATTTTTATCCGGATTCGCCTCCATTTTTAATACAAAAACGCGTAAGCAATGAAGCTTTTACCCATTTTTACCATTTGCCTGTTATTAAGCTTATTCCAAAGCGCCTGCAGAACCGGGAAGCCTGGCGCTAATAATGGCCAATGCTCTCAAACTGGAACCGTTAAGGACTTTGCCGGACTGGACGGCTGCGGAATACTTATCATTCTGAAAAATGGACAAAAACTCCTCCCAATAAGCCTTCCGGACGAAAACGTAGAACTGAAAGACGGGCAAAAAATTCGGTTTGACTATAAAGAAACCGATGGCATGAGTATTTGCATGGCAGAAGATATGATTGTCGAGGTCACCTGCCTGGAAGTGTTGGATACCCCGAAGGCAACCCTTTCTGAATGTCAGGAAATTACCATTCCGATGAGTGTGGACTGGATGAAAAATTCTATTGAGAAATATAAACCTGCTCAAGTGATCAGTTATCCTTCCGGAAAAAGTGAATGGATCTATTTATTCAAAGGCAATGGCGTTCAACTGTTTGATTGTCGTGGAGTAATGATCTGTGATTCCAAAGGAAGTACTTCAGAACTTTGTATGAACCGGATTCCGCAGGATGTCCGGGGCAGGATCATTTGGCAGGATGAATGGATGAAGGACTAAAAGGCAAAGTGGACATAAGGGTTGAAAGAATTATTAGGCGCAGGGAGCGGAGCTCCGGTGCTTCCCATGAGATCGTTCGCCTATAAATGATTGATAATCAACAACAATCCCGACAATTTTATCGAGGATGTCGCATTGCTCCATTTGAAATTTGAACCTGGAACTTTGAACACTACCCTGCCCATTTATGTTTTTCGATCTTTGATTAACAAACCAAGAACAACAGCATAAAACATGCACGAAAAAAAACCATTGGAATTAAACAGCGACTTCAAATATGCGCTTGACCTGGCCGAGAAAGAGGGTCGAAACCTGTTTATCACCGGAAAAGCCGGAACGGGAAAGTCTACGCTGCTTCAATTGTTTCGCAACACTACCAAAAAAAATGCCATCGTGTTGGCTCCAACAGGGATCGCGGCCCTCAACGTCAAGGGTCAGACCATACATTCTTTTTTTAAGTTCCCGGCCAAACCCATTGCCCGCCACGAAATAAAAAAGCTCCGGAGCAGAAAGATCTACGAAAAAGCTGAAGTGCTCATCATCGATGAAATTTCGATGGTTAGGGCTGACCTGCTGGATAATATTGATCAATTCCTGCGCAAGAACCGCGAAAATCCTGAACCTTTCGGCGGTATCCAGGTCATTTTCTTTGGCGACCTTTTTCAATTGCCTCCCGTGGTTTCCTCTGAGGCAGAACAACAATTGTTTAGTGGTTTTTATGATTCTCCCTACTTTTTTTCTGCAAAAGTCTTCGAAGACGGTTTTGAAATGAGTATGCTGGAATTGAAAAAGGTGTACCGGCAGGATAACCGTTTTTTTCTCCGGCTGCTGGACAGCGTCAGGCTCAACAGGGCGGATTTTGATGATCTTGAGGATCTCAATGAACGGTATAGGCCTGATTTTCAACCTGAAGATTTTTTCATCACCCTTTCCGCCCGAAACTATTCTGTGGATCACATCAACCAAAGAAAGATCGATTCCATCCCGTTGCCGGCACAAACATATATGGCCAAAATTACCGGTGACTTTCCTGCTTCCCGCTACCCGACCGAAGCCGTACTGAACTTAAAACTGGACGCTCAGGTTATGTTCATCAAAAATGACCCGGAGAAACAATTCGTCAACGGCACCATCGGCAAGATCGTCAAACTGGAGGACAACAACATCACGGTAATGGTCGAGGACGATCAAAACAAACCGAGGTATATCGAGGTTGGCAAGATGGAATGGGAGGTACTCAAATATGAAATCAATCCCGGTAATCCCGAAAAAATTGAAACAGAAACCCTCGGAACCTTCACTCAATATCCCCTGAAGCTGGCCTGGGCGATCACTATCCACAAATCCCAGGGAAAAACCTTTGACAAAGTGGTCATCGACCTGGGAACCGGGGCTTTTGAATACGGGCAGACTTACGTGGCCCTCAGTCGTTGCCGAACCCTTGAAGGGATTGTACTCAAACAACCGATACGTGCAACGGATATCAAAACGGATGAAAGGATCGTGGAGTTTTACGAGCGGTATTTTTAAAAGAAAAAAGCCCTCCAGGGAAAATCCTTGAAGGGCTTTTTTTTATACTAAATTTCTATGCTTTAAGCATCTGCTTTAGCCTTCTTGGAAAAGCCTGGTTTACTTTCTGATGCATCAACAGCTTTCATATCTCCCGTCAAATCCGCCATAATAGGCGTTGCAATGAAGATAGATGAATAGGTACCGACTACGATACCCACCAACAATGCAAAGGCGAAACCTTTGATGCTGGAACCACCAAATGCAAACAATACAGCAACCACGAACAAGGTAGTCATAGAGGTAATAACCGTACGGGAAATCGTACTGTTAATCGCTCCGTTGATCACTTCTGCCTTGGTTTTCCTGGTGTATTTGTTGAAATACTCCCTTACACGGTCAAAAACTACCACCGTATCGTTGATAGAATAGCCGATCACCGTAAGGATGGCCGCAATGAATGCCTGGTCGATCTCCATGGTAAACTTAAACAATCCATGGAACATGGAGAATACAGCCAGCGTTATCAATGTATCGTGGAACAAAGCTGCTACCGCTCCTAAACTGTACTGCCACTTGCTAAAACGCAGGAAGATGTAAAGGAAGATCAGCAACAAGGCAAAAACCGTCGCATAAAAGGCACTACGCTGAATGTCATCCGCAATGGTCGGCCCTACCTGGCTGGAACTTGTTACGTTGGTTCCCACTCCGTCAGGAAGTTTGAACTGCTCGAAGTCAAGATTTCCTCCAACCATACCGTTAACGCCTTCAAACAATTTTGCCATGACAATATCAGAAGGCTTGGTCACTACTCCCGTCGTTTCATCTTTTTCCTCAACAGCATCGATCATATAATCGGTCACTACGTTGAAGGTATTTGCAGCATCTACGGCCTTCACGATAGGCGTATTGCCCTCGAAAACAGTCGTAAGCGATTCTCTCAGTGCCTGAGCATCGATTGGTTCTGTTTGATCAAAAGTGATATTGTAAGAATATCCTCCTTTGAAATCGACGCCCAATTCAAAACCTCTGGTAAAGAAAGAAATCAGACCAAGTAAAATGACGGTTCCAGAAATGATATACGCGTATTTACGTTTGCCCAACCAATCAATATTAAGTTTTGACAAAGCATCTTTGGAAACCGAAGTGGAGAAAGAAATCTGTCTGTCCTTTTTGGTCCATTGATCAATAATCAAACGTCCAACTAATACAGCCGTGAACAAAGAAGATAACACACCAATGATCAATACCACCGCAAATCCTTTGATCGGACCAAGTCCGAAGTAAGCCAGGACGAAAGCAGTAAGGATAGTGGTTACGTTGGCATCGATGATAGCCGAATAGGAGTGTTTGAAACCATCGCTGATAGCCATCAAAAGAGACTTGCCATCTCGTAACTCTTCCCTGATTCGTTCGTATATGATTACGTTGGCATCCACCGACATACCAATGGTGAGTACGATACCCGCAATACCGGGTAAAGTCAGTACCGTACCATAGGAAGCCAGCGCCCCAAAGATAAAGAACAGGTTCAGCAACAGGGTAATAACGGAAACAATACCCCCTCCACCGTAGTAAAAGAGCATGAATGCAAAAACCAGTGCAAAACCAATGATCAGGGCCTTCATACTTCGGGCAATATTTTCCTTACCAAGGGAAGGTCCTACCAGAGATTCCTGAATGATTTTCGTTTCCGCAGGCAACTTACCAATCTCGAGGATATTCGCAAGGTCATTGGCCTCCTGTATGCTGAATCCACCGGTAATTTGTGTATTTCCGGAAGGAATCGGGTTGATCACACGAGGAGCCGAAACCACTTCGTCATCCAAAAGGATGGCAACTTCCCGGTTGTTATCATTGGCGGCAACGGTGGTCATTCTATTCCAGATTCTTGTACCGGTACCATCCATTGATAATGAAACGGCAATCTCACCTGTTTGA
Organism: Lewinellaceae bacterium; assembly: GCA_020636105.1. Lineage (NCBI taxonomy): Bacteria > Pseudomonadati > Bacteroidota > Saprospiria > Saprospirales > Lewinellaceae > Lewinellaceae bacterium. Next base: position 1,418,605 of record JACJYL010000001.1, read on the forward strand.
GGGTCAGGACTTGTCCCTGCAGTAGTAATATGCTCTCCTGTCAAAGGAGATTTACCATCACGTTCAAGCTTAACTGCGTATAAACGATACATATCCTTATCATTGTCCACACCCGCATCTGGGCCAAAATCTATTGGGTTTTTATCCCAACGGAACATCACCTCTCCCGGAAACATGGAAGCAATATCAGGTCTGTTCAATAATTTGGACAGGGTATCGCGCTTGGTTCTTTCTGCAATTCCCATAGCTGCCAGACCGAAGCCTCCCTGGCTGTTCACCTGGAAAACATCAAATAACGGTCCTGCTGCTGTATTCATTACCACCTGGGAAGTATCATAGGTAATAATCTGATTCCCTAAAGAATCCAGGGTGGTGATCGTATCAATTCTCATTTCAGGAGCCTGGTCTTCCAGACCGGCTTCAGCTCTGAGTTTTTCATTAACGTCAACAAAAAACTGTACCACTCCCGGATCATTGATGCGGTAGAGGTTCCAGAATTCGAGTTTCGCAGCAGCCTGAAGGTTTTCACGTGCACGTTCAGGGTTATCGATACCCGGAAGCTCAACGACGATCAGGTCACGCTCTTTATCCAATGAAACGTTCGGCTGGGTCACCCCCAGTTTGTCAATACGCTGTTTCAACAGCTTAAAGGTCAGGTCAACGGTCTCGTTCGATTTCTCTCTGAGTAATGCAATGATCTCGGCGTCCGAGGTATTAAAAGTTACCTGGTCACGCATGGCTTCATTACGCTGAAATATAGGAGCGAGCTTTTCGTCTGCACTCTTTAATTTGGCGTATTGTTGTCCGAATAACGTTACAAAATCTGTTTGTTCAGATTGTTGGGCCTTAGCTGCTTTTTCTAACGCTTCTAAAAAAGTAGGATCTTTGCTATCATTGGCCAATGATCTGATGAACTCACGGAGGTCTACCTGTAAGACGACACTCATACCCCCTTTAAGGTCAAGTCCCAGTGCTAACTGGCGGGATTTGAGCTCCTGATAGGTATAAGATTTCAATAGAGGCAACTTAAATACCTCTTCCGTGGACATTGAGTCCAGGAATTTCGCACGCGCCTGCTTATAAACAGCCACCGCTCTCACTTCGTTCGCCGCTTGTTTTGACAACTTCATCGCATAGTCATCAGCATCTTTTTCTACCCGCTGTGTTGGCAGGATAAAAATGTACTGAATTAATGTGACCAATGTCATCACAACAAGGAAGAACTTCACAATTCCTTTTCCTTGCATAACGTAAAAATTTACTTTTTTAGAAATTAATAAAATAAGCGTTAGAGGGTTCCTTTGGAGAACCCTTTAAAAAAACTCCGCAAATATAAGTCTTTTACACAATAATCGGAGTGTAATTGGAAAAAATTAGAAAACGGGGCAATTCATGGCTCTTTCAACCTGCTAATTCAAGGTTTTAGAAACTCAAAGAAACAGTTAATTGACCACTCTTGCTTCTAATTTTTATATTTAATCAGTAAGTGCTGGAACAGTATTAAACAACCAATAAAAATTAGAATTATTAAGAACACTGCTGACTTCTACACCTCCCTTCCTGCAGTCAGCAGGCGGGTTAGATATTCTACATTCTGCGGTTCTATCGCATTGCTATCAGAACCGCAGAATGTAGAACCTGCCTTACTGCGACAGCAGGCAAGGTATCCAATATCGAATGTCGAAGGCGTGATGTGCCCTGAAACAACCTTGAAACCATTTTGAAACAATATTGAAACCACTTTGAAACAACCCTGAAATCGACCGAAGGGAGATCCTCGTGCACGAAGTGCCGGGACCATTTTGAAACCACAAAACTTCAACAGAGTGAAAATTAAATGTATCCGCCAGTTGACAGAGCGCTATTTATTGCTTTCCATTATTGGGCGATTAGGATACAGGTATTAATTTGCAGCTTTTCCAGACCGCCACCTAATTATGAGCAAAATGAAAAACATCCTGACTGTTTTATTCCTTTCCCTGGTTTCCGTTGGCTTTGCCCAGGAAGCTTCCCTATCCTATTCGAAGGTAAAGGTGTTTTTGAATGAAATTCAAACCCTGGAGGAACTTGCAGCAATTCACTTAGCGGTGGACCACGGCACTTACGCCAAAGGAAGGTATTTCATTACAGATCTTTCCACTTATGAGATCGAACAGTTGTCTGCTGCAGGATTCGAATATGAAATATTGATCCCCGACGTGGAGGCCTGGTATGCTGATCCTTCCCGACAACCAACTGATTACAGGGGCCCGGAAGATTGTCAGGAGAATGTAGCCGCCCCAAAATTTCCCACTCCGGAAAATTTCGAGTTGGGCAATATGGCAGGATTTTTCACCTGGCAGGAAATGCTGTCCATCCTGGATGATATGAAAGAAAAATTCCCTGACCTGATCTCCACCAAATCACCCCTGACAGAAGAACTCACCTACGAAGGACGCCCCATTCACTGGGTACGTATCTCTGATCACCCTGAAATGGATGAAAATGAGCCGGAGATCCTCTATACGGCTTTGCACCATTCCCGCGAACCGGCCAGCCTTTCTCAACTGATCTATTATATGTGGTACCTGCTGGAAAATTACGACAGTGATGAACAAATCCGGTACCTGATCGATCATACAGAAATGTATTTTATCCCCTGTATCAATCCCGACGGTTATGTTTACAACCAAATCAACAATCCGGATGGAGGCGGATTGTGGCGCAAAAACCGGGTAGAAAACGGGGATGGTTCTCATGGAGTGGACATCAACCGGAACTATGGCCATGAATGGGGATACGACAATGAAGGTTCCTCTGAAAATCCACTGTCGGAAACCTATAGAGGTACGGAAGCTTTTTCGGAACCTGAAACCAGGGCGGTTCGTGACTTCTGCAATGCCCACCAGTTTCAAATAGCGCTGAATTATCATACCCACGGGGACTTGCTCATCCATCCCTGGGGATTTTCGGACTCTTATACCCCTGACCAGGAAACCTTTTCCAATATGGCAGACGTTTTGGTGGCCGATAATCATTTCATTTCGGGCATAGGTTCCGAAACGGTAGGTTATGTAGTCAATGGAGATTCTGATGACTGGATGTACGGTGAACAAAACACAAAACCTTCCATTTTTTCTTTTACTCCTGAAGTAGGCTCCAGCGGAGGATTCTGGCCTACCGAAGACCAGATCATTCCCAATTGTCGTAATACCATGCTGATGAACCTGAATGCGGCATCACTTTTACATCGGTTCGGACTGTTAAAAGATATAAACTCAGGGGTTACCAACAGCCTTGAATCAACCTTTTATTACAGTTTAAAAAGAATTGGACTCCAGGAAGGATCTCTTGAGGTCAGTTTAACCCCGGTGAGTGATAATATTTTGGAGGTAGGTGCCTCATCCTCTCATTGGCTGGAAATGAATGAGTCCGTGGATGGCTCCATCCCGTTTACCCTGAATCCGGAGATTCAAAACGGCGATGTAATAAAATTTTACCTTTCCCTGTCCAATGGAGATTATATCCAGGGAGATACCATTAGCAAAATATTTATCGACAACCCACCCGTGTTCTCAGATACAGAAGCATCCCTTGACCATTGGGAAATTATCTCCGGCCCCTGGAACCAGACTGATAATATGTTTTATTCTCCCCCGTCGAGCATCACCGATTCACCTGCCGGAGTTTATGCAAATAATATATCCAACCATATCCATCTTCAAAACCCGGTTTCCCTCAATACGGGATTTGAAAAAGCCTACCTGAATTTTTGGGCCAAATGGGATATTGAACCACAATACGATTACGCCCAGGTCTCTTTGTCGGTAAACGGAGGAGCTTATTTCCCCCTATGCGGAAAATTTTCAAGTCTGGGTACTCAATTCCAGGATGAAGGCAATCCCGTTTACGACGGAAATCAAAAAGGCTGGGTGGAAGAAATCATTGATATCACCCCGTTCGTAAACCAGAACGACGAGATCAGCATTCAGTTTTCAATGGTATCTGACGGGTACTTACAGGAAGATGGTTTTTATTTCGACGATGTCCGCATCTTCCTGACGGCGAATAACACAGGAGTAACAAAAATTCCTGAACCGGAAACGAAATGGTCCCTCTCCCCTAACCCTTCCGGCGACAAAGTTTTTTTAGCAATAAGCCCGGTAAACGATGAGGCAAAACTCACCGAAATTGTTTTCTACAATGTGCTGGGGGTAAAAATGACGGAGATTCTCAAAGAAGTCTCCGGGCCTGAAAAAATTGAATTCGACACAAGCCTTTGGATGCCAGGTATTTATTTTTGCAAATTCAAGCAGGAACAAAAAAATTCCCCCTTTAAACGGTTGTTAGTCATTCACTAACCAAACAAAAATAAAAATAAACCTTTCGAAAGTCTTGTTTTCGAAATAATATATTTTATCTTTGCAGTCCTAAATATCGCGGGGTGGAGCAGTTGGTAGCTCGTCGGGCTCATAACCCGAAGGTCGTAGGTTCAAGTCCTGCCCCCGCTACTAAGAAAAAAAGCCTGTCAGCAATGACGGGCTTTTTTCGTTTATGCCTATCTTGTGAAAAAAGAAATCAAATGGATACAAAACTCAAAGGGGACATTGCCGAACAAGCCGTTGTTTTGAAAGCATTAAAACTTGGTTTTGAAGTATAAAATTTTAATCGAAACCAAAAAATGTCAAAGGAATCCAAAATCTGTTTATTTTAGAGAGACCTGAAATCTTATCCTAAAAAAGGACAAAATTAAATGAATAAGACTTCTGCAGTCTGAATTATACACCTGTCTACTGACGCAACGCTACCGTATATACATAAATTTTTAGGGTACAATAAAATACAACCCATTTCAGGGTTGCCTGCAGATATTGTTTTAACACAGCATTTCATACTGTGTTAATTGAGATTCATCCCCGTTGGGGATTTTTTTTACAGAATAATCCAATTAATTCGTTTCTCATTACTAAAATCTATTCCCGAAAGGGAATCAATATTAATGGCAATGGATGAAATCCATTGTTTAATAAAATAAATTTGGCAACTCTGAAAGAGTTGAATAATATCTACCTAAAAGTAACATTTATGTATATACGGTAGCTGACGCAACGTCGGCAGGTTCTGAGGTTCCAAAAGTACTAGACAGAACCGCAAAATATCGAATATCGAATATCGAATAACGAAGTTTTTGGGAGTTCAAATTTCAAAAAATGACTTTTAAAAGGATCCACTTTCTAAATTCTACCCACTAACAAATATACTATCCCATGTCCCACAACCCAATTCTATTCTTAGACTTCGACGGTGTCCTGCAAATCGACAAATTCGATAATGCCTGGAGGAAAGGCTTAGAACCCTTATTGCATGGATACCGGGACCGGGATCGGTTTGGTTTTTTATTTGATGCGGGCTGTGTAAAAAACCTGGAACAAATAATCGATACCACCGGAGCTGATGTTGTGATCAGTTCTTCCTGGCGTTATCTGGGCGTTGAAGTGATGCAGGAGATGTGGGAAGCACGAGCCTTACCTGGCAAGGTGGTAGGTATCACGCATTTTGATGAGGAGCTTTTGTATATGATTTCACGTGGTAAGGAAATACAAGACTGGCTGGATATCCACAAGGTAACCAACTATGTCATTTTTGATGATGTAGATGACCTCCTGCCCCATCAGAAAAAGCGTTTTATTCAAACACATTATGAAACGGGGCTTACCCGGGAACAGGCTGCAATGGCCATTCAAATGCTTGGTTAGATAAAAAAAATCCCCGAACCAAAGCCCGGGGATTCATATTTAAAAAACCATTAATTATAAAGGCTAATATTTTAATATCTTTTCATTCGCCAGCCGTTCGTTATCGCTATTGATCAGGGTAATGAAATAAACCCCCTGGTCCAGTCCTTCAAGCCCAATCCTTGCGGCATTGTTTTCAAAGGTTATCATTTCCTGACGAACGATCTTGCCATCCACGGCAACAAGCTGCAACGTCAACTGGCCAATATACGGAAGATGCACAAACACCTCATCATGCGCCGGGTTGGGGAACACTTTGGTGTCCTGGAACAAATCCACCCCGCTGCAATCCTCATCGATGTTGTTATCCGGATTTTCTGAAGCCAGCGGGTTGACCAGCGGATTGTTGTCATCACAATCCAGGTTGTTTTCGACATAACCATCCGGTGCCCAAAGCTGACAAGCTTCAATGGCTACCGTGGCATCTCCGAAATGGTCACCGTCATTGTCCTTGTAATAAGTTATGACCGGTACGCCATCGTCTGCAAGACCGTTACAGTTGTTGTCTTTACCATCACAAGCCTCCTCAGCTCCCGGATTGATCTCTGAATTATTGTCATCACAATCCTGGTTATTGGCGACATACCCTTCAGGAGCTCCATCCACACAGACCTCGACTGAGTTGGCAGCATCCCCATAGGAATCGCCGTCTTTGTCCCGGTAGTAAGTGGTGATCGGAAGTCCTTCATCCGTCGAAGCATTACAGTTGTTGTCCATTCCGTCGCATACCTCCGGTGAATCAGGATTGATGGAACCATCGGCATCATTACAGTCCATGGCGTTGGTAACATACCCTGCCGGAGCCGTATTGTCACAGGTTTGTATCCATGTGCCCGCATCACCATAATTGTCCTCATCATTATCCCGATAATAGGTGAATTGTTCCAATCCTTCATCCTCATAACCATTGCAGTTGTTATCGCTTCCGTCGCAAACTTCAGCCATGGCAGGGTTTACATTGGCATTGGTATCATCACAATCCAGGTCATTGCTCACATAACCGGGAGGTGCGGTGGCTTCACAGATTTCAACCCAGTCTCCCCCGTCACCATAGGTATCATTGTCATTGTCCCGGTAATAAGTATAATAGGTAATTGCATCATCCGCGATCAGGTTACAATCATTGTCCAGTCCATCACAAATTTCCGAAGCTCCGGGATGGATATCCGGGTTGTTATCATCGCAATCGATATTGGAGGTATAACCATCTCCATCTTCATCCCGGTAGAAGAATTTTTCGGCAAAAGCGAAACTTGAATGCCCTATTCTGTATCCTATGAGGCGTCCTGGAATATCATCGCAAGGCGGGTGAATGCCTCCCCATATCCTCGAAAGGCTGCACTGGTCAGAAGCGTCCTGATAGGTAGCCCATTGAAGGGTAATGGTTTCAGAGGGTCCGTCTTCAAAGACAAGAAATTCATTCTGGGGAGCAGGAAATACACCCATTCCTCCCGGGAAGAAATTATCCCCCGTGAGTTGTGTCAGTATTTCAGCAGCAGCCCTGGAATAAGTGGAGTGTCCTGAAATATATCCAGCAAAAGGAGGCGTCACAAACGATGGCCTTTGGTAGGGCCACCAATCCTGTGCAAGGATCCAGCCTACCCCGGCGACATCTGTTGCCGGATCATTTACATAATCCGGCCCACGCCATGCTTTTAGTTTTATTTCACCCACATGCTGGTCATCATTCCCTGCAAGCGGATCACCAATATTTACCAATTCGATGGCTCCTTCCACAAGTGGAATCCCCGCCGGATCATAACTTGGCAAAAACGGAGAGGAAGATTGTCCTCGAGCGGCCATGGATCGAATGGCGGATACGGGTCGAAGGTAATCGTACCATCCCTTAATCCCCCATGCAGAAATAGCCACATCGTGCATCGTTCCCCCTAAAAGGAGGTATGCTTTGACATCCCATTCCAGGTCATCGATTATTTCCCCCTGACCCCTGAATTTTTTCACCAAATCAGGATGATCATTGACATAATTGAGAATGGTAAACCAGTGGCCCGGAGGTGTTTCGGAATTAGGACCGTCCGCCCAGAATTCTGCCAAAACGCGGCCATAATCTCCCCGTTTTACAATTTGAGGTTCGTAAGGCATCCCCGTTTTGGGATTGAGGTCATACCCATGACCAATATCACCGCCATCCTGGTAATTATAAAAATCCCTTAACCCCTGTATGGTAGTTGGATAAGCATCCAAAGGAATATTACCAATGGCGCCAGGAGAAATATCCCACATCGTATTATCATTTGGATCAAGGTGCCCGGACCAAACGGCCACCAAGGAAAAATTCCACATATATTCCTGTGACAGTCCTCCCCCATCATCCTGGATGTAAGGCGGTGGTCCCGGATCATCATATACCCAATACAAATGGCCATCCCGATTGTGAATGGTTGCATCATCAATGGATAGAGAAAATGGCGTGACATTGCCCCATTCCGGGCTTAAAAAAGCCGGTGTATTAAAAGGGATTACATTCCCAGACTGATCGATAAACACATCAAGGGTTAGTGGTTGCCACCGATTCGGGTCCTCCATTACATTGGGCTCATCGGATAGCATGACCAAAGGGGCATTGACCGGCGCATAGTACTGATTGGCATAACCGTTCAATTCATTGGACCCATCCTGAAAACCAAAATTGATGAGCTGGTTAGCGATATAGTTCCCCAGGCAGGCAGGCTGCCCTGTCGCATAATTCTGCGAAGTAAACGTTTTATCATACCCCAACTGATCCATTAAATTATCATAAAGCCCGTACAGGTAAGCCGCTCCGGGTGAATTCTGGAACCTATGTCTCATCAGGCGATAAGCCGCATAACTAATGGCTTCTTCCCTGGCGGCCTGTACGTCCGCTGGTGTCGGAACACCATTAAAATTGCAGGTGTAATTACCCACTGTACGCCCCAGGAAAAATGGCCTTGCTTCCTCATCATAAGCCGCCCAGGCATCATACATAGCGGCCGAAACGTGGAAGAGGTTACGGGCATGAACCGTAGGTCTGGCAAAGTCATTTCGAATGGACTCCAGCAATAATTCGTTCCATTCACGTGCCACAGAATGCTGTGCAAACACAACACTTTGCATCCCGGTCAACAAAAACAATAATAAAAAGTAAAATTTAAATTTCATACGCATTTTTTTATCGTTACCAAGATCAAATGGATTTCCGGAAAAAATAACAAATCCCGGGAATAATGAGTCCAGCAACTATAAATACAGCTACTTAAAACACCTTTGCTTACCCGGAAAGTGAAATTTTGTGTTTTTTTGATTAGAGTCTGCAGAGTAGCCTTATTAACCACAAATTTTAAAAAAAGAAAGCAAAAAAGATTACTCTGAAATTTTTTACGGGAGATTTGCTTAATTGTTCCCTTTTCAGCACTTTATTTGCACTGAACTGCATATTTAATGATTACTTTGGCAAAAATGAAATGAAATGGTAAAAAATCCTGCCATTAACAAAAGCTTTAACAATTTTGCTTTGCAGATTCTCTAAAAAACTCGCAAAAGACGTAAACAAAAACCACTTAAAAACATTTAATTCTATTCAATCTCCTCCTCTTTTGTGATCTAAATAACACATCCCTAAACCCAGAATTACTATTTTTGCAAATAATTTAAATAAAACAATAAATAAGATATAATGGCAGACGCAACAGAACATGTAAAATGTTTGATAATCGGATCAGGACCTGCAGGTTATACCGCGGCAATTTATGCTGCGCGCGCCAATATGGGACCGGTTGTATATACGGGAAAAGATCCCGGCGGACAATTAATTATCACTACAGAAGTGGACAATTATCCCGGTTATCCTGATGGAGTTATGGGTCCTCAAATGATGGAGGATTTCCGCAAGCAGGCAGAGCGCTTCGGCACCCAGGTAAGATACGATATGATCAATAAAGTTGATTTTACCGGCCCGGTGCATAAAGTATGGACCGAGGGCGGTGTTGAGGTTCATGCCGATACGGTAATCATTTCAACAGGCGCCAGTGCCAAATGGCTTGGTATCGAATCCGAGCAAAAATTAATGAACAAAGGGGTATCTGCCTGTGCTGTTTGTGATGGATTTTTCTTCCGTGGCCAGGAAGTAGTGATCGTCGGTGGCGGGGACACCGCTTGTGAAGAGGCTTCCTACCTGGCAAAATTATGCCCGAAAGTACATATGCTCGTCAGACGTGATGAATTGCGCGCTTCGAAGATTATGCAAAAGCGTGTGATGAATATGGAAAACATTGAGATTCACTGGAATACTGAAGCATTGGAGGTCCTTGGAGAAGAAGAAGTAGAAGGAGTAAAAGTCTTTAATAACAAGACCAAAGAAACTTCTGAAATTGCCGCCAGTGGTTTTTTTGTCGCCATAGGCCACCAACCGAATACAGGAATTTTTGCTGAATGGCTGGACAGGGATGAAATCGGTTACCTCAAAGTAAAACCCGGAACCACTCATACCAAAATTGAAGGCGTATTCGTAGCAGGAGATGCACAGGACAAGGTCTACCGCCAGGCGGTCACTGCCGCCGGCACCGGATGTATGGCAGCCCTGGATGCAGAAAGGTATCTTACGGAGAATGAAATCATTTAATTTCCAAATTCCCATTTACAAGGGATGAAATAGTTTTATATAAAACTGATTTCCAGCGATTTAAATGCATTCTATTTATGCTATTTAAATTCGTTTTTTATTGGTCAACTTTTTTTAAAAGACCGCTGATTTCATGTACATTTTTTTTACATTTGTACGAATTGAAATTAGAGGTCTTTTTTAAATTTAAAACAGATATTATGTCTAAAAATACCAAATTCCGTAAAGGAGTTTTACATGGTGACGAAGTAACAGAGTTATTAAACTATGCGAATGAGCATAATTTTGCAATACCTGCAGTCAATTGCATCGGTACGGACACTGTCAATGCCGCTATGGAAACGGCGGCCGCGGTTAACTCTCCTGTAATCATTCAATTATCCAATGGCGGTGGCGTATTTTACGCCGGTAAAGGCCTGAGTAACGAAAACCAGCAAGCAGCCGTTCTCGGATGCGTTTCAGCGGCAAAACATGTTCATGAACTGGCTGAAGCCTATGGCGTAACCGTTATCATGCACACTGACCACTGTGCCAGGAAATTGCTTCCATGGATTGATGGATTGATCACTGAAGGTGAAAAATTTTATGCCAAGAAAGGTTATCCATTATACAGCTCTCACATGATCGATCTTTCTGAAGAACCTATCGAGGAAAACGTCGAAACCTGTGTTGAATACTTAAAACGTATGGATAAAATAGGCATGACCCTCGAGATCGAGCTGGGGGTTACAGGTGGTGAAGAAGATGGTGTTGACAATTCTGATGTCGATAGCTCACGCCTTTATACTCAGCCGGAAGAAGTAGCCTATGCTTATGAAAAACTGTCTGCTGTAAGCAACCGTTTTACCATTGCTGCAGCATTCGGTAACGTACACGGCGTCTATAAGCCAGGGAATGTAACCCTGCGTCCCATTATCCTGAAAAATTCACAGGACTATGCCCAGAAGAAATTTAATACAGCACCCAATCCAATCAACTTCGTATTCCACGGAGGCTCAGGCTCTTCCCAGGAAGAAATTCGCGAGGCAGTTGAGTACGGCGCTGTAAAAATGAATATAGATACCGACACACAGTGGGCCTTCTGGGATGGTGTAAGGGAATATGAAGCCAAAAATCACGCTTACCTCCAGGGCCAGATCGGGAATCCTGACGGTGATGATAAGCCAAACAAAAAATATTATGACCCACGTGCCTGGTTGCGCGCGGGAGAAAATACTTTTGTGGCAAGGTTGAAACAGGCTTTCGAAGACCTGAACTGTATCAACAGAAATGCATAATTGAACTCTTTTTAGCTTTTCAAAAAAGTAACCCCGAATTTCGCCTGAGTGAAATTCGGGGTTCTTTTTGGGGGTTCCCCAATATCAATTACCAAATGTAGAATTTTGAAGTATTTCAACCTTCCTCTTTTTTAAAAAATCGTCCATATAATCATTGAAATAAAATCAGGATACTTTATCTCCTGATATGATGCGCATTGCAGTGAAAATTTCATTATGAACGTGGAGGTCATCTTCCTATAAAAAAGGAATAATATATTGATTATGATATAATTATGATATAAAACAGGTTGAAAAACACTTCCGGTATTCAAAAAATCCGGCGTTTTTATTTGACCATTTTCAACCCTGTTATTTCACGACTACAATTCCGAGGGATTTGGCTAATTCTGTCCGGATTTTATCCAGTTTCAATTGTACGTGCAAATATTTGACTGATTCATCGTGTTGCCCGGAATCGCTGAGTTCTTTGATCTTTTTTCTGTTCTTTTCACAAATTCGGGTAATTTTCCTCAAACGAAAATGCATCAGGACTTTGGAACTTTCTTCAATAAAATTCGCATCGGGTTGTTTTTGGTTCAAAAAAATTTCAAACCTGTTTCCCCAATTTTCACTAAATTCATAAGGAGAAGACATTAAATTAACGCTGAGCACCTGAATTTTAGGGTTCTCATGGTTGATAAAAACCTGGGAAGTGATCGGTTTATTTTTTGCCAGCATTTCCTGGCATTCATGGGCAATAAGCTTATAGAGCTGATTGTCAAATTCATCGATCACATCCTCTATATTATGAAGCAGGTATTCGGCTACGGTAATGTTCTCTTCCTTGTCAAATATTTCCCCCCCTGAAGAGATGAGGAGCCGCACAATGTCCTTCTCCTGGAATTCATCTCCTACTATCCCCTCCTTCCTCTTTTGCTCCGGGATGAAAACAGGAGGTTCCTCCCCCATTCCAAACCCTTCTTCATAACCATATCCCGGGTCTTCAGATGGAAATCCGGGCTCCATGGTTGGAAAACTTCCATCATCGGGAGGGGGAGTTTCTGTTGGGGCCTGCCGGTCGGCCTGCCGTTGTTCCCGACGTCTGTCCAGCTCCCTTTCCTGTTGGCGTCGTTTCATCTGAGAAGATACCGTTTTATTGGTTTCATTGATGAGGAGATTTTCATCCACTTCAAACAACCGGGAACACTCTTTTACAAATAGGGAACGCTTCAACGGATCGGGGACGCGTGCGATGCTATGCACAATTTCTTTGATCAACCCTGCTCTTTTAATCGGATCGTTCCCTGCTTCTTTCAATAACAGGTCTGCTTTGAAAAGAATAAAATCCTTGGCTTCCGGTCCGTTGATGTAATCCAAAAAGGCTGTAGTTCCGGCTTTTTTCAGGTAGGAATCCGGATCTTCTCCCTCGGGAAGGATGACCACCCGAATATTCAGATCCTGCTCCAGCAACATATCCACGCCTCTTAGAGCTGCCTTTATTCCGGCATTATCCCCGTCAAAAAGTATTTTGACATTGGGGCTATATCTTTTGATCAAACGAATCTGCTCCACCGTCAGGGAAGTTCCTGAGGAAGCCACCACATTTTCTATGCCGGCCTGGTGCAGAGAAATCACATCGGTATAACCTTCCACCAAAATGCATTCATCCTGTTTACGGATGGCCGTTTTGGCAAAATAAGCGCCGTATAGAACGTTACTCTTGTGATAAATTTCAGTCTCCGGAGAGTTAATGTATTTAGGTGCCTTGACATCCTTTGCCATTATTCGTCCGGCCAGAGCCACCACCTTTCCCGAAAGATTGTGGATGGTAAACATCACCCTGTTTCGGAAAAAATCACCGCCATATTGAGTGCTCAGTCCCAGTTTTTTCAACAATTCAAGATTGTACGAAGCATTGACTGCCGTTAAAGTAAACTGATCCTTGCTGTCAGGAGCATATCCCAATCCGAATTTTTTGATCGTTTCCTCGCGAAAACCACGTTCCTTGAAGTAACTCAGGCCAATGCTTTTGCCCATATCGGTTTCAAAGAGTTGATTTTGATAAAAGTCTTTGGCAAACTGGTTGACGAGGAACAAACTGTCTGCTTGTTGTTGCTTAAGCCTTTCCTCAGGGGATACTTCTGTTTCCTCGATCTCGATGCCATACTTGCCGGCCAGATGACGCAAGGCCTCGGGAAAGGTAAATTGTTCGTGCTCCATCAAAAACTGAACAGGGTTACCTCCTTTGCCGCAACCGAAACATTTATAAATATTTTTGGCCGGGGAAACGGTGAAGGAAGGGGTCTTTTCATTGTGAAACGGACACAAGCCAATCATGTTGACGCCGCGACGCTTCAAACTTACATAATCCTGGATCACTTCCTCTATTTTAGCGGTCTCCAGGATTTCCTGTACTGTCTTTTCTGATATCAAATTTTATATGTTTACAAAAACCAAACGTTTATGGAACGCGGATGGAACGGGTTTTACGGGTTTCAACGGATTTTTATCTGTTTCTATCCGTCCTATCCGTTTCATCAGTGTTCTATCCTCTTCAACCAGCAACCAGCAACCAGCCCCCTAAAGCCTCACCTCCTCTTCATTAATAATTCTTCCGTTGATACATCGAATGATGGCAGCCGGAAAATTTTCCAGAATGCGGTAATCATGCGTGGCAAACAAAATGGCTGTATTCTGTTCTTCAGCCAGTTTTCTCATCAGGATCAGCAGTTCATCGGAGGTTTCCGGATCCAGGTTCCCGGTAGGCTCATCGGCAATAATCAGTTCAGGGTTATTGAGCAATGCCCTGGCGATCACCACCCGCTGCTGCTCTCCCCCTGACAATTGATGCGGCATTTTGTCTATTTTATCCTGTAACCCAACATAACTCAACGCCTCATCCACCTTGGAGTTCATCTCCCATTTGTCTTGCCAATCTGTCGCGCGCAGCACAAAAAGTAAATTTTCCGCCACGGTCCTGTCGGACAATAAATTAAAGTCCTGGAAAACGATTCCGAGTTTCCTTCTCAAAAAAGGAATATTGTGGCGGTCCAGCTTACTCAGGTCAAAACCGGCAACCTGCCCTCGGCCTTCTGTCAAAGGCAAGTCCCCGTATAACGTTTTTAGCAAACTGGATTTACCACTCCCCGTTTTTCCAATGAGGTATGCAAATTCCCCCTTTGAGATGCGCAGGTTGACTTCCCCAAGCACCTTCTGGCCTTTCTGGTAGATATTCGCATTGTCCAATTGTACGATCAGATTGTGTTGCATTTTTTTTGATTGCTTCTATAGCCGACGAAATCTATTTCAAACAGGATTTCATTCAGGAAAAAAGATCTTATGGAGATTTTTTTATTACTTCGCTTTTTTTAACCTGATAGATTTTAATTTCTAAAACAAAGATTTTCCACAAAGTTATTCCTTACGGTCTCAAAAATAGGGAAACTGAATGAGAATTACTAAATTTCGACTTTGGATAAAAGTTATGCCCGAATCATGCAGCAAAAAATCGTTTTAATCGGCGCAGGAAATATGGGATATCACCTGGGGAACCAGCTCTACAAATGTAATGCAGGGTTATGCCAGATTTACAGCCGCACCCGGGAAAAGGCCCGTCGGCTTTCTGAGCAAACGGAGAACATTCCTTATGTAACGAGCCTGGAAGATATCAGGAACGATGCCGATCTTTACATCGTAGCCGTTAAAGACGATGCCATTATTGAGGTGGCAGCGCAACTGGAAGTTCTTGGGGCATCGGGCAAGTTGATCGTACATACTTCCGGAGTGACTTCTTCCGATGTTTTTGCCCCCTGGTTTTCCAGGTATGGAGCCTTTTATCCTTTTCAAAGTTTCTCCATTGACAGGAAGCTGTCTTTTTCCGAGATTCCCATATGTTATTACGCCAATAATGAGCAGGATACCCTCTTTTTGAAATCCATTGGTGAGCAGTTAAACTGCAAAACTTATCCCATCAACGACAGAGAAAGGGCCATCCTCCATGTCAACGGGGTTTTTGTCAATAACTTCACGAACTATTTATACCAAATATCCTGGGACATTACCGAAAAAGAAGGGATTCCATTCGAATTATTGCGTCCTTTGATCCTGGAAACGGCACAAAAGGTAATGGATCACCCCCCCGGGCCTATGCAAACCGGACCGGCCATAAGGGGAGATAAAAAAAGTATGCACTTTCACCTCGATTACCTAAAACAATGGCCCGATTATAAAAAGGTTTACGAAGTATTGTCGGAAGGTATTTCTAAAACAAAAAATATTTAAAACTTCATTAAAAAATGAACAACACAATTGATTCAGAAAATCTGACTTTAATTTGCGGCACTCGTGAAATTTTGGGGGAAGCCCTGAAAGGGGATGACTATTTAGCGGCAATCCTTCAGGCAAAAGTTCCGAAAAAATGGACCGAATTCGGAATGGTGGTGATCGGTTATGCGCTGGATATTATTTCTGAGAATCCTTTGGAAGACAAATGGTGGACCTGGTTACCCATTCACAAAAAAGACAAAATTCTGATAGGAAGTTGCGGTTACAAAGGAAGTCCGGAAGACGGCATGGTGGAGATCGGGTATGAAATTATTGAGTCTTACCGGGAAAATGGTTATGGAACCGAAATTGCACAGGTATTAATCAAAAATGCCTTTGACTACCCGGAAGTTAACATGGTTCAGGCCCATACCCTGGCGGAAAAAAATGCCTCAACCCGTATTTTGACCAAATGCGGATTGAAATGGGTGGAAGAAATTGAAGATGAAGAGGATGGATGGATATGGAGATGGATCATTGAAAGATCAGATTTTAAAGGTTAAAAAGGCGTCCGTTTCGAATGAGAAAATTTTCCACACCACCGCTACTTTAATACCATTATGCAATTACCTGAATCGTTTATATCACAATTACGACAGCAGCTGGGCGAATCGCTCGAAGCCTTCCAGGACGCCCTGGATACCCCTGCTCCTGTAAGCCTGCATTTCAATCCTTTTAAAACGAATTTATCCAAAAAAGAAAATTATGAAGGAGTAAAATGGTATTCCAACGGAGTATATTTACCGGAACGGCCGGTTTTTACCCTTGATCCATTGTTCCATGGAGGGCAGTATTATGTGCAGGAAGCCTCCTCCATGTTCCTGACAGAGGCGGTCAGACAATGTGTGGATTTAAACAAACCGCTGCGCGTTCTCGATCTGGCAGCTGCCCCGGGAGGAAAAAGTACTTTACTGGTGTCTATCCTCCACCCGGAAAGTTTTATTCTCTGCAATGAAGTCATCCGGAGCCGGTTTAAAATACTGGAATACAATCTGATTAAGTGGGGAACCCCCAACACCTATCTCAGCAACCATGATAGTGAGGATTTCAGCAAACTGGAAGGGTTCTTCGACCTGATCCTCCTGGATGCCCCCTGCTCAGGGGAAGGATTGTTCAGAAAAGATGAGGATGCGGTAGGTCATTGGTCGGAAGATCATGTAAATTTCTGCTCCCTCAGGCAACAACGCATCTTGAAAAACACCGTACCACTGCTCAGTCCCGGTGGCACCTTGATCTATTCAACCTGTACCTACAATGAACAGGAAAACGAATCCCATGGCCTGTGGCTGGAAGCAGAATACGGCCTGGAGCATTACCCGCTTGAAATTCCTGAAACCTGGAATATCCTCCATCGAAACCGCGGGGTTCAATTTTATCCACACAAAGTGAAAGGAGAGGGATTTTATATTGCCTGTTATAAAAACAATGGTGGCCGGGAAATCAGTTTCAGGAGCAAACATACACCAAGGGTCAATGGGCTGACAGCGGTAGAAAAAACTGAATTAAGCCGCTGGCTGGTTCAACCCGAAGAGTATGATTATTTCAAAGATCACCATGAAGGAGTGAGGGCCATTTTAAAATCACATGCTGAAATACATCAATGGGTCCAAAAAAGCCTGGCCCGATATATCCCGGGTACCTTTTTAGGCACATTTAAAAGAGAGCAGTTTATTCCAAGTGCTGACCTGGCCCTGAGTATCATGGTTTCCCGGGATCTGCCTTCCGTAACACTTGAAAAAGAACAGGCGCTGCGTTTTCTTAAAAAAGAGCCCCCCGATTTGGATGAAATCCCTGATGGCTGGGCTTTGGTTACCTATCAAAATTTGCCCCTGGGCTGGATTAAAGGGATCCAGAACAGGGTAAATAATTACTATCCCAAAGAATGGCGTATCCGGATGAATATTGACTAAATAAAAAAGAGCATTCCAACCAAATCTCGTTTGATCAGAATGCCCTTCATATTAATATTCATTAACCTAACTAACTCTATTGATCTTTATGCCAAACTGGCCATATCACGTACGAGGATACGCCCCCGGTTGAAATAAATGAGATCGGATTTTTTCAACTCATTTAAAACAAGTGTAACCGTTTGGCGGGAGGTACAAGTAATATTTGCAATATCCTGGTGGGTCAGGGAGTGCTTCAGCAACATTTCATACCCGACCCTTCTTCCTCTATGCTCGATTGCATCTTTGATGAAATCAACGATACGGGTACGTGCATCCTTAAAAATGAGGGATTCCAGCTTTCCCTCGGCTTTCATCAGCCTGCTTCCAAAGAGCGCCATCACCTGGTTGCACAATTCAAAATTAAAGCTCATCAGTTTTTTCAGATCACTCACCTGAAGTACAAAAAGGTTTACTTCTTCCTTCAGGGCCTGAGCAAAATCATTTCTGTGGGTTTCCCCGATAAGACCCAATTCGCCAAACATTGCGGTGGGATGGATTAATGATTTAATCACTTCTCTTCCGTCATTGGAATGGGTCCCAATTTTTACGGTTCCTTTTGCGAGTAAAAAGACTGAATCCGAAGATTCGTCCGGTAAATAAATAAAACTGTAACGCTTTACTTTCCTCGCCTCCATTACCTCTGCTAGTCCATATTTTTCATCCGCGGAAAGACAGTCAAAAATGGGAAACTGCCCTAAAAAATTGATTTTGGATTCAGTACTCATGTCCTTATATTTCTGTTTTATTTATTTGAACGTTGAAATCTATAAAAAAACTTTCAACGCTGCAATAAGCTCTCAGGATTAAAAGACACCATTGTCTCACCCCTCCCCCACGCGAAACAGAATTTTTTTTCTTTCGCGTTAAGAGGTAGATAATTAAGGTATTGCCCTCCTTTCAAAACATAATATCAATATTAAATTATTTATTGCAGAATATTTAATATAAATTTTGTTTCGACGGCGGATTTATACTTTTGATTAGGAAAATAAATTTATCAGGCGAGAAAAAAAACAGTGAAAAAATATTTTTTCACTTAATCAATAATGGAAAGAGAATCCAAAACGGCACTGTACCCGGCGAAGATGCCGTGGCCGCCTTCTACATTATTGTAGATAAAAACAGGCTCGGTCAAAATGCCCCCAGGACTTTTCTTTTGACGAGTGACAGAGGAGTAAAACTGATAGTATTCACGGGAAACCGTCCTGAATTCAATATATAATTTTCCCAGTGACTCGGTGACCGGGTTGATCTCATAGGCCACACGGAAGGAATAATTACCGTTCAGGGGATCGTCCTCAAGCAATAATCCCCCGGAAATATTGGCTAAAATATCATTAGCATCATTATTGTCAGAGAATTCAAAAGGGATAAGGTCAACGTGTTCGTCATCGCCTCCCGTTAAAGGATGGGTATATACTTGTTGAAACAGGTTGAGGTGATAAAAATCTTCCTGGTCAGGAGTATCGTTAAACTGCAGGTTCACCGTATAAGAATAATTGATTCGGTTGCCCGTTGTATTTTGAATAACCACATCTGAAATGGAGATTTCGGAAAAATGCCTCGGTACCGGAATCCTGCTTTGGGCCACTACGGGATCAAACCCGTCGAGTTCGGCTCTGATATAATATTTTTTGCCGATTTCAGGAGAAAATCCCGCGGTGGAATAATAAGGCATCATCCTCCCTCCTGGTATTTTAAAACCAAGTTGCTGGATCAGGTATTCTTCTTCAAACAATTCTACCTTTACATCCGAAAGGAACTCCTCAGGGGCTTCATCAAGCACAAACCGACTTGAATTCAATTGCACATGAATATCCTGGTTGTCGGTAAAGGATGCATAAATGACCAGTCTTTGGGGCGGCTCAGGCAATTGTAAATCCACTTCCCGCTCACAGGTAGAGGCGGAAAAAACCACGAAAACAAAGAGGATCACAACATATCGCCAAAACATAATCAATGTAATTTCATTCTACAAAGATATTAAAATTTTACAGAATAACTTAAAGATGGTACAATGGGTAACAAAAGTACCTGAACAAACTTATTCGTTTCCTTTACTTTATCTTCTTCAATATTTAATTCTCGGCGCAACTGGTAATAAAGGGGATTCTTTTTGTTATAAGCGTTATTTACCCCGATACTAAGCTGATGGTTTGAGTGTTTTCCCGGAATATAAACATTCAAATTCAGATCCAGCCTATGGTAGTCTGGCATCCGGTTTTGATTTTTTGTTCCAAAATCAATAATGGGGGCCGGATCGATTTGCAAAAAATTGGACAATTGAATGTTGTATTTTTCAAGCGGCAGATTGTAGGCAAATCCCGTGCTGTAGATCCAATTGGCCGTCAACTCAAACCTGGCATTAAAGCGATGAGCCAGTATTATTTTAAAATCATGCCGCCTGTCGTATTTAAAAGGATAGGTATTGCCAAAATTGATTCGGTCAAATTGCCTGTCGGTAAAAGAAAGGGTATAGGCAATCCAGCCCGTAGTTTTTCCTTTATTTTTTTTAATAAAAAATTCTGCCCCGTAAGAACTTCCTTTGCCTTGAGTAACATTATTCCTCCAATCATTGTAAAGGGAAGCCCCTTCGGAAAAACTCAACAAATTATGCATGATTTTGTAATAGGCTTCCACATTAAGGGAATAATTTTTGCCGGGCTCTACCGTAGCGCCCACCACTACCTGAGAAGCGGTTTGTGGCGCTATTTTATCGGTAGAAGGCACCCACAAATCGGTAGGCAAGCCTATGCCTGAGCTGGATAACAGGTGTAAAAACTGGGAAGTCCTGCTATAGGCAGCCTTGAAATTCCATTTTGGAAACGCCTGCCATCGGATGGAGAGCCGCGGTTCGATAATCCGGTAATTCCTTTTGATGACGCTCTGCACATTGGCCCTGAGTCCGGCATTGATGGTCCATTTACCCAAAACGAACTCATCTTCCACATAAGCATTGTATTCCACTGCCCTCACAAGAGGGTTGTCGGCACCGGTATTTGGGGGACTGTCTGAGTAATCCCGATAAATAACGGCTCCCGGCCTAAAATTTTTGTTGTGTACTGAAAACCCAAAACGTACATAATGCAAAGCACTGGGCACAAGGTCAAAATCGAGATGAACGCCCAGGTCTTCTATTCCCGTAAAATAACTTCCGCGAGCATAACTATGGAGCAATGCTTCCTCACTTTCATCCTGGAACAAAGAATCCAATGTGGTAAATTCAAAACCAACTGCAAGTTTACTATAGGTCACTGAGGTATTTCCAAATAGTTTATCACTAAACAGGTGATTCCATCTCATAGCAGCCACCTTATTATCCCATTGCAGGGACTGCTGGTAGCCGTAATGATACTGGAAGGTCACCGGGTCTCCTTCATTTTCAAATGCATAGTATTTTTTTTCATCTCCCTGATCCAGAAAAACATCGCCACCCGTATAAAAACTAAGGTACAGCTTATCCTCATCGGAAAATGCATAGTTGATTTTGGCGTTGAGGTCGAAAAAATCATAGGTGGTTTCTCCTTTTTCTCCAATCTCCTTTTTCAAACTGGCTGAATAAGGTTTTAAATACATATCGAGATAGGACAACCTTCCCGAAAGAAAAAAGGAGCTTTTATTTTTCACCAGGGGCCCCTCGAGCCCGGCACTTCCCGTCAGTAACCCCAGGTTGGCCCAACCTTTGATTTCTTTCATATTCCCCTCCTTGGTACGTATATCCAGAACGGAGGAAATTCTCCCCCCGTAACGTGCCGGAAAACCTCCCTTTACCAACTTTGCCGTACGTATAGCTTCCGTGTTAAAAATGGAAAACAACCCTACAGCATGAGCAATGTAATATACAGGCACCCCGTCTATAAGAATAAGGTTCTGACCGGCATTGCCTCCCCTGACATAAATACCTCCTACCCCATCCGTTCCTGTTTGCACCCCTGGCAACAAATGGGTCGTCCGCAAAATATCTTTCTCTCCTCCCAGAGCCGGCAACCTTTTAATATCGGAAGTATTGATCACATCAATGCTTACGTCATTGGCCAATACGGTTGTACTATCTGTTGCAAAAACCATCACTTCTTTAAGCGTCAGATCACTTTCCAAGGATAGATTCACCCTAATGTCCTTAGTCAGATCAACACTTAATGCTATGGCTTCAAAACCGATATAAGAAAAAACCAAATCCACCCCTCCAGTATTCAGGGTAAGACTGTAAAAACCATAAGCATTGGAAACGGTGCCTTTTCGGCTTTTTTTATCAAAAATACTGGCACCGATCAGTTTTTCTCCTGTTTCCTTATCTTCCAGGAAACCGCTAATCGTATATTTGCTGGGCTGTGGAGCCGGCTTTACCACCAGAACCACCTGTCGTCCCACAGCTTCAAAACCTATATTCGTGCCTGCCAGGATAGCTTCCAGCGCTGTTTTGAGCGCAACCTCTTTTAATTGCAGGTTTATATTGCGCTCGGGCAGGATTTTATTATTGAAAATGAGCTTGACATTGTGTTGGTCGATCAGCTGATAAAGCACTTCCTCCAGGCTGACATTTTTTGCATCGACACTGACCAACTGCTCAAGAGGGGATTGAGCCAACAAGGTTGTCGAAAAAATCATCATTACCAGAAAGAAATATATTTTCTTCATTGATCTGAAAAGTTACTGGACATCAATCGGGATTCGGGAGGCTGTTGCAACTGCAAATTCTTCAATGAAGCAACAGCATTTCATTTCAGGCTTATTTCTTTGATTTTCAATAAATTAAAAATAATTTTAATAATGAAATTCTGCGTATCTCTGCATTTTTCACAGGAACCCTGCTTTTAGAAAGCCTTCGCAACCCTTTGGCATGTCATAATAACGTTTTAAATATGTTCTTTGCAACAAAATAAAGTAATAAATCTTCAATTGTCATTCAAACAACCTTTTTTTTATCCTCGGCGATGATTGAAAAACCACGAAAAAACAGCAGGATGTGGCCTGACAAGCCCGGTTCAGCAAAATTTTCAACCCGTTCGTCTTTCTAATTTGCGCAATTGAACGTAAATGCTTAGTTTGTTGTTGAGAATAATAGTGTTCACAGATAATAGATTAACATGCTATATTCAATTAGTTTTTTTGCAGCCTTGGTCTTACTGGGCGTTTGGTTTTACAATAAAAAGAACGAGAATGTCACCAAACTTATTCCCGCTCTCCTGGGGTTAAGCCTGTTGACTTATGCCGGTAGTGTGGCTTTCGCCTCTGCCGGGATTCCAGATAAATTATTTACTGCCTTCCGCGACCTCATGGTGCTTGGAGCTACCAGCTTGCTGTTCCAGGTATTTTCCAGAAGTAAAATAACCTTCCTTCCGGTAATGCTGGTCAGTCTGCTGCTCTACATGTGGTATAATGGTAAATTCATGAGCCACACCTTTGATGCGCCAACTGAAGCCATAAGTGTGGCCAATAATGCAGAATTACTGATTGAAATTAATGAAAACGAAACGCCCGCGTCCCTTCAAAAAATAATAGATCGATACCACCTTACGCTTAACCGCGCTTTCCAGCCGGAAGACGGCACCATTACAGACCTCGATGACTATTACACTGTGGATATCCCTGAGGCTTTCGAAAATAAAAGACCGGAAATCGAGCGGGCGCTCAACAAATCAGGCTTCATCGATTGGGTGGAAGCCAATGAGGTGATACAAATTGATCCCATGACTCCCGCCAAACGTCTGCCGGAAGTCAATAAAAAATTCGGGCTCAACGATCCGGGCATTGAACACCTTTGGGCCTTTGAAGCCATGGAGATGGATAAATTGTATAATTACCTGGAAAAGAACAAAGTAAAACCTCAGAAAAAGGCCCTCGTCGCCATCCTCGATACCGGCGTGGATGCCGAACATGAAGATATAAAAGGTAATTTCAAATCCATTGAAAGCCAATACAATAATGATCCACAGGGACACGGAACACACTGTGCCGGCATTGCCGGGGCCGTTTCCAATAACGGTGTCGGAACGGCCTCCTATTCCCGCGACAACAGCTTCACACAGATCAGCAGCATCAAGGTACTCAATGCCAATGGCATGGGCACACAGCAATCCATCATCAGCGGTATCCTCAAGGCGGCCGATAAAGGAGCGGATGTCATTTCCCTCTCCCTTGGGGGGCCCTCAAATCAAAGCCGTCAGCGGGCCTATAAACAGGCCGTCGCATATGCCAATAAAAAAGGCGCCATTGTTGTCGTTGCAGCAGGCAACTCGAACCGCAATGCCAAAAATTATTCCCCAGCCAATGCCCCCGGTGTAATCGCCGTAAGTGCGGTGGACAATGAACTCAACCGGGCGGTTTTTTCCAATTACGTACATGATATCGATATGGGCGTTGCCGCTCCGGGAGTGGATATCTATTCAACAATCCCTTCCAACAAATACGCAAGTTACAACGGTACTTCCATGGCAACCCCATATGTAGCCGGCCTGCTCGGACTCATGAAAAGCATCAACCCTAAACTGACTACAAAAGAGGCCTATAACCTTCTCAAAAACAATGGCAAAAACACCCGGGATACCAAATCTACCGGAAAATTCATACAGCCTGCGAATGCGGTGAAAGCGTTGGTGGAGGGGTAACTGGTTACTTGTTGCTGGTTTTAGATTATTTCAATAGTAAAAAGGTATCTGATTACGAAGGAATAACCAATCATGTTAATCGTGTAATCCTGAAAATCCTGATCCTGACAAAAAGGCTCGTTGCGCGTTGCCGGTTACTTTTATGAAAACCCGTTAAATCCGCGTTCCTTTTTTCCTCAACGGGAGGAATAGAACACAGATGGAACAGATAAAACGGATGAAAACGAATTTTTTACATGATGAGACATCTTCGTGTGATGGTTCGTGCGTGGAGCAAAAGGAGTTTTCTAATACTTGCAACTAAAACAGATCATTTCTCATTCCTGCAATTATTTCCCGATTCAAGATAATTTTCTGACATTTGCGGTCATGAAAAAAACACCACTAGTCCTGAAAGGCATGGCCATGGGCATCGCGGAAGTGATTCCCGGCGTATCGGGCGGTACCATCGCCTTTATTACAGGCATATACGAGAGACTCATCAATGCCATTAAGGTCATTTTGAACCCGTCCATCATCGGCACTTTAAAAAAGGAGGGCATGAAAGCCACCTGGCAAAAAGCCGACGGCACCTTTCTGTTTTTTGTAATGGTCGGAATGGTCACCGGACTGGTGGGCGGCATTTTTACCATCACCCATTTGCTGGAAACTTACCCTACCCTGGTCTGGGGTTTTTTCTTCGGACTCATCGCCGCTTCCATTGTTTATGTGGGCAGGCAGGTAAAAAAATGGAACTGGATAAGCGTTACAGCCTTTATCATCGGAACAGCGGTGGCCTATTATATCACTGTGGTGAACCCGGGACAGGGCAGCGAATCCCTTCCCTTTGTTTTTCTTTCAGGAGCACTGGCCATTTGCGCGCTGATCTTGCCAGGCATTTCGGGTAGTTTCATTTTATTGCTGCTCGGCATGTACACCATCATTATTCCCACTGTCAAAGATGCTTTAAAAACTTTCCACATGGAAAGCCTCCTCATCACCGGTGTTTTCGGGCTGGGATGTTTGTTGGGGCTTGCATTGTTCTCAAGGTTACTTTCGTGGACTTTTGCCCGATACCACGATCAGACCATGGCTGTGCTCACCGGATTTATGCTTGGCTCCCTTAACAAAATATGGCCCTGGCGTAATGTTTTGGAATACAGAATCAATAGCAAAGGGGAAGAAGTGCCTTTTATTGAAAAAAATGTGATGCCGGCGGCTTATGAAGGCAATGCCCTTGTTTTTGGAGTGATTATAGCTATAGTGCTTGGACTGGTGGCTGTTTACCTGCTTTCAAGGTATGAGAAGCCAGAGGAGAAAATATAGGCTTATTTTGGTGAAATTAATTTAACCGCAAGGCGCGTAAAGGAGGCGCAGTGTACGCGATGACTACCCGGCGAAATTTGTCGTAAAATTCGTATTAAATCTTTATCTCCTTTGGCAAAAAAGGCGCTGCATCTCCCCCACCCTTGATGATCTCGCGAACGATGGTGGAGCTGATATGGGAATATTCGGGCTTGCTGATGAGGAAGATCGTTTCCAGCCCTTTCCCGAGGATGTTATTGAGTTGGGAAATGGTTTTTTCGTAATCAAAATCCGAAGCATTTCTCAGACCACGAACCAGGTAGCGCGCACCGATCTTATGACAAAAATCGACGGTCAGCTTTTCAAAAAAATCCACTTTGATAGTCGGCTCATCTTCAAAAACTTCTTCGAGCCAGGCCATTCTCTGTTCAAGGCTGAATAAGGTGTTCTTTTGCGAATTCACTCCAACTGCCACTACGATCTCATCAAATAAAGGCATGGCTCTTATGATCAGGTCATAGTGGCCAATAGTGATCGGGTCAAATGACCCGGGGAAAACCGCGATTTTTTTCATACTGATAATGCGTTCGGTGTTCTACAATTGGATGTAAAGATTATAAATCTCTGCAGCAATACAAATAATATCCATAAGGAATACCAATTATTTTACCCCGCTTTTCCCGGGCCCCAGGTAACCGGGCCTCCTTTGACTCCGTGTTTTATCCTTACCATTTATATGGATTCCGGCACAAATTTGATCAATAAACAGGTAATGATTCTGTTACATACTTGTTTAAACCCAATTTAGCGATGCCATTTCCTAATCAATTACCAGCCGCTGAACTGCATAAACATTTTCTCCTTTTAACCGGACAAAATACAAACCGGAAGGCCATGAACTCACTTCTATTGGTTGCAGCAGTGCATCCGATTCCCTGGCTTGCCAAACCACTTTGCCGTTTAGATCAATAATGGTGCACTCGAAATCTCCTCCGAAAGTTCCATTCAAATGAAGGTTGATCCTGTCTTGGGCTGGGTTGGGAACGATCGTAAAGCCAGTTCCCGCATCATTGCCTATGGAAACGGCCACTACCTCGGAAAACATCTTTCGTCCGTCAAAATCCAATTGCAGCAACCGGTAATAATACGTTTTTCCATTTTGAAGGGTTTCATCCTGGAATTGATAGGTATGGGGCTGTTGACTGGTGCCGTTGCCTTCCACCCAACCAATAGACTCAAAAAGCTCCTCACCCTCCATCTTTCTCTGCACCTCAAATCCTGAATTGTTGAATTCCGATTCCGTTTTCCAATCCAGCAACACATCATTGCCACGGCCCCGGGCCCTAAAATCGACCAAAGTCACAGGGAGGGAAGCTTCGCAACTACACACCACAATGTCATCGAGATACCAACCGTCCCAGCCATTACAGCCATCGGTTCCCAGCTCCCACCGCAGGCGGAGATTATCTCCGGCATGAACACCCAACTGGGTCAGGTTGATCTGGCTCTGTCCCCAGCTTCCGGAAACAGATCCTTCATCCGCTCCGGTAAAAGCAGGTTCACCCCCCATGGGATTATCATTATCCCCGCCATTTAAACTGCCATTGTACGGGTTGAAAATAAAAGCCGAAGCAGGCACCACGGTCCAGGGACCATTATTGAGTTTGTATTTAATGTTGCCCCCGTCCCAGTTCAGTTCCATGGAAGCATAATGGTCAAAAGCCAGCAGAACAGGATCAGAGGTAGTGACGGGAATGCTGATGAGCGGGCTTCGCAATCGGATGATGCCATTTTCCAGGTCGGAATAGCAGTCTCCGATAATCAGATCCGCGCCGTAAATTCCGGCTCCGGGTCTGTTCTCCGGTAAATTGGTGATGATTTCCCAATCATGGTTTTCCCAGGTAGAGCTATTTTCAGGGAGCTGAACCACCGACCAACTGCCGAGCCCGGATTCAAAATCCTGAGTTGCAATGTCGTACTGGAATTTCCCGTCAGGGCATAATTTTGGAGGATTGGACGCCAACATATTGGCAAATCCACAAGGAGGCGCCTGCCTGAATTCAACCGCCACATTCACCTCAGCCACTTCATTACAATCGGCCACCGTAATGATCTGACCGGAAAGTCCGGCCGGGGATACTCCGGTCGATAATCCTTCCAGATTTATGCCAACCAGGTCACTGCATGCCATTTCCAAGGCATCAGCCTGGGCACTGAAATCACTTGTGCTGGTCAGGTAAACGCTTTGGGCCCGCCAGAATATGTGTGCGGTTTTGGTTAATCCAAGGGCCGAAATACTCTGTCCGTTATAATTGCCGCCATCCACCAATAAAGCATAAGCATGGTTGTTGACCCCGGAATTGGTATGCACTCCTCCGCTATCTCCTGAACCGCAGTTGTATTGATTATCTGTGACCTTTCCTGGATCGGATTTGCAATTCGGATTCCACATATCCCGGATGGCTCCTCCAAAAGCGGATGCGTCCTCTCCTATCATCCATTTGTCGGAACTGTTGCATGAAGTACGGTTAGACAGGTTTTCACCCGCGTCCTGGTATCCGTTGAGCAGATCCACCGTTTCCCCCCAAATATCTGAATAGGATTCGTTGAGGGCACCCGATTGCCAGGCGTAGATCAGTCCGCTGGTGTAACTGGTGTAAGCATGTCCCCATTCGTGTGCCACCACATCATCGGCGGCCGTTCCGTTGCAAAAATTGGTAGTACTGCCGTTCCAGTTGGCATTGGGGCAGGAAATATTGGGATTATTGTTGATCGTTCTCATTGTTGCGCCTGCATTGTTATAAGAATCAAAACCAAAGGCATGAGCAAAAAAGTAGTAGGCATGGCCTGCGGCCTGAACTTCATTCTGCTGCCAGATGCTCAGGCTACCCGGGAAAGCATTCCCTTCGTTCCAGACCTGATTCCCGGTATTGTCCTCATAAACTCTTCTCGATAGAATAGCATGTATCCCGGTAAACTGTTCGACAATAGTTCCTTTGATCGCATCCACATAAACATATTCCAATACATCATTTTTGTTGCCAACCTCCAGTTCATATACCAGGTGATTAGCTCCCGGAGCCCCTTGCACCAGTCCTTTGCGAAAAAGATATATTTTCGAATGTTGTATTTCCAGGGGAACCCCTGAAACATTCAAATCCTGATTTCCAACATAATCCAGGGCTATTGATGCCGCCACGTCTTCACTTAACAGAGGGAATATTCCCGCTTCAATGTTGGGAACATATACCCCATTGACCGCTGAAAGTCTCGACTGTTCATCAAAATGAAACCGGAGATCGCCTCCAAAGACGGGAATACCGTGATAAATTTGTTTGTAATACAAGTGGCGATGCCCCAGGAAATCTGTTTCCGTTTTAAAAAATTGCAAGGCAGTATCCGGATCCGATATACCGAAAATACGTCCATATTGTTGGAGAAAAAAAGACACTTTTTCCTCCAGGCTGTTGCCCTGTATTACCAATCGATCTTCCCTGGAGAAGCGGACAAAACCTGCGGCTCCTGTGGCCTTGTTAAAGCTAATGGTGGCCTTGGTTTGGCTTATAAATGAATTAATATCGACACTGTTGATCGTTTGTGCGGATATGGGAATCCATAAACCTAAGAGGCAGCATATTAAAATGCCGGGGATAAATTTTAATTTCATGTTGAAGGGTAGTTGCTATGGGGCGACAAATTAAAAACATTTTTGGTTATCAAATACTACTCCCCTCCGGTTTTTTTGACGTTCGGCAGTCAGAAACTCAATGAACTGTTTTTTAGGTAATTAATTCTGAGGTTAAATAATTGATTTAGGGCTTGGGTTAAGTTGTCCCGGCACTGCGTGCACGAGGATCTCCCTTCGGTCGATTTCAAAATGGTTTCAGTAAGTTCGCAGCCACTTCGTTGTTCGATATCGGGTGCCTGCTGGCTGAGGCAGGAAAAATAAACCTTGATTCGCATCTGGTATAAAGGTCAATTCATCCAATCAGGCACCACGGAAATATCGATTCCAAGAATAAGTTGCCCCAGAACCAGGAATACGGTGGTGACCAATATGATCCCGAGCACATTAAACCAAATACCTGCCATCATCATCTTCCTGATAGGGACATAACCCGAACCAAAAACGATAGCTTGTGTCGGGGAAGCGATGGGCATCATAAAAGCACAACTGGCTGAAAGCGTAGCGGGTATCATCAATATCCTCGGATCGATCTGCAGGGAAACGGCGGCTTCCCCTAAAACGGGCAGAATGAGGTTGGTCATGGCTGTATTGGAAGTTATTTCGGTCAGAAAAGTGAGAATGGTATTGATGAAAGCCACGGCCACTATCGGAGAAGAGACATTCAAGGTGGAGAAAGCTGCTCCGACCACATCGTTTAAGCCTGATTGCTCAAAACCAAATGCCATGGCAAACCCTCCGCCAAACAACAGCAAAATACCCCAGGGCACTTTTTCCGTCATTCGCCATTCCAGCAAGTATTGGCCTTCCCTGTCTTTGGAAGGAATCATAAACAAGATGGATGCCATCAAAATGGCCACCCCGGCATCACCAAGGCCTTCCACGCCCAATAAAGAACGCCACCCGTGAAGGGTAAAAGATTCAAACTTAATATCAGACCCAGTCATCCATAACAGCGCCGTAACGGCGAAGATCAATCCGGCAAATATTTCATCCCGCCTCAAGCCCCCCAGGGCAACCAGCTGGTCATTAATGGCCTCGCTGCCGCCAAAGGTATTTTTTTCCCTGACAGGAAAAATAACCTTCACCAGCAACCACCATCCCGACGCCATAAAAACAATAGATATGGGCAAACCCATCAACATCCAATCAATAAAACTCACCTCAGGCGCTTTCGGGAACATTTCATGGAACATTTCTATAAAAACCAGGTTGGGAGGCGTCCCTACTATAGTGGCCATCCCCCCTATATCGGCAGCATAGGCCATCCCAAGCATAACACCCAGACCGAAATTCTGAAGATTTTTTCCTTCTAATCCGTGTGCCTCTGCCTGGTTTAAAACAGACAATCCCACCGGCAGCATTACCATAACTGAAGCTGTATTGGAGATCCACATACTCAAAAATCCTGTGGCGATCATAAATCCTAAAACGATCCTGGCAGGTTTAGTACCTATTTTGTGAACTATATGCAAGGCGATTCGTTTATGAATACCGGACTTTTGCAAGCCCAGGGCCAGGAGAAACCCTCCCAGGAAAAGGAATACGATAGACCTGGCATAATAAGGCGAAACCTCATTGATCGAAGCGACTCCGATCAGCGGCAGGAAAAATAACGGAATGAGAGAAGTCACGGGAATGGGAATAGCCTCTGTGATCCATAAAACGGCCATTAAGGTGATCATGGAAGCGGTAAGCTTAGCCTGATTCGAGCCTTCACCAGGCATCAGAAAATAAACGAGTAGGGAAATTAATCCGGCAATCAATAGCTGGAAGTAGGTATTATTAAAATATCTTTTCATTTTATTTCCAAGTTGGTTAGGACAAATTTTCGTCTTTAAACTAGTCAAGCTTAAGATAGGCCAAATTCCTGTTTTTTTATTATCTTGCCTGAAAGAAAAACTAAAAAGTCATGAATTCAACCTACCCAAAGATAAAAAATTACATAGGGGGCCATTTTGTAGATGATGATCAGCCTACGCTGGACGTAATCAATCCACGTGACGGTCGAACCATCACTACCGTTCCATTGTCGGAAGCAGACAGCGTGGATAAGGCGGTTGCCGCCGCAAAAAAGGCTTTCCCGGGATGGTCAGCCCTGACCTTGCGGGAGCGCGTGCAGGTATTTTACAAATTCAGGACCCTTCTGGAAGAAAATATCGACGGCCTGAGTCGCCTGGTGGTGGAAGAAAACGGGAAAATTTATGATGAGGCCAAAGCGGAGGTGCTAAAAGGTATCGAATTGTGTGAATTTGCCTGTTCCCTGCCCCAATTAATCAACGATGAGATACAGGAAGTCAGCCAGGGAGTGGAGTGCAGAACCTCCCATGTGCCTTTAGGGATAGTGGCTTCCATAACCCCTTTCAACTTTCCTCACATGGTTCCCTTATGGACCCTTCCTAATGCCCTTGCTCTCGGCAATTGCATGATCATGAAACCTTCCGAAATGGTGCCGTTAAGCACTATTCGCATTGCCGAATTGCTCAAAGAAGCCGGTCTTCCGGATGGGGTATTCAATATTGTCAACGGAGACAGGATCATCGTCGAAGCCATCTGTGATCACCCGGGAATCGAAGCGGTATCCTTTGTCGGTTCCACCCGGGTTGCCAAAATCGTTTACGCCAGAGCAACCTCCCACCTCAAGCGGTGCCTTGCCCTGGGAGGAGCTAAAAATCACCTGATCGTGCTGCCCGACGCCCATACCGATATGGCCGCCACTAATATCGCTGCCTCCATGTCGGGTTGTGCCGGTCAACGGTGCATGGCAGCCTCTGCAATGGTTGCCGTAGGCAAAGTGGACCACATCATCCAGCGTCTGTGCGAAGAGGCACGAAAGATCGTCCCGGGAGAAAACCTGGGAAGTGTCATTTCCCGTGAA
Organism: Lewinellaceae bacterium; assembly: GCA_020636105.1. Lineage (NCBI taxonomy): Bacteria > Pseudomonadati > Bacteroidota > Saprospiria > Saprospirales > Lewinellaceae > Lewinellaceae bacterium. The sequence goes on from JACJYL010000001.1 coordinate 1,450,968, forward strand.
GCCAAAGAACGCATTGAGCGTTACATCGACGAGGCCGAAGCGGCAGGGGCGAAAGTGTTGGTGGACGGCAGAAATGCTACCGTCCCCGGACTGGAAGGCGGATACTACGTCGCCCCAACAGTAATTGATTTTGTACGACCCGATATGAAAATTGCCAAAGAAGAAGTTTTCGGCCCTGTGCTGGCCATTATGCGCACCGATAATGTGGATGAAGCCATCGCTATTGAAAACAGTTCTCCCTATGGCAACGCCTCTTCTGTTTTTACCCAAAACGGCAGCATGGCCCGTTACGTCATGGACAGGGTCAGTGCCGGCATGACTGGCGTGAATATCGGTGTTCCTGTACCCAGGGAACCATTCTCCTTCGGCGGATGGAACGAATCGCGCTTCGGGGTCGGGGACATCACAGGAAAAAGCTCTATTAATTTCTGGACCAAGTTAAAAAAGACCACCACCAAATGGAACCCGGAAGACTGGAAAGACTGGACATCATAGGCCTTTAAAAGCTAAAAGACTAAAGATTAAAGGCTAAAGTGAACAACACCGACCAGGCGGCACGGGATTTTACCGCGCTCAACTTAACATGAACCCTTTAAACTACTTGAACAACTGAAAAGAAAACGATTAACACCATCCATGAAGGATTATTTTTTAGTGCATGCCATGAAAAAGAAAAAACAGACGCCTTCCAGATCCTTTTAAGAATGGGAAAAAAATAAAGAAACATGGAAAAACAAACCGAAGCGGAAGCCATTCTGCAAAACAATCTCGATTACACCTTTTTTTCCTGGACCAAACAAGCAGGGCTCAACCCCATTAATGTTGAAAGGGCAAAGGGCGTATATCTTTATGACCGTAGCGGAAAACGATACATTGATTTTTCCTCACAATTAATCAATGTGAATATCGGGCACGGCAGACACGAAGTGACAGAAGCCGTGGTCAAACAGATGCAGCAACTGAGTTATGTCGCGCCAGGTTTTGCGACAAAAGTCAGGGGCGATCTCGGGAAAAAACTGGCGGAGATCACTCCGGGCAACCTTTCCAAAACCTTTTTTACCCTGGGAGGGGCTGAAGCCATTGAAAATGCCATCAAACTGGCGCGATTATACACCGGCCGTCATAAGATCATCACTCAATACAGGGCTTATCACGGGGCTACTTACAGCGCCATGTCTGCAGGAGGGGATCCCAGGAAATTACTCGTCGACAGCCAGCAGGTACCCAACATCATTCATGTTGAAAATCCTTATTCCTACCGGTGCCCATGGTATTCTTCCAGCCCTGCAGAGTGCGGAGAGCGAGCCATTGAAAACCTGCATAATGTCCTAAAATACGAAGGCCCCGAAAACGTGGCAGCCATTTTGATGGAAGGCGAATCAGGCACTTCGGGCTGCATTAAATACCCTCCTTTTTATTTAAAAAAGGTGAAAGCCCTTTGCGAACAATACGGAATCCTTTTTATTTCCGACGAGGTGATGAGCGGCTTCGGGCGAACAGGCAAATGGTTTGGCGTGGATCATCATGAAATCACCCCGGATATCCTCGTCATGGCAAAAGGCCTGACTTCCGGTTATCTGCCCCTGGGCGGGATCATTACCACGGATACCATCGCCCGTCAATACGATGAAAACTATCTGCCATTGGGCCTGACCTATTCAGCGCATCCTGTTTCCGTGGCTGCCGCATTGGCAGTACTCGACATTTATGAAAAAGAAGATCTCATCAATCGGACCGCCCGAATGGAGGGATATGTAAACCAAAGTGTGGCGAAGCTCATAGAAAAACACCCTTCCATTGGAGACTGGCGCAATACCGGATTGCTCGGCTGTATGGAACTGGTCAAAAACAGGAAAACCAAAGAGCCTATGGCTCCTTACAACGCCACTCCTTCAGAGATGGGCGCCATGAGTAAGGTGGCAGCGAAGATAAGATCCCTGGGAATGTTTACTTTTGTGAGGTGGAACTTCATTTTCGTATGCCCGCCACTGACGGTTACGGAAGCCGAGGTGGACGAAGGGATGGCGATTTTGAGCGAAGCCATTGCTCTGGCGGATGAGGCTGTAATGCTATGATGCTAAAATGCTGCGATGATTTGATCCTAAAATACTGCAATGTTGCGATCCTAAAATGCTGGAATGATTTGATGCTGCGATACTGCAATGATTTGATGCTATAATGTTGCGATGCTGATACCCGGCAATAAACAACGAGCCAACCAGTATCAAGTAACCAGCAACAAGTATCAAGTAAGCAGTAACCAGCAACAAGTATCAAGTATCAAGTATCAAGTAACCAGCAACCAGCAACAAGTATCAAGTAACCAGCAACCAGTATCGAGCAACAAGAAACAAGCAAACCCACTTTGACATGAAAGAAGAAATCATCAACCTGACGCAGGATGTCTCCTCGTCGCCGCTTTATAATGAAGATTTTGCCCCTATTCCGAAAGAAAAACGGACCTGGGGGCTTTGGGATATGACGGCTATCTGGATCGGGATGGCGGTGTGCATTCCCACCTACCTGCTGGCTTCCTATATGATGAAAGCAGGGTTAAGCTGGGTGGAGGCCCTGGTGATCATCATTTTAGGCAATTTCATCATCACCATCCCTATGGTACTCAACGGCCACGCGGGGGTGAAGTACGGGATACCTTTTCCCGTGATCGGGCGTGCCGCTTTTGGCATACGGGGTGTTCATATTGCCTCGGTGGTAAGGGGCATTGTAGCCTGTGGATGGTTTGGAATACAAACCTGGATCGGTGGACTGGCCATCTATGCCATCTGGAACGCGATGACAGGTGCAGAAGCTTCCAACGGCCTCGACATCGGAAAATTCATTGGTTTTGGGGTGTTTTGGCTCATTAATGTGTATTTCATTGTAAAAGGCACGGAAAGTATCAAAAAGCTGGAGAAATATTCGGCCCCCATATTGATCGGCATCGGGATTTTGCTCATCGTTTGGGGTACGGTTCAGGCGGGTGGATTTACCACCGTGCTAAAACAGAGCAAACAACTGGGCATACCTACTGCCGAATTATTCAAAACGGAAAATGGGTTGTTTCTGAGACTCAATCCATTGAAAGATAAAGAAGGAAATATTAAGGCTAAATTCTGTCGGCTGACCGTTCCGCTGACCGATAGCAAATCCTATCAAACGCCATGGATCCCCACCAGCGGCAATATCACAAACATTCCCGTCAAAAATTTAAATAAGGACACTGACCTGGAAGGATTGTCCTCCGGTATCGAAAAGCTGCAGGTAGAATTCAGGGCACCGGACGGGGACCGTTTTTTTACCTCCTCCCTGGTGACCGTACCACTGGCAAAACAGGAGCAAAAAGGATTTGGATCAAAGCTATTTACCTACCTTTTGTGGCTCACGGCTATGGTCGGATTCTGGGCCACGATGGCTATAAGCATTGCCGACATCACCCGGTACACCGCCACACAAAAAAACCAGGTTCGCGGACAATTCCTCGGGCTTCCCGGCACGATGGCCTTGTATTCCTTTGTCGGAATTTTCGTTACCTGTGCAGCTCTGATCAATTTCGGAGATGTCCTGATTGCTGATGATGCCCCCTGGGATCCCGTTTCCCTTTTGGGAAAATTTCAAAGTCCGGCCGTGGTCATCATCGCCCAAATATTTATGCTCATCGCTACCTTGAGTACCAATATTGCAGCCAATGTTATCGCACCTGCAAACGCCTTTTCGAACTTAGCTCCCAAACGAATCAGTTTTACCCGTGGCGGTATTATCACTGCCCTCATCGGGATCATTATTTGTCCGTGGTTATTGTTGGATGAGATCAGCAGTTTACTACTGTTTGTCAGCAGTTTCCTGGGGCCCGTACTGGGAATTTTGATCTGTGATTATTTTTCTGTCCGCAGGAAAAAGATGAACCTGGATCAGCTATTCACCGTAGGAGGCATTTACAGTTATAAAAAGACAGGATTCAATACGGCGGCAATGGTGGCCCTGGCCGCCGGGGTCTTTACGGCCTTGCTCGGATTATGGGTCCCCCCTCTGGACTTCCTGTATACCCTGTCCTGGTTTACAGGGTTTGGGGTGTCGTATTTTGTTTATTATTTGATGATGAAGGGGCGGAAAGTTGCTGTTTAAGAATGAACACAGTCCTCATCCGGGATATCTGAAGAATGAGGACTGTATTTTTTAATGCATTATGTTTTTGTCTGCTTGGCCAGCATTTCTTCGTAATGTTTATAGGTCATAACCCCTTTGCGGGTATATTCTTCGGCCTCTTCTTTTTTATTGAGTTTCTCATAGACATCCGCCAGCTGAATGTACAGCATTGAACGTCTTTTTAAGCTCAGGGGACTGTTTGAGGTGGTGTAAGTCAACCCCGTATCATAAATTTCGACAGCCTTTTTATATTTTTTCAAGCCGGCATAACTGTCTCCGAGATTTCTGTACAATTGGGCGATTGTAGCAGATCCTTCTTCATTGTTCCCAAGAGCACTTTTGATGGCCTCTGCCTTATTCAACCACAATAAAGCTTCTTCATAACCTTCCCTGGATTCTTTTTCATTAAGGCAATTCCCCAGGTTGTTGTATGCCGCTAATAAACCTTTTCTTTCTTTTGATAAATCAAAGTATTCAATGGCTTTGTGGTAAGACTGGATGGCCTTATCCTGTAATTCCTGCTGGTGCTGGATCTCTGCGATCTCGAAATAAGCCCAGGCAATATTCTTGTTATCTTCCGCGGCTTCGGAAACTTTCAAGGAAACATTTGCAAATCCCATAGCTTCATTCAACTTGTCGCCTCCGGCTTTGAGGTCAAGCACCCGCTGGCGAACCATTTCCGCAACTTTGGGGAAGTCTTCTTTTTTGTAACTGTTCAGGTATTTTCTGAAACTGGAAAAATCATTCAGGTTGCTTAATAAAAGTTCTTCGACATCTTCCTTGGTGGAAGGAGCCCCCCCGTCAATCCAGGTGGCATATACTTCCGCCAACTGCCAGTTGAGGCCCTGGTATTTTCGGGGCAGGTACTGGACGTATCTCAAAAAACTTCTGATATCAGAAACCTCCGAAACCTTCATGGCCTGGAAAAGATCCATCCCGGCGAACCGGCCGCTAACCACCTTCGGCGACTCCATCCCTTGCCTGACCATTTCTTCTGCCACGAATTTTGCTTCTTTCAGCATGGCTTCCATTATGGCGTTTTCTTTACTGGGACTGTCATGCTGCAAAATGTCGTCCAGAGTATAAAAAGGTTGCCCGTTTAGAATGTCGAACAGGTAAATATCATTTTTAACCAGATCATAAAAAACACCACGGTAACCTTCCGCAGCCACCTTTACAGGCAACGCGACGACACCTTCCAATTGCTGAAAAATCCGCCGGCCATCGGAGGAGGAGCTCAACCTGATGGAGAGTCCTGAAGTCCCCTGGTCAATTGAATTGACAGAAGCCGTTCCATGGGATTGAAAGGGTTCGGTCACAAATTCGGAATACAACGGATAAACAGGTCCTTCGGCAAAAGTCTCCGGAACGAGGCTCCCGTGGGAAAAATACCCCTGGTAAGGTTCTGAGGCCTCTTCACTGAAAAAAAATCGGAAAAAAAACGTATCCGTCCTGGTTTCATACGGATAACGTTGGGCACTGACATCGGAAAAAATAAGGAGCAATGTCAACACAGGAAAAAATTTTCTCATGGTATTATTAAGCACTTGTTATGATTTTAGCGTTTTAACCAATACAATATTTAAGCAACCTCAAGGGGGGACCAGAGGGGGGAAGGCTTAATGCGGATTTTGGAAAAACGTAGAATAGTTCCCGATCTTTGGAGATGAATTATTTTCTTCTATGCAAGTGTTTAAGCATAGGTTTTGCTGATGGATAAAAATAGAACAAAACCTATATAGGGTGTTTATCCTGTTAACGTTATTTTGTAAAAAATGTTTCTTTTTCCTGTAAAATGATATAAATAATAACCTTTTAAGTCCCAAAAATCACCTTTTTCGGCTACTCCGGACGCGCTTGATGATCCTGTAAATAAGGAAAATCAAAACCATACCAATTAACAGGGGAATTCCATAAATGGCTAAAAAAAAAATCATCCCGACGAACCAGTTACCGGCTTCGGAAATGTCAAAAGGGGAACCAAACTGAACAGGCGCTCCCACTGCAACTTCACTTTCCATTTTCGAAAAGGACTCAATATTTTTAAAAAGGTTCTCGCTGTGGGCAATCACTTGTTCAAAATCAAAACCATCCACCCGATGTCCATAAGTGATGACCAGGTTGTCTTCATGATCAGGGGCCAGGTCGCTAAAATCCCATGCGAGATATGCCCCATCTTCAACTTCATGGAAAATGGAAGCCGGGGAGACTCCCATGATATCCTTTTGGGTCAACCCGTCCATCAATTGCACCCGAATGTGGCCTGCTCCAATGGGAGGCTTCCAGCTCGCTCCGGTCTCAAGCACGTAAATAAAGCCATTGAATGATTCTTTGCTGTATCCTTTACTTACGGTCGAATCATTCGTGTTGACTATAAAAAAAACTTCAATAACCGTTTCACCGGGTTTATAGGTAGTTGTCCAGATATACCATTGGGCATTTTCATCGTAGTCCATCGATTGAATCCCTGGGTTGTTCCCCTGGAATTCCACTTGCTGAAAAGGCATATTGGTTCCATCCACCGAGACTTTTAGCTGGTACAATTTGTCAAAGAAAATTTCAGCCAGGTCTGAGGCATTTTTTGTTGAACTATAAAAAGCGTTTATGGGATACCCGGTTTTCATAGTGATCTCCTCCCCCGTACCATTGAACATCTGGTAAGTGCCCTTAATCACGGCAAATCCAGGATACAACTGAATACAAACCTGTTCATGCCTCATCTGAACCTTTCCGTACGCTGTGCTGTCTTCAGGAAAAAGCAGGGTAAATCCTGCGGCACCTCCTGCGGTTCGAATGCCGGGTTGGGCAGCATTGGGCCTGAGGGAGACAGCAAAGGCCAGCAGAAACAGACTAATAATGGTGATTTTTTTAATCATCTTTGTAGTTTTGCCCGGCAATTGTTTCTAATTTTTCCATCACCGATTTGCCAAAAAGCGTTTTATACATCTCCATGTTTTGAGGTTCAAAATCGATGAACTTCCATGAATCGTACCCTGGCTTTTTTACGGCCAGAATCGTTTTATGCGGCGCTACCAAAATGGCACTTTTTTCTTTGTCAAGGCTTACCTCCGTTTCTCCATATTGACTTTTAAAACTCGTCTCCATAAATTGTAAAAAAGAATCAAAATCTGCCGGATCCTGATATTCAGACCGTTGAAAACCAAACTCCATGATAAATTCGTAATCCACCAGGGCATAGGAGCTTTCCTCTGATTGTAGGGCATTCTGGATTTCCTGCATTTTCATATCCCTGAATCTAACCTTAAAATTCGCATTATCAACCAACTCTTCCATTTGGGATTTGAGGAACTCACGAGAAAACATCTCGACAAATTCCGGAATCAGCATATTGATCAGGCTGTCCATCTGATTCTTTTCGTTGTATTGAAAATATTGGCTCACATCTTTCCTGATTTCCTCCTCATTAAATTCCTGGGCGGAAAGGGAGTTAGATGAAAAGACCACAATGGTCAAAAACAATAATATTCGCTTCATAAAAGATTTTTTTCAAAAGTATAAAATTTTGGTGGTTTATGAAAAATCCAGCGCAGCTAATCTATATTTTCAACCATTTCAAACAGGCGAATCCACCATAAAAAAAGGGGAAGAACATGACTGCTTTTCCCCTTCAAAAAAATTATTTTTTTCCTAAAACAGATATACTATAAATCCCGATGCCCGAAGTTTTGTATTTTTCGAAGCCTTCCGGGGTGAGGTAATTTTTGAGAATTTCATCCGGCAGGTTGATTTCTTTTTCTTTTTGAACTTCCACATGATTGAAGCCCGCCTGGTTGATGATGTCAAGGTATTCCTGCTGCTGTACTGCCCCGGCCACGCAACCTGCATACATTTCGGCATCGTTTTTCAACCCGTCAGGCAACTCGCCTCGTAATACCACATCCGAAATACTGAAATGTCCGCCGGGTTTCAGAATTCGATGGGTTTCTCTGAACGCCTGTAATTTATCGGGGACGAGGTTGAATACACAATTGCTCACCACCACATCAGCCGTATTATCTTCCAAAGGAATGTTTTCCAGCTCACCCAGGATAAATTCTACATTGTCAAAACCCACTTTAGCTGCATTCGCTCTCGCTTTTTCAATCATGGTTTCCGTCATATCAATGCCGATGATCCTTCCTGTTGCTCCCGCTTCCGCACGTGCAATGAAACAGTCATTTCCGGCCCCGCTTCCCAGGTCAACAACCGTATCGCCTGCTTTAATTTTAGCATATTGAGTAGGTAAACCACATCCGAGGCCAAGGTCCGCATCTTCATTGTAACCTTGCAATTGGGTGTAATCATCCGAAAATATGGTATAATCCATGGTCTCCGGGCCACAACAGGTAGACCCACAGCAGGAACTTTCGTTCTCTACCTTCGTTTGGGTGGCAATAGCACCATATTTTTCCTTTACCAGGTCTTTGATCTCCTTTGCATTTTTCATGTTTGAATCATTTATTTAATCGTAAAATTACGATCAATTTGGTTAAAAAAATAGTTTTACTTCTGTTTTACTACTTTCAGCAGCAACTTTTGATTTTTGTAAAAAACTTAGTCAGCATGCCAAGCCCTTCGTTCCAGGCTTTTTCATCCATGCAATAACACACCCGGGTTCCTTCGATGGAGCCTTTTATGATGCCGGCTTTTTTGAGTTCTTTAAGATGTTGGGAAACGGTGGATTGCGAAAGCGGCAGCTCTTCCACCAAATCCCCACAAACACAAGCATTCACCTTCAGTAAGTGCTGAATGATAGCGATCCGTGCGGGGTGGCCAAATGCTTTGGCAAATTCTGCCAGCTTATTTTGTTCGGAAGTAAATTTCTCATTTTTGGAAAGTCCCATAATTATTATTTAATCGCAATATTACGATTAATATAATTCTGATGCAAATTTTGTTCATCAAAATTTTGCAATTGCCCAAAAAAACGTCATTTTGGGGGAACCATTTTTTCAATACAGTTGATTTCAGTCTCCCGACCCTGTCGCGGGATATCGATTCACTCCATTTAAACTTTCGATATATGTCGATCTTAATAAAAAACGGAACCATTATCACAGCGGCTTCATCATTCCAGGCCGATGTTTACATCTCAGGGGAAACCATTTCCGCTATTGGTTATAATCTTCCGCTCCAGGCGGACGAAACCATCGATGCAACAGGAAAACTGGTTTTCCCGGGGGGGATTGATCCGCATGTTCATCTGGACATGCCGTTCATGGGCACTTTTTCGAGTGACAATTACGAAACGGGTACCCTGGCTGCCTTGCACGGCGGCACCACCATGGTCATCGATTTCATCCTGCAGACCCAGGGGAAATCATTGCACCACGCCCTGGAACAATGGCAGGGACGGTCAAACGGCAATGCCTATGGTGATTATTCATTCCACATGGCCGTCACTGACTTTAATGAAGATACCCAAAAGGAAATTGTTCAGATGATCGAAACGGAAGGAATTACTTCTTTCAAAACCTTTATGGCTTACAAAGGAGCTTTGATGATCGATGACGGGCAAATGATAGGATTGATGAAGGAAGTCAATAAACATGGCGGCATGGTCACCGTCCACGCCACCAACGGGGATATGATCGATGCCCTGATTGCCAAAAACAGGAAAGAAGGTAACCTGTCTCCTTTGTATCATTATCTTTCCCAGCCGGAAGTTACAGAATCGGAAGCCTCGGGCCGTTTTTGTGATATGGCCGAATACACGGATGTTCCGGCCTATATTGTCCACCTGACGTGCGAAGGCGCCCTGAATGCCGTTCGCGATGCTTCTAAAAGAAATCAAAAGGTCTTTGTGGAAACCTGTATTCAATATCTTCTGCTGGACGCCTCCCTTTATGAAAAAGATTTTGAGGGAGCCAAATGGGTCATGAGTCCCCCACTCCGCCAAAAAAAGGACCAGGAAACCCTTTGGGCGGGATTGAACCAGGGTCTTGTTCAGGTGGTTGGGACGGATCATTGCCCTTTCAAATGGGAGCAAAAACTGATGGGAAAAGATGATTTTTCAAAAATACCCAATGGACACCCGGCTATTGAACATAGAATGGAACTTTTATATTCGGAAGGCGTTGCGAAAGGAAGGATCAGCCCAACTAAATACGTCGAAGTAACGGCTACTAATCCTGCCAAAATTTTCGGCATGTATCCCAAAAAAGGATGCATTGCCATTGGCTCGGATGCAGATATTGTCATTTTTGATCCCAATAAAAAGCATACCTTATCTGTGGATACCCACCACATGAACGTCGATTATTCCGGCTACGAAGGGTGGGAAGTGACCGGAAAGGTAGAAACCGTTATCTTGCGGGGGAAAACTGCCATTGATAAAGGCGTCGTGAAAATAAATAAAGGATACGGGGAGTTTGTGAAAAGGAATAAAGTTTCGAAGATTATTTAATTTGTTGCTGGTTTCTCGTTGCTGGTTTCTCGTTTTTTCCCAGCAACAAGCAACAAGCAACAAGCAACAAGCAAATTATGGCACGAACAATTAAATCCGGATTAATCCAGATGAGCCTTCCTCTGACAGAAGGCGAAGGAACTATTGAAGAAATTAAAGAGGCGATGCTGCAAAAGCACCTCCCTTATATAGAAGAAGCCGGTAAACAAGGGGTACAGATCCTTTGCTTACAGGAAATTTTCAATACCCCTTATTTCTGTCCGGGCCAGGATCCGAAGTGGTATGCTTCTGCAGAATCCATCCCTGGTCCAACCACTGACCTGATGGCCGAATACGCCAAAAAATACAATATGGTGATCATCGTTCCCATTTACGAAAGGGAACAGGCTGGTGTGTTGTACAATACGGCAGCGGTGATCGATGCAGACGGCACTTTATTAGGAAAATATCGTAAGAATCATATTCCCCACACTTCAGGGTTTTATGAAAAATTCTTTTTCAAACCCGGCAACCTGGGCTATCCTGTTTTTAAAACCAGGTATGCTACTATTGGTGTTTATATCTGTTATGACCGCCATTTTCCAGACGGCGCCAGGATCCTGGGGTTGAACGGGGCAGAGATCGTTTACAATCCGTCGGCGACTACCACAGGATTATCGCAATACCTCTGGGAACTGGAACAACCTGCCCATGCTGCGGCAAACGGCTACTTCATGGGATGCATCAACCGGGTGGGAACCGAAGCCCCCTGGAACGTAGGTAAATTTTACGGCAGTTCTTATTTTGTAGATCCCCGCGGGCAGATCTTCGCCAGGGCTTCTGAAGACCAGGATGAATTGCTGGTGGCTGAATTCGACCTGGAGATGATTGATGAAGTGAGGAACATCTGGCAATTTTTCAGAGACCGCAGACCGGAAACCTATTCCAGATTAACAGACTTGTAATTTACATTAATAACCATGGCTGAATACACTCAACCTGTCACGCTCGAAGACGTTGACCGTAATTTTGAACAGATCAAACCCTTAATGAACCAGACAGAAGCCTTTTACGAAAGCGGGCGCTGCCTGTTTTGTTATGATGCTCCCTGCGTTAAAGCGTGCCCCACGGGCATCGATATTCCTCTTTTCATCAAACAGATTAACACCCACAATCTCAATGGATCTGCCAAAACTATTTACAGCGCTAATTACTTTGGAAATACATGTGGAAAAGTTTGCCCCACAGAAGTGTTATGCGAAGGGGCTTGTGTATTCAACGAGCAAAATGTAAAACCCATTGAGATCGGGCGTTTGCAGTCCTACGCTACCACACAGGCTATAAAAAAGGCCATGCCGCTCCATAAAAAGAACAGCCCTAATCATAAAAAGATAGCCATCATCGGTGCCGGGCCGGCAGGCATTTCCTGTGCTTGTGAATTGAGGTCACTGGGTTATGCTGTAGATATCTTTGAAGCACAAAACCTTCCATCAGGTCTTATCGTCCATGGAGTGGCCCCCTACAAAATCAACAATAACGATGCACTGGAAGAGGTAGATTACCTGCAAAAACAATTTGGGTTTAAGATCAAATTTAATGCCCCAGTCACCACCAAAGAACAACTTTTAGTCCTGGAAACGGAATACGATGCCATTTTCCTGGGCATTGGCCTGGGGAAAACAGCCTCTCTCCTGATCGACGGAGAGGAACTCGAACATTGTATCGGGGCAACGGAATTCATACAACAGGTAAAATTATCCCCGCTAAAAACCCATGTTGGCAAAAAGGTGGTGGTCATCGGTGGCGGAAATACGGCCATGGATGCAGCCTCCGAATGTGCCCGCCTTGGCGCAGAAGAAGTTACCCTGGCCTACCGGCGCTCCAGGGAAGAAAAAGGAGCCTATGATTTTGAATACGACCTCGCCAAAGGTGTGGGGGTGAAGGGCCTTTTTAACGTTTCTCCGGTGGCCATACTGGGAGAGGGCAAAGTGGAGAAGGTACGCTTTGTGAGAACCAAAGTTGAGAATGGAAGGGTAATCACGCTTCCTGACAGTGAATTTGAAATCGAATGCGATATGACCATTCGTGCCACAGGGCAATCCAAAATGATTGAATTACTGGAACGGATCGAAGGCCTGGAACTCGATCGAAAAGGCAATATCATTACCCACCCGGAAACATTTCAAACAGGTCACCCAAAATACTTTGCGGCAGGGGACGCCGTCAACGGTGGCGCGGAGGTCGTGAATGCAGCAGCGGAAGGGAAAAAAGCCGCACAAGGCATCCACAAACTACTTTCCTGAAAGGAAATCAATTTTTTATGTTGAGAATTAATTTGTATATTGTTTTTTTAAATTAGCCAAGCCCGGTAAATAATTTAACTTTCAATTGATTTTCATTTACACGAAAATTAATTGTTACTCTTTTCAATAAAACACGTCTACATTTACAAATATACTTTTGGCTATTTACATTCCTTTGAGCCGGACCTCATGGTCCTTTAATCCTTATTTTGTTTTACTCTAAACCTATTTTTTGAACATGAAAAAATTATACTTTTTAGCGATTTTCCTGCTGGCCATTAACATTTCTTCCCAGGCACAGGATAAATGGGAAGCTGGCATTTTCCTGGGAGGGTCTTCTTATTTCGGTGACCTGGTCCATTCCGATTTTTTCCCGTATCTTGATCAAACCCGTTTCGCCTACGGGGCCAATGTACGTTATTCCTTCCTGCCTGTTTTTTCGGCTCAATTGAATTTTCTGCATTCAGGACTCAAGGGAGATGATGCCATCCGTGCCGACAAAGGATATGAGGTGCCCAACAGAAATATAAGTTTCACTTCCGGGGTCAACCAGATTGGATTATTATTTAGATATGAACCCCTCGCCAACAAGCGTTACGCCGACGGGGCATTTAAGCGATTGATCTCACCTTATATTACCGCTGGAGTAGCCTACGACTTCATGAAAGTGGAGGCCGATTATTCAAAAGCGGCAGGGGGTTATGTCGCGTTGGGCCAGCAGGATCAGACGGCTCTTAATGATAAAAATTCCCATTTAAATTTACCCATTGGCGGCGGTATTCGCTTTGATCTGAATGAAAAAGTGGGCCTTGATCTTGGATTTACCGTAAACAGGGCCTCTTCGGATTTGCTGGACGGGGTCAGCCTCAGCGGCAACCCGGACAACAATGACTGGTACCTGGCAGGAGGTTTAACCCTTGCCATGAAACTGAGCGGCAAAAAAGATACGGATAAAGATGGGATTGCCGATAAAGATGATGCCTGTCCGGATATGGCTGGAACCGCTGGTACTAAAGGTTGTCCGGATACTGACGGAGACGGAGTCGCCGATAAAGACGACAACTGTCCATTGGAAAAAGGTATCCTATTTGGTTGCCCGGATTCCGATAATGACGGCATATCCGATAAAGATGAAGGATTGATGGGGACTGACCCTAAAAATCCGGATACGGATAGCGATGGGATCATGGACGGAAAGGAAAACCTCAACGGGAATGCAACGGTTGATGCAGGAGAAAGCAATCCCCTTGATGCCTGTGACCCCGATAAAAATAATGCAAACTGTGACTTAGATGGCGACGGTTTAATCAATGCTATCGATCAATGTCCTACGGTCTTTGGAGAAAAATTATTAGAAGGCTGTCCGGATGCGGATGGTGATGGCATTCCTGATAAAGATGATAAATGTCCTAACGAAGTAGGACCGAAAAGCAACAATGGCTGTTCGGAATTACAGGATAATGAAAAAGAAGTGTTGACGGTTGCCATAAAAAATATCCAGTTTGAAACGGCTCAGGCAGTGCTGAAACAGGTTTCTATTCCTGTCCTCAAACAAATTGCGGATATCATGAAAAAATATCCTTATTACTCTCTTAAGATCAGCGGCCATACGGATAACGTGGGAGATCCCAACAAAAACCAAAATCTTTCTGAACTCCGGGCCGAGGCCTGCATGATCTGGTTAAATGCCAATGGAATTGCAAAGTCAAGGATGGAAAGCAAAGGGTACGGGGAAAGCAAACCCATCGCGACCAATAACACGGAAGAAGGCAGAGCTCAAAACAGAAGAGTTGAATTTGATTTGATTATAAAATGATCTTGAAAGCTTTTGCTTTTTAAAAACAAAAGTTGCCCCGAATTCAGTGTCAAATACCTGGATTCGGGGTTTTTTATTTCATAATTTTTGTATTTTGACCTCCAAAACCAAAAACCCAAAAAGCCAGCAGTTCAGGTCTGCCGTTTTTTTTTATCTTTAAATCCTTTGAACACTCCCGACCTGCGGCATGATGTCACTGCGCTCCATTTGAACAATTTGAACAATTTGAACAATCTATACCCCAAAACCAACACTCTTACATTCTTACAAAAAAAATAAACCATGCCAAACCTAACCGCCAACCTCGCAGGAATAAAATCGCCCAATCCTTTTTGGCTGGCCTCGGCCCCACCCACCAATTCCGGTTACCAGATCATGAAAGCCTTTGAAGCCGGCTGGGGAGGAGCTGTCTGGAAAACGTTGGGGATTCCAGTGATCAATGTATCCAGCCGTTACGGAGCGGTCAATTATCGCGACAAACGAATGATGGGATTTAACAATATAGAACTCATCTCCGACAGACCGTTGAGTGATAACCTACGGGAGATGGAAGAAGTCAAAAAGTACTTTCCCAACCATGCAGTTATCGCTTCTTTGATGGTTCAATCGAAAGCGGAATGGCACCAGATCGTCCAGGATGTACAAAATGCGGGGGCGGATGGCATTGAACTCAACTTCGGCTGTCCGCATGGGATGTGTGAGCGGGGCATGGGCTCCGCCGTTGGCCAGGAACCGGAAGTCATCAAAACGCTGGTAGGCTGGGTGATGGAAGTAGCTAAAGTCCCTGTCATCGTAAAACTTACGCCCAATATTACGGATGTTACGCAACCAGCGATGGCTTCCCAGATCGGGGGCGCTGATGCTATCTCTCTTATCAATACCATCCAAAGCCTGGTAGGCGTGGATCTCGACCATTTTGCCCCCTACCCCATTGTGGACGGGAAAAGTACCAATGGCGGTTATTGTGGCCCGGCGGTAAAACCTATTGCCCTGAATATGGTCAAAAACTGCGCCGTCCACCCTGAATTCAAGCTCCCCATTTCCGGCATTGGCGGAATTGAAACCTGGCGTGACGCCGTAGAACACATCATGCTGGGAGCTTCCAATGTACAGGTCTGTACAGCGGTGATGCACTATGGTTTTGGCATCGTCCGCGAAATGATCAGCGGGCTGGAAGAATACATGATCGAAAAGGGATTTGAAACCATTGACGAAATGGTTGGAAAGGCCCTGCCCAACGTTATGGACTGGGAACACCTCAATATGAAATACGAAGTCAAAGCAAAAATTGACTCCACCAAATGCATCGGCTGCGACTTATGTTACATTGCCTGTGAAGACGGTGCCCACCAGGCCATCCGTATTCCGGAACATTCCACCAACCGCATCCCGGAGATCATCGATGAAAATTGCGTGGGATGTAATTTATGCTCACTGGTCTGCCCGGTGGAACAATGCATCACCATGGTCAGAACGGATGATGGCACCGAACATGAAACCTGGAAAGATTATACCTTGAATGGCAAAGCCCCGGAAAGTTTTGACGATGAACGGGCAGGTGGCCGGGGCCATCATATTCCGGCTCCTGCCGATGCGTTAAGGAAAAAGTGACATGGATGATTTAAGCCAATAAGCATGAAAGAAGATGTTCTGGACGAACCTTATGAGGAAAAAGATTTTAAATATGCAAAACGATCCTTTCGGTTATTCCTTTGGACTTTAGGAATTTTTGGCCTGCTCTTCCTCTTTACATTATTCCCATTATCATGGATTGGCCGATTACCGGAATTGGGTCGGGATCTTTTGTTTGGCTTTCCTGTTTTTATCATGCTGATCACCAGTGCAGGAGGGTTTAAGCAGGCGATAGTAAGCCTGAGTAAAAAGGAACCGTGGCAATACCAAAAAATCGTTGGCCTGATCGGTAACGCTATTTTCATCCTGTTATTTATCCTTATGATCCTCTCCAATGTATTGGAAGTGCTGGCAGTCATGTCCTAAGATGTGTTGTTTTAAAAATGAATGCCCGAAACCTCCAATAGATTTTTTATATTTGAACGCTATGATTTCCGCTTCTTATAAAAAAAAGAATCAAAACAAATCAATATCACCCAACATGAAAGAAGCTACTCAGTTCCTCGGCATCGTTCCGGTCTTACCGTCAGAAGATATTTCACGAGATGTTATCTGGTATAAAAAACATCTTGGTTTCGAATGTCTTTTCAACGATGGAATGTATGCCATCCTCAAAAGAGACCTCCTATTCATCCATCTTCAATGGCATTCCGGCACCAAAGAGGATCCGGTTAATGGGGGCACCGTGATTCGCATCTTTGTAAAAAAAATCCACCCTTTATTTCAGGAATTTGTAATAAAGGGAAGCATTGATGAAGACAAACTTCGCCTTGAAACGGCCTGGAACACCAATGAGTTTGGCCTTTTTGATTTGAATAATAATGCCATTTTTTTTGTAGAAAATATTGACTTGAAAATTTAGCCCTGTGTAACAAAAAAATAGACAAAAAAAGATGACACCTTTAAGCAAAGCCTATTTGCAAAAAAGTGTCACCTGGCGGAAAAAATAAATTTTATTATCAGGGTTGTTTTATGAATTTATAAGCCCCGATGTTTGTCACCAACACATAACATCCCACAGGTAAACCGGCTACATCGATCACATGACCGGCATGCTGTTGGTCAACTGATTTTACATAGGCACTTAAATCCTGGTTCAGCATATTAAAAACCTTGAAATAGGTGATTTTTTCTGAAGACTCGGCAATATTAATTTGAGCAGAACCGGCATTGAATGACATCATGCTTGTTGTACCGGTACTGCTGCTGGAGGGTATCTTAACCTTCGAGATTGCTGAATAGACAAAATTTCCATCAGAATTAACCTGTTTCAACCGGTAGTAGGTTATCCTTGAAAAAGGATTGGCATCATTGAGGATATAATTGGTTGCCCCTCCTGTCGGACTGGCTTCCGGGGTTATTGAGCCTACGATCTCCCAATTTACACCCTCCGCAGAATGCTGTATTTCGTAATAATCAATTTCAGTTTCAAAATCAGCAGACCAACTACATTCAACATATCCACCGCCGGCAGCATTGCCATACTTGTATTGATAGTTTGGAGGCAGAAGAAAGGGCAATAAATATGGATTGATGGTTCCTGCATAACAACCAAATGTATTATGCAATGCATCGGCCACCTTGTTCCAGCCATTGATATCATTCCTGAGTCTCATCTTTTCCTGCTCCATATGGATGAACCTTCCATCTGTTAAAGTCGCATTGTCTTCACAAATATCCACGCTGGAATTGATTAACCTCCCCTGGGTATTGGTAAAACCAATGAGCCTGTCCCACATAAGATCCTGATGTGCAATTTTGAAAGTGAGCACCGGATCGATAGCATTTAATTCATCCGCCAAAATATCGATATAATCTACTGCTGGCGTTACTCTTGTTCCATTGCTAAGAATCACATAAGGGTCACTTACTTTTTTACCAAAAGCATGTAAGGAAATAAAATAAGAATCACTGAAATGAGTAAACAACTTACCGGTGGTAGCCTGAAAAACAGAAGTGGTGGTATGCCCCATATCCGACATTTTATGAGGAACTAATGCCCCC
The DNA here is from genome assembly GCA_020636105.1 of Lewinellaceae bacterium. Taxonomy (NCBI): domain Bacteria; kingdom Pseudomonadati; phylum Bacteroidota; class Saprospiria; order Saprospirales; family Lewinellaceae; species Lewinellaceae bacterium. The sequence goes on from JACJYL010000001.1 coordinate 1,469,251, forward strand.
TGTCCGGGAATTTCATTGCAGGATTGGGTCAATCCGTCACAAGAGGATTCCTGAACCCTGTTGCAGCGGTGAGCTCCTGACATCTGGAAGAACATGGCTTTAATTTCACGGAATACATGGATTCCTTCCTTGTCGGTTCTGAAATCGAAAATGGGGTGAGGCACCTGGATTACAATCCGGTTGCAATAATAGGGGTTAAATATATACGTTCCCCAATAATTGGTTCCCGCATTCCGCAACATAAAATAGACATCCCCCTGGTCATCCGTAAATTCTACCAATTCATAATCAAGTCCCGCTGCAATCTGAGCAGCTCCATCATAATCCTTATCAAACAACAACGTCAGAACATTATTCCATTGATCTAACTGTTCGTCTGTTGGGTCCTGATACTCCCCCCCTTCAATACCCGGCATATCATTGGAGACATCTACAACTTCATCAAAAATATCGCCTGCTTCAATAATGACCTGTGCCTTTACCAGGGAACCTGTCAACAGTGCCATTACAAATACGATTAAAAAAAATGTTCTTAACAAAATGTTCGGTGTTTTTCCTGTACCTTTTTCCATGATTAGTTTATAATTTTTGTTTAATGATGAGACAAATTTAAGGCGGAGAGTAAGGCAGGAAAAGCCCAAATTGATAGATGGATGGTTTCGGTTGATGGATGGTAAGCAGCAGAAAATAGTAAGATCGGAAGTATTGTTTTAGTGGATAAAAAATGGTGATTCCGAAAAAAATCAAACCGGACTTTAACCCTATTGGCTAAAGTCCGGCTGAATTCAGATCATCACAATGCTCCCATACAATGAATTTATGTCGGTTTAGAAATGATCCTTAAAAAACACGGATAGCACGAATGTTTATGGTAAATGTTTTAGCAATGCCTATTTGACTACCTCCACTAAAATCCTGGAACCACTGAAAACTATCGTTTTGAGGCGTGACGCTCCAGTAGTAATCATTCAGAAATCCTCCGATCTGTGTTTTGGACAGAAACATCAAATTAAGTTCATATTTTGTAGGAATTCTCCAGTCCTTGAAATTTTTCCCGATGGTGTTGTGACTGGCGGGATCGCTAACCTTATTTTGTGCTTCATAATAAGTGGCAACACCCTGATCCTGTGTTGCCGCAACAAGCCCATGTTTACCATTCGGAGTCACATAAAACACATAACCTCCCAATTCAGGATGCAACCCTATGGTATAAGTCGGCTCCCTGTCCACCCAGCTGTAATGACCTGAGCCATCGGTGACAAGCACCTGACCATTGGTTCCTCCCACTGGCAATTCTATTTCGTTGGTGGGATCGGCATCTGCGTCATTTACTGCATCCGTAAAAGTTCCTCCACCTTTTGAAAGAGTGACCAGATTACCGGATTTGCTGATGGTTTGCAATTCATTGCTGGCACTCCAATCGCCATCCGCTATTACGTGTGCATTGGCGGTTGCCAAAGCAGTTGCCGCATCTGAAGCGGCCTGGCTTGCCTTGGCCAGGGCAGTGGCGACTTCAGCAGATTCATCAAGACTACTGAGATCAATAACATGAGTGGTCCCGGCCTCCGTAATTCTTAAATAAGTACCGTTGAAATTGGTTCCGGTTATAAGCTCATTGGTTGGACTCATATCGCCATCTGCCGCAACGTGTGCATTGATCAGGTTCTTGATCGTCAAAAGGACTACGTCAACATAATTTTTCGTGGCAGCATCCTGCATATCAACGGGATCCTTGAGGTTTTTGATGCTATTCTTACTCATCCATAAATCTCCGCCGGCCAATAAACGCATCCGCTCCATGTAATTGGTTTTGAATACCAGGTCATTGGCATCCACAGTGCCCAGGAATTGGTATAGTGAGTTTACCCCGTCGTTGCCATTGGTTTTCCAATAAGGACCGGCAAGTTTTTCGGTCGGGTTATCCCCCACCAGTACTCCGGCAGTAGCAGCATGAAAGGCGTAAGGAACCGTCAGCAACCTGGTGGTAGCTAACGAAACAAATTCGTCATTTTGATCCTGAGCCAGGGCAATATCCATCCAGACTTCGCTATTGCCCCATGGAATTTGATCGAATTCACCGATTCCCGCCAATCCTTCTCCAATGACAATATTGAACAGGCCCAATGGGCTGGTGGTCACGTCATGTATCTCACTGTACAATAATTTCCCTTCAGGCTTATCGGCCAGAAGAGAGATCTTTAAACTAATAGCCTGATCGGCCAATACCAAACCTTTGGCATCCCTGGCCATCGCCTGGTAGTTAATTCCCCGGGGAACATTTTGGGCAGATAACATGGCGAGTATCAAAAGACTAAATCCCAAAACAGATATTATTTTTTTCATAATTTCTGGCTTTTTTTAAAATTGGAAATCAAATTTTAAGTAAAAAAATCGGGCAAAATTCACTCCGCGGTAGCTTTCAAAATTTTAATGTTGACATCCACTTCTCCCTGCCTGGCCCAAAGCCTGACAATGTATAATCCGTCCGGGAGTTGTTCCATGTCCAACCTCCACTGTTGAACGCCGGCAGGAAAAGATGTTGTTAGCATCAATTTGCCGGTAAAATCTAAAACGCTGATGTACCCGACACCTTCAATCGGGCGATTCAATGTCAAATTCAGGTAATTCCCCGCCGGAATTGGAAAGGCGGCCAATTCAAAGGTTTCACTTTGGGAAAAAAGATCGGGATGAGTGTCGGAAAGATTTTGTTGATCCGCAAAAATTCCGGGTTGAATAACCCCCTCTGTCAGCAGGCCGAATAGGGTTGAATGATACCCGATACAAGGCTCACCCACTGACCATTCCAACTGGAATTCACTTCCTGAAACATTCCCACCGTTTGTTCCCGCAAGACGCAAATCGACAGATTGGGCCGTTATAGAACAAACCGTATAAATGCTCAAGGAAAGCATAATAAAATACTTCATATGATCACATTTTAGGATTAAAAAATCAATTTTTCCTAACCATGTCAATTGAGGTATCCTAAAGAATATTGAACCTTTGTGAAGGGGAGGGTAATAGGGTAGTCAATGAGATATTCAGACTTATGAAAATGCCATGAACCAGGCATTTGCTTTTGAATTGTCGTGATTGGAAAGATTGGTAACAATCTCTAATAAGCCGATAATGTCAGAAAAAATTATCTGCAAAAAACTGACCAAGATCACTGTTTTGATATGATTTTTATCACCTGTTTTGACAACAAGCAAAAGTATCACTTCCTTTGGAAAATTTTGCTATTTGAGTATCAGGGACATGATATTCAGGAATTCGTCTTTTTTCCCTCTGGAGATGCTCACCATATCGTCATTATTCATGATAATGTAACCGCCGTCAGATCTGACAAATCTTTTCACTTCTTTTAAATTGATCAAAAAGCTGTTGTGGACCCTCATAAAACGCTGATCTGCAAGCAAGGTCTCATATTCTTTCAGGTGTTTACTGACCAAAACGGGCGGGCTGTTTTTCAGGACAAAGGTGGTGTAGGATCCGTTGGCCTTGCAATATATGATCTGTTCCACATCGACAAATTCAATCCCGTCTGCTGTAGCCAGACAAATTTTATTCAACTCGGGTTGCTGTTTCAAATTGTTGAGCAGGGTCTCCAGCTGTTGTTTGTAAATTTCCTGGTTCTTCCTTTTTCTGGCCTTGTCAACTGCTTGTTGTAATTCTTCAACATCAATGGGTTTGAGCAGGTAATCCAGGGAACTGAATTTCACAGCCTTGATCGCATATTGCTCAAAGGCTGTAGTAAAAATGACATCAAAATTCAGATCTTTGAGTTGAGTCAGCACATCAAATCCTGTTCCCGGCTGGAGCTCAATGTCAAGAAAAACAAGATCAGGTAATGCGGCAGAAATGATGGAAAGGGCTTCCTTGACGGAACCCGCCATCCCGACAACTTCAACATCCGAACAAAATTCCTGCACCAGGTTCTTTAATGTTTCCCTGCTGTGCATTTCATCATCCACTATAACGGCTTTTAAACTCATGGTCTGTAATTTTTAATCTAATGGAATTTTAATGATCACCCTTGTCCCCAAAGCATTGCCCTGATCATCTTTTTTATCTATAATCTCAATGTTTTTCATATTTCTTTGGCTGAGGGCCTGCAATCGCTTCTCGGTAACTTCAATGCCCCTGGATTTCCTGGAAGATTTTAATATGGAATGTTCGCTGGAAGCTGCGTGTCTGCCGACCCCGTTGTCCTCCACCTCACAAACAAGTTGGTTGTTCACTTGCCGAAAACGTATGTTTAATATTTTATCCGCTCCCTGTTTATTCAATAAACCATGAATAATGGCGTTCTCGACAAAAGGTTGCACGATCAAAGCCGGCACCTCCACCGCATCCACATCCAATGCATCATCCACCTGTATGTCGTATTTGAAAGTTCCGTCAAATCGCAGGGATTCCAGTTCCAGGTAGGTGTCCAGTGTTTTTATTTCTTCAGACAGGACAACAGTCGTTTCAATGGAACTTTCCAGCAAATTTCTCATCAGTCGGCTGAATTTAGTCAGGTAATTCAGTGCGGAAGCTTTATTGTTCATACTGATCAGGTGTTGAATGGAGCTCAGCGAATTAAAAATGAAATGTGGATTCATCTGCGCCCTCAGAGCACTCAATTTGTTATCAAATGCCTCTTTTTTGATCATTATCTTTTCTTCGTTATCCTTTTTGAATTTATAACTCAGCCCAAGCCCGAACAACAGCAATTCAAGGGTACAGCCCAAAATCATATAATTATTATTGTTGGTAAACAACATCCCAAGGGATCCTGCCGTAAACGAAAGAGAACCGACGATAATAAAATACACCAGTAAATTTTTGGCATAAATAAAAAGATAAACAACCCCGCCTACCGCAAAAAACGACATGACTAACCGGTGAATGTTTATGACCGAATGCTGGCCTTCAAAATAAAAATTATAAACGAAAATCCCATCCAGTACCGTTGACACCATTAAAAACACCGCCAGTACATTGATGGCTAAGTCCAGTTTGGGATAATTTATTTTGGTCTGTAAATAATACTTGGCAAAAAGGATATAGGTCAGGTTGATAAAATACTGCAATTGATAATGCAAACCTGTGCCAAACAATCCATAATTCCGGTATAGATAATCGTAAATCCTAAACCCACTGAATCCAAGGTACATCAGGAGACAAAGGATATACAGGGCATAAAACAAATAATCCGGTCTCCACGAACTCAAATAGAGGATCAGGGTAAAAATAAAAATAAGGACAAATGCCCCAATGAACAAATATCTTGGAGCGAGAAAAAGAAAGTCGTCCCAGGAATAGTAGTTGGCCTTGAGGTTAAAATCTTGTGCCGAGATCAGTGAACATTTGAATTCGTTTATTTTTTGATGGTACCGGTATCTTTTTAGCTTTAGAAACAGAAACCGCCCGTCTATCAGATCGGATTCTTTAAAGAAGACCCCAGTGCTTTCATGATCCTCTCCCTTAATACTTAAAGGGGTGAGCCTACCATATTCCTTTGGGGAAATCCCTTCCTCACTTTGAAGAAAACAGGTGGCCAGGTCAAAATTCCCTGTATAAAAAAACCACAGGCTGTCTTCCCCTATCAGAGGAATCAGTGATTCAAAATCTGCTTTTATCCAGTAATTTTCTTTGGGTTGGGTACGCCCGGGAAAGCTATCCAGTGGATAAAATGTAACGCCCTGCTCCATGACCTGACGGATCGTCAGGGAGTCGTCCGTCGTTTTTAACATTAAAAAAGGAACCAGGGTCTCCCGGATAGCAGAAGTAGATTGCGCCTTACTGGCAAAGGGCAAAAGGATTGTTAAAAGTAAAAGGTGAAAAATGTATTTCTGATCTTTTGGCATCGTTTAGCTTAAGTTAGGTAATCTAAGGACGATACTTTCACTTTTTAATCCTGCACTCTCTTTCTTAAAGATCTTTTTTTCGATGCCGTACCCCTTCGCGGTATTGAGTAAATCAATTTGATCCTGCCACTGTATCATGCGTTCCCTGTATTCCGGGGTGTACTTTCTGTCCATCACAATGTTGGAATCATAGGTATAGGAAATATCGACCAATACAGCATCCGATTCAATACTGAAAACCGTTCTCATGACACAATTCGAATATTGGTTACAGGTAATTTCCTCGATGATATTTTCAAACAAAGTCTGCAGGATGAAGGAAGGAATACAGGCTTCCATTCCCTTCTTTCTATCGTCTGTTTCAATTTCATATTCAAACTGGTCGTTGTACCTCAGTTTTTGCAGTTTTAAATAGGCGTTCAGCATATCGATTTCATCTTTCAGTCCCACGGTTTCCTTATCAAGGTGCTTGAGATAAAATCGGATCAGTTTACTGAAAACGGAAAAATAACCCAGGGCTAATTTTTTATTGCCTGAGGTGATGAAAAACTGGATGGCATTCAGGGCATTAAAAACAAAGTGGGGGTTCATTTGCGAATTGAAGGCTTTTAGTTTCAATTCAATCATTTCCTGTTTTATTTTTAAAAGATTTTCCTGTTTTTCCATCAACAACTTATCTGCCCTCACCTTATTGATCTTAATGGCACAAATGGAAGCAATGGCCGTAAGCATCTTCAAATGCTGTGAAGTAAAAAAGTCTTTTTCCGGATGCTCACAATCGATCACCCCATAAACCATTTCATCGGTAGCGATGGGAACCGTAATTTCGGAAAGCCTGACTTCATCATCCACAATGTATCGGGGATCTTTCGAGGTATCGGGGATCATTTCGGCTGTTCCGGTCATGGCAACGGTGCCTGATATTCCCTTGCCCAAAGTAATTCTGACGGGATTATAAACACTCCTGTCTTTTGGATTTTTAGGACCATAAGCCGCCTTTTGGATCAGGCATTCGTGTTCATGGTCAACCAAATAAATAACACAATCGACAAAGCCCAGTTTAGATATGCAATTTTTGGCCAGATCCCATAAAATATCTTCTTCCGTATCATTACCAATAAATGTTTTTGAAAAATAGATCAGGATGTCTTCAAACTCCTCCATATTTATAGGCTGCCGTTTCTGAGAATTATTTGCGCTCATGAGCCTGAATTGTGCTTTTGAAAAATAGGTCCGTAACGTTTTCCTTAGGAAAAGATCGGTAACAAAAAACATAATACAACCACAAAGTTAACCTTTGCAGCTGTATTATGAAAAAATGTTCTTATCGGGATAAGCGCCTCCCCCGTGAGGAGTCGGGGAAGGACTCTCCCTTTTCAACGACTATTTATAACATAATTCATAGGTGTAATCACAACTGCCACATGGATTCACCGGTGATTTTTTGCAAAAAATATGGACAGCCACCACATCTTCCCACTCACCGGACAATTTCTGGAATTGTGGCTGTGCAGGAGCCGCACCCAGTTCGTAGTCCTGGAAAATACCTACAGGGCCTTCGATCTCCACTTTCATATCATGGGCACCTGTCAAGTTGATTTCCAGGTCAATATCTCTTTTGGAGGCAGCCTGCCACAGGGTTACTTTTTCCCAAAGGCAATCAGCATCCTGGTCTGGTTCGCTCTTGACATCACCGTTCATACAAACGGTCCCTGCAGAAAGCCAGCTGGAGGCATTAAAGCCATTGTCTGTATCTGTTGGAACGTACACCGCCTGGAAAATGAGATGGCTGTTACCTGAAGCCGGAGGAAAAAGCACTTTGGCTTTCATGGCCACCAGTTGGGGGTATTCCTCACTCATGGCCTCTCCCGGCTGTATCAGACGTTCGAATTTTCTTGTGTTTCCGGTTGCATCTGCAACGACCTCTACATTGATCACTATCGGGGCATCACTTGACGATTGCATGTTGACGACGGCATTACTTGGTTTTGCCGGTGCCAGCAGCGTGGTATAAGCCTCTCCCAGATCAAAGGTCTTTGTTGTTGAAGAGGTCTGCAGGGTGTCGTCGATGGCAGGATCTTTTTCACAATTGGTAAAGAAGAAAACCATCAAAGTAAATACAGGGATTAAAAAGAATGATTTTGAATAGTTCATGACATTAATTTTTTTAAGTTGAAAATTATTTTTTAATTATTTGATGATGCAAACTTAAGGCTGGAAACATCGCAAGTAAAGCGCTGATTGATGGATGGTCCATTCCAATTGATGAATGGTAAGTCTTATTTGAATTTTAAAATACGAGCGTTCAAAAGTTAAATAAACAGGCCTCCCGGAGCCTTTTTATCACACAACCATCGTTATTACCACAGGTACGCCTTAGATTTGCTATAAGAGCAGCACCCTTTTTTAATAACCAATTCAACAACAAACAATGGATCAATTTATGCAAGCAGCCATAGACGAAGCAAAAAAAGGATTAGCCGAGGGAGGGATTCCTATAGGCAGTGTTTTGGTACACAACGGCAAAATCATCGGCAGGGGCCACAACCGCCGCGTACAAAAAGGCAGCTGCATCCTACATGGAGAAATGGATGCCCTGGAAAATGCCGGCCGATTGCCCGCTTCGGTATATCGGGAATGTACCATTTACACTACCTTATCGCCTTGTTCCATGTGCTCGGGAGCCATTTTGTTGTATGGCATTCCCAAAGTGGTGATCGGGGAAAATCAGACTTTTGTAGGGGAAGAAAAATTGCTGGAAGACCGTGGACTGGAAATCGTTGTGTTAAACGACCCACAGTGTATAGAAATGATGAAATCCTTTATCCGGGATAGACCGGAGTTGTGGCATGAGGATATTGGGGTTTGACTTTTTGATGGTATGATTATTTGATGCGGGGATGCGGGGATGCGGGGATGCTTTTGGAACAGATGTCAGGGATTGTTCATTTAACTGTATCTGGAAGTCTATAAATCCTTGATAATCAATAACAATTTGAACCTGCCTCCTGATGTTGTCAGGCAGGCTTTGAACCTGGAACTTTGAACAGTCCGGTTAACTTAAAGTGCTAATATTCAGTTTTTTATCAAAATCGATGACCAATTTACAAGAATCTACCTCCGGATGATTCAGTAACCATTTGGCCAACGGGCTTATCAGTACCTGGTCAATGGCCCTCTGTAAGGGCCTGGCTCCAAATTTTTCATCAAAACCCACCCTGGACAGGTGATCGATCAGTTTGTCTGTGAAATGAAGCTCCAGCTTTCTTTTGACAAAACCATCCCTGGAGTTCAACTCACCCAGTTCCTTAAGGGTGATCTGCCGAATGGCTTCCCGGGAAAGGGGCTTGAATAAAACGATTGAATCGATACGATTAATAAACTCGGGCTTGAAGAATTTGCTGATGGCCGAAGTGTATTTGCTGTCCTCTCCCATTGTTTTGTTAAAGGCCATCATGGTCCTCTCCGAGGCGCCCACATTGGAGGCCATGATGATGATGGTATTCCGGAAATTGGTCACCCGACCGAAGGCATCCACGAGCAATCCTTCGTCCAGCAAAGTCAGTAAGGCATCAAAAATAGCAGGATGCGCCTTTTCGATTTCATCAAACAACACCACTGCAAAAGGTTTCTCCCGAACTTCCTTGACCAACTGCCCGACTTCCCTACCCGATCCAACGAGGCGCGCCAACTGCCCGGGATGTTGAAATTCACTCATATCAATCCGGATCAGCGGTTGTTTCTTTTGGCCTTGCCCGAAGAAATAACCGGCCAGGACTTTAGCGGAAGCCGTTTTTCCCACCCCGGTAGGTCCTGCAAACAACAAGGTCTGGATAGGCTTACGGGGGTCGTTGAGCCGTGCTTTGAATATTTTAACGAGACTGCTCAGCTTTTCCACAGCATCTTCCTGTCCGATGATCCGTGAACTGAAATAACGCTCCAGCGCCGCCGGGTCAAGCATCATTTCATCCCTGAGGAAAAGCGCCGGCAATCCGGTCTGGTCAATGAATTGTTGGATGACCACTTCGCTGTCCACGATTTTTTTTTGATGGTACTGCACTTCGTTGACACACTTGCTCAAAAACTTGATTCCTTTACCCGGAAAATGCTCATAAGGAATGTAGCGTTTCAATAACCGGAAGCTCAGGTTGAGGGCATCCTGGTTGATGACCACGCCCAGTCGGGTGGCACTGTGATCCGTAAATTTAGATAGTATTTTGTGGACCTGATCCTCGGCCAGGTCATTGATGGGGAGCGTCCTGAACGACTGCACAAAACCCGGAAGCAATTGCCGCATTTTATCCAGCTCCCTTACGGTCACCTCCCCAATAATTTGTATTTTTCGTTGTTCCATAAAGGGCAAAAAGAAGGCCGCCACGCTACTCTCTGCACTTTCTCCCCCGCTCGACAACAATTGCATAATATTTTCCACCCATAAAATCCCGTTGTCGATACTGAGTTCCTCCACCAATGTCTCACAGGTTTCCTGCCAGTCGCCCAGGTACTTAGCAGAAGAAGTGATTCGGTCTGGCAACATATTCCAGAAGTTAAATCCAATATCCTGTTTTTTGTTGTTGTTCTTTATGGTTCGGATGGCCGCTCTCAGCACGGCGCTTTTTCCGGCCCCCGGCTCTCCGACCAGCAATACATTGGCACGCGAGCTAATGAGTTCATTTACGAGGTCCGCCACTTCTCTTTCCCGCTCCCAGGCAGCATCAGGAAAAAGACTTTTACGCTTTTTGGTATTTTGTGGATTAGGATATTCTTCTGCCAGTTTGGGTAAAACAGTAAAAGTCTTATTGTAATTAAAGGCTCCCCAGTCAGGCTCCCTGTCGAGATTAACTTTCAGGCTGACCATTTCCAGTTTGGGGGTGGAATAGGTTAACATTCTGAAAATCTTTTCCGGTTCCAATTGTCCGAGTACGTGTGTGGCGAAATGCTGCGCAAGGGTGACCAGCTGATCCTTACGGTAATAACTGAACCTGCGCTGCAATAAAGGCAAATAACACTCAAACCCTGCACCGGAAGTCGATCCGAAAACAATAGGCACGGGCACCCGGTAAGATTTAAACAAAGGGAAAGAGGAATCTTCCGTCTGATAAGAAGGCCGGACGGGAACATAAATAACTTTTAAACGCGGCTGTTCCATTTCGAAAAAGGGATAATCGCCATGTTTTTTATATTCCTTGAATAAATATTTTCCCAGGATGGACTTAACCGTTTCAACATCCTTTTCAATCACACTCAGGCCCGTACCGACCAGTATGCCCAGTACAGCATCGGTTTTGATATCAAAAGTCAGTAAAGGATAGTTGATTATTTCCATTTGTATTCCTTATTCCTCCGGGAGGTGAAAGTAGCGAAAAAAATGAAGATGGAAAATGAAATGAACAGAAATTGCTACTTTTGCAGGGAATGATTGTAGTGTAGCCAAAGTTTGGAAGAAACAAATCGTCCAAATGCATCAGCGCACTTTAGAAAATATAACGGCCATGGTTGAAATAGGAAAAATGAATACCCTCGATATTGTAAAAGAGGTGGATTTTGGATTGTATCTTGATGGCGGGCCAAAGGGGGAAATCCTGTTGCCCAAAAGGTACGTTCCGGAAACTTATGAAATTGGGGGTCCCATTGATGTTTTTATCTATACGGATTCCGAGGATCGCATCATCGCGACTACCGAAAAGCCCCTGGCCATGGTAGGTGACCTGGCTTTTTTGCAGGTCGTTTCCGTCAACCAGATCGGGGCCTTTCTCGACTGGGGGCTGGCCAAAGACCTGCTCGTTCCATTCCGGGAACAACGCGCAAAAATGGTGGTGGGAGAATGGCACATGGTGGCCGTTTACCTGGATGAAGAAAGTGAACGGGTGGCCGCATCTGCCAAGCTCGATGAATTCCTCGACCAGACCCCGGGAAATTTCCATATCGGTCAGGAGGTGAATCTCCAGATCTGGAGCCAGACCCCGATCGGGTTTAAAGTCATTATCAATGACGCACACCTGGGCATGTTGTACAAAGATGAAGTTTTCCAAAAACTGGATCGCGGACAACGCATGACAGGTTATATCAAAAAAGTTCGGGAAGATAATAAAATTGACCTTTCTCTTCAAAGACCAGGTTTGGGTAAAGTCGACCAACTCAGCCACGAGATACTGGAGAAATTAAAAAAAGAAGGCGGTTACCTCGCCATGACAGACAAAAGCCATGCAGAATTGATCTATAGCGTTTTTGGAGAAAGTAAAAAGACCTTCAAAAAAGCCATAGGAGCATTATACAAGCAGCGCCTGATCCTCCTTGAAAAAGACGGGATTAGGCTGGCCTGATAAAATCAGGATGTTCCTGGTGGTAAATTCCGTCTTAATAAAAGCGTAACCTGCCACCAGGAACAAATCCAGTTTCAATATATTTCATTGATAATCATCCCATTAAAAAAAACATCTGGGGAAAAGGATATTTAAAACCTCGGGCAATCCACCCTTGCCCTTCTGTCTCTCGGGCGATGGATGTACACGAAAGACACCTCGAATGCTCCCCTGGAGTTATCTGCTTCCGACAAAACGGAAGTGGTAATATCGTAACTCAACCCGATATTCATCCCTTCAAATTCAATGATGGCAGAAACCGTCATGGCATCCATGTGCACTTCCTTATCCAGTTTATTGGAAATATGGCTCCAAAGCCCGGCCCGGATGGCTACCTCCTGCCACTCCCGACGTGAATAGCGCAAATTAGCCCCAAAAGTAGTGCTCATGGAAGGTCCCTGGCTCATAAAAGCGATGGCAGGCAACAAACTGACATTATCAGACACAGGGAATTCCCCTCCCCCATGCAATACATAATTCGATGGAAGTCTTTCATCCGCATTTTCCAAAAAGGAAATGTTCGGTTCATTCAAATGATGGATGGATCCCCCAAAATACAAACTTTGGTTGACCCCGAAAACAGCATAATAAAGAATGCCGGCACTAAAGTCAACATAAAGGTCTGTGGTGTTGGTGGCAAAATCTTCCCCACTATCCATGCCCTGGTCCACGTTATAAGTATTCAGGTCAAATTGCTGGGTGAACCATAATTTATCCCATTCAAAACCTCGTTGCCCCAGGCCCAGTCGGGCACCGGCCACGAGGAACTGGTTGCTCTTATTGTAACGACTCCCCCCCATTTGCTTTTGGTAAGAAGCACTCAGGCTAAAATCGGTACGGTTGAAGCCCGAAATACCGGCTTCATCTCTCAAAGCGGAGATACCAAATCCGGCGTGGTCATATCTTCCTACATTGGTTCTCATATCAAAACTCGCCGCCAAAGTACGGAACGGATGGGCACCGAGTATGCTGGTATATAATTCGCGGTAATTGGCGACTCCCCGAAACTGACCTTCAAACACACCCGTCAGAGCAGGGTTTAATTGTAAAGGAGCATAATAGAATTGTGCAAAACGGGCATCCTGGGCGTTACTCTCCGGAATACCCAAAAAGCTGATGCCTGCAACCCATACCATGTTTAGCAAAATAAATTTTAATGAAGTAGAGATTTGTCCCATAATAGTTGTTAATGATTGTGAATGAGTTTATGGTCAACTGGTCCAGGAGAATCGGTCATTGTTTTCCTTCCAAAACAATGACCGATTCTTCGAAACCCTGTTTTTTATCTTATCAATGTCGTTTCTCCCGTAAAATCGGCAGTTTCCTTATCGTATGGATATTCTACTACCATACTCCACAGGTAAACCCCACCTTCCATGGGTTGTCCTTTAAATTCGCCATTCCAGCCCATCCCTGAGTTCACTTCGAAATCGTGGGCTTCAAAAAGCAATTCCCCCCATCGGTCATAAACCCTGAAAGTCCTGACAATGGTGCCGGGCAAGCCATGCACCTGCAAGATATCATTAACGCCGTCTCCATTGGGAGTAAAACCTGTCGGCACGACTGCAGAACGCGGTTTAGCTACGTTTATGGTCAGCAGGTCAGTATCCTCACATCCGTTTTCATCGACCCCGTAGAGTTCATAAATGATCGTACTTTGCGGAAAGAAGAATGGAGCAATACATTCCACACAACTCATGGTGCTGTCGTAGGGTGGATACCAAACGTACATCACCTCCCCTACTCCATTTTCTGAAGTAGCTTCGATCTGAATGGTCTGCCCGAGATTGATGGTTACATCAGGGCCTGCATCTACCATGAAATCGTCTGGCTCGGAAATTACCGCATCCGTAATGAACATACAGTCATTGGCATCTTTCATAAAAACATTGTAATGCCCGGCAGTAAGTCCGATCAGGGTGGAAGAACCAAAATAATCGCTATTATTCAGGCTAAACCGATAGGGAGGCACCCCGCCTTGCGGGGCGGCAAAAATGGTACCGTTCCTGTCTCCGTAACAGGTGACATCTGCCACGGTAATATCGGCATACAAAGCATCCGGCTGCGTAATTTCGATCGGTATTTCTTTAACACAGTCACTTCCATCTGTTATGGTCAACTGATAAATCCCCGCCGGAAGGCCTGTCAGCCCGGGAGTTTCCTGCTGGTTGGGCCACGCATAGGAATAACCAGGTGTGCCCCCGGTGACCAATGTTTCAATGATCCCGGTCGCATCCCCATAACATTCATTATCGACTGTAGTATAGGTTATTCTAAGTTCTGTGGGCTGATTGACGGTCACAGAACCGTTCGCCGTACAACCATTTTCATCCGTAAGGGTAACGCTGTAGGAGCCGCTGGATAAATTACCGGCCACGAGGGTCTGCTGGCTTCCTGCCAATGGATCCCACAAAATGGATACATCGCCCTGGTTTCCGACAATATTAAAAACAGATGCACTTCCGTCACTGGCCTGGTAACAATGAGCATCTTCCCCCAGTAAGGCAAATTCCAAAGGATCCGGATCGGACAGGAATCTTGACACTACGGTTGAACAGCCGTTAGCATCTTCAATCGTTACGTAGTAGGTTGCCCCACCCAAAACATTATCGGCCACAACTCCGTTATCCCCATTACTCCAGGTAAAATTGTAATCAGCTTCCTCTCCGTCCTGGCCGGCACCTCCGCCAAAATTATTGACACCAAGACTCCCGTCAGGATAACCATGACAGGTGGGTTCGCTAATAATAATATCTCCGTATAATAATTCGAGATCTGTCAGATCGACATTCCCTTCTGCCGTACATCCGTTTTGATCCGTTACGGTAACACTGAGGGTTCCCGGGCTCAAATTAATAGCCGTGGCACCCTGCTGGGCATTACTCCACAGGTAAGTATAACCAGGTCCGGTTCCTCCTGCCCCTACGGCGGTGGCTTCATTATCATTTTCTCCGTTACAGCCATTAAAGGATTGGGCAACCGTAAGCGTAACGGCTGTTGCCGGCTGACCAATAGTCACACTGGTTGTTTCGACACAACCATTGGCATCTGTTACCTCTACCAGGTGTGTTCCGGCCCCCAGGTTGGAAACCGTCTGGGTAATCTCGCCGTTATCCCACATATAATCAAAAGGAAGGGTTCCTCCTGCAGGATTAACGGTTCCGGTTCCATCCAGTACTCCAAAACAACTGGCATCCTCGCTTTCGGCGGTCAATGTCAGGAGTTGAGGTTCCGTGACGATCACCTGAACTTCCGTCATGCAATAAACATTATCGACCACGGTAACGGTATAGGTTCCTGCCGTCAGGAAGGCGGCTGTAGCCAGAATTTGCTGTCCCGGATCATTCCAGGCATAGGTATAAGGCTCATGCCCATTCGAAACATAAACAGTGGCCGTGCCGGAATCCGTCCCGAAACAGGCGACCTGGTTCACCACCACCGAATCGACCAGAATCTCATCATTCACCCCGCATTCACTGTAAATACAGGAAGAAGTTCCGGTAGCCACTGTACAGGTTTGCCCGGTATTCGTTGAATTGACCTGTATTTCCATGGTTACCTCATCCCCAAAACTCAGCCCGCTTACAATATAAGGGTTATCGGTCACCCCGGTTTGCCAACCTAAAGGCGCGTTATTGATCGTGATATTAATATTGTAAGAACTCACGCCCGGATTGACCGGCCATGAAAACGACATCTGCCCGTTGCCAATGGAAGCGCAAGACACATTGGGTGCCGGAACTTCGGAGACAACGTCCACCTGGATGGTATCGAGGTTGATACAACCATATTGATCCTCGGCCTCGACGATATAACTTGTCGAAGTTGACGGATAAACCTCCGGATCAGGGCAATTGGTACAGGAAATAGAAGTAGGTGGTGACCAGCTGTAGGAAATTGAATTCATGGAGTTGAAGGTAATCGACCATGAATTTAAAATTCCCAGTTCATTAATCCCGAACTGATCCCCTACCAGCAAGGTCCAGGGGCCCGTCATGTCTGCCCCATTCAGCACGGCCCAGCTTCCTTCAGGTTGAAAATTACCGGTAAAAGGAGCCGTACCCGAATTGATAGGCGTAGCGGCCGAAGGCGT
Organism: Lewinellaceae bacterium; assembly: GCA_020636105.1. Classification (NCBI taxonomy): domain Bacteria; kingdom Pseudomonadati; phylum Bacteroidota; class Saprospiria; order Saprospirales; family Lewinellaceae; species Lewinellaceae bacterium. The sequence goes on from JACJYL010000001.1 coordinate 1,485,561, forward strand.
AAAACAGGTATTGATGTAGTCATCTCCGCTTCCCCCGTTTCCGGTGGTCAATTCCAGCATTTCTCCGGTTGGAGCCTGAAGAAATACCTGTATATCCCCATCGTAATCCGTTTCAAGGTTAAAACAAACAGATTCGATTTGGGCTGTGGCGTTGGCAATTTGTGCCGGTGCCACACTATTGACATTTATGGTTGAATTAAATGGATTGCTCGGCGGATGGTTTGAAAAACCCAATGCATAATAAGGCACCGATTCAAAAGTCACCTCAGTTTCGAGTTCAAGGGCCGTACTTATATCAAACTGGAGGGTATCCCCCGCACAAATGACCTCATCATTAGGAATACTTACGTTTTCTTCACAATTATGACAATCAGGGTGCGTCGGAGGCAGCACCTCTACTGAAAGTGGCACTTCATAACGGCATCCAAAGGAATCCTGTACAAAAAACGTAAACGCCGCGGTTCCCGCATTTTCTGGAGAAGTAACAATGGAATCTAATGGAGGCAGATGAACCTGTTCAAAAATCAAAGGGTTAAAAGCCCATCCGAAAGTATCGATCCCGGGCGTATAGGTTTCAATGTCAGGGAAAAGGTGGTCCGCAAATTCAACTCCCCAGCAAAAGATATATCCGTTATCTGCGCCCCAAAGGTCTTCCACTGAAATGGACCAGTTTCCATTCAGAGGACATCCAAGGAAGTCCGAAAGGTTTCCGGCAGCTTCATAATCCTGGGAAGGCAAAGTGCCCACTCCTGTAGCATTGGCATATTCTATCCAGGTACCGTTCGTAGAATTGGGGGTCCAGAAATAATCCCACCCGACTCCGGGAGAAGGATTGGCTCCCGTATCGGTTTCATTGGGAATCCCGCAAAAAACTTCTCCACCAAAATTCCCGGGGTGATCATGCAAGATAACATTGGTTCCATCCGGACAGGTGAGCGAAATTTCCAGGTCGCGCATCCAGGAATGTTCCATATTGACAAAAATGCTGAGCAAATCGTTGATATTGGTCAATATGGATCCCGGCGCAAATTGAGTATAATTAATGGTTGAAATATAAGCGACCCCCGTTCCGTCAGGAAGCGGCAGCGAATCACAAACGATCGGGTCTTTCACAAAGGTTCCCTCGACCGGAATGGCCGACACATTGTGCCCGAAGTGATGTATTGTATCCACCGTTCCCCCAAGATTTATGGTATCGCCCAAACAAACGGGCGGAATGGTTTGTAGTCGAAAATCAGGAGTCGTGGATACCCGTATCCTTTGATTGATGGAATTGAGGTTCCTGCAGCCAAACTGGTCGATAATGGTCAGTTGTACGGTAAAACCTTCTTCGCTGCTGTAAATATGGCTGGCCGTGGGCCCTACGGAAGTAGCTCCGTCTCCAAAATCCCAATGAAATTCAGAAGTAAAATCAGAATGCTGGTAGGCAATGCCATTTTGAGGGTATTGCCCCTGGGCAGCAAAATAAACTCTTTCCCCCTGGCAGACATCCATCCACCCCGTATCTACGGGCATGATGGCAGGTTCTGTACTGGTGAGTTCTGCAAAAATATTCTGGCAGGAAGCAATACAATTAATATCAGCACCCCAACCGGAAGATTCTCCTGCTCCATCAGAGGTAAACACCAGTGTCAAACAGCCTCCAGGGTTGGCCGCGGTGGCCTGGATAATATAGGATTCTCCGTTTCCAAAAACACTGGCACAGCCCAAAGATGGGGCCGTGGCATCCATCCCGTCAAAAAAACACAGGTCATCTCCTGGTCCAAATTGTGGATTTAAAAAAATGAGCTGAACATGGGTTCCTGAACTGCCATTGGAACAGAGCGTCATCGTAATATTCTCGTTGGGGCCATAATTGCCATTGGCGCCCCCTGAATCAAAAAAAATTCCCCCGCAGGTATTCACAGTAGTATTGGACATGATAACATCCTGGGCATTGGAATTTATCGTTATGGTCATAAATATCAACCCCAGGAAGAACGGTAGCAGGGATACTCCTTTTTTTGTTATTTTTTTCATCAATACGGATGATTTTGGTGTGTAATTTTTGTGATAAAAAAAGCCTCAGGTAAAAACATATTTGTAAAATTAGTTTTCAAAATTAGTTCCGGGGAAAAATCCTCCATTCGATTCACCACGCTTTGCCTTGCTCCAAATTCAGACAGCCATTTTTGAGCAAATTCGTAATTTATTCTATCGAGATTATCCATTCCTCCGAATTGCTGCCTCACGGTTTTTAATGCCCGCAAGGGTGGACTTACATTTGTGTGGGCCAAATCCGAAGTTTTGTTTTGAAGGTAGTAGTTTAAAGAAAAAAATAAAATTTCTTTTAAGGAGATGTTCGTGGATGCCTGAGCAAATATAACGACAATGATCAAAGAATACCAAAATAATTTCCTCATAAAAAATTCTATTTGAACGAAATTATTTCTTTTAACTTAAAAAACTCAAAACAAAACCCCCATTTTTGCATTTTTATCGGATACATTACAAACCATTCATGATAGGGAACGATATTCAGCAGGCAAAATTTTTATTAAGAAAAGGAGAGGTAGTGGGCATTCCCACAGAAACTGTTTATGGACTCGCCGCCAATGCTTTTGATGAAATGGCCGTCGCCAAAATTTTCGCGGTCAAAAACCGCCCTTCCTTTGACCCGCTCATCCTCCACACCTCAAGCCTGGAATCGATGGACGAATTTGTAATGGAAATTCCGGAAAAAGCCAGACGGCTTGCCGCATCCTTTATGCCCGGACCGCTTACCCTGCTTCTGCCGAAGAAAGCCATTGTTCCTGATATAGTCACCTCAGGGTTGCCAAGGGTTGCCATAAGGATCCCCTTTCATCCGCTCACGCTTGAGCTTTTAAGGACCCTCGATTTTCCACTGGCAGCGCCAAGCGCCAACCCTTTCGGTTATATCAGTCCCACCACTGCCCAACACGTGGCGGATCAACTCGGACACAAGATACCTTATATTTTAGACGGCGGCCCTTGCCATGTAGGCATGGAAAGTACCATTTTAGGATTTGAAGAAGGAGTCCCTACCATTTTCCGCAAAGGGGGATTAGCCATCGAAGCCATTGAAAAAATCATAGGTCCGGTCCAGGTCAAGGAACATTCCAGTTCCAATCCTGCCAGTCCGGGGATGCTTGAAAGTCATTATGCTCCGGGCTGCCCGGTTTTTATCGGCAACCTTCCGGAACTGATTGAACAACATAAAGGAAAAAGGATGGGGGTCATCACTTTCAAGGATCATTATGCTGAAATCGGGAAAGACCTGCTCATCGTCCTCTCTGAAAAGGGAGATTTTACCGAAGCTGCGCGCCACCTGTTTTCAGGCATGAGGCAACTCGACCGGCAAAAACCAGACATCATCCTGGCGGAATTGCTGCCGGAAAAAGAACTGGGCCGTGCCATCAATGATCGGCTGAGGAGGGCAGCGTCGGGAGGATAGTTTGTTTCAGGGGGGTCAAGGGGTTCAAGGGGTGACTTTATTTAAATGCCGAAGGCTTATTCACCAGGTAAAAAGCATGATTCTGGTTTATCCCGATTATCCATTTGCTTCAAAATACCGGCTGGCCACCCGTGTTTTGGTCTTGAAAAGGGTGAGAAAAAAAAGTGAACTTTTTTTTCATTCATTTACTTTTATATTAATAAAAAGCAATGTACTTTTGCACTCGCTTAAAAGCACACTCCCGGAGGAGTGGCAGAGTGGTTGAATGCACCGGTCTTGAAAACCGACGTACGTGTGAGCGTACCGGGGGTTCGAATCCCTCCTCCTCCGCCAAAAAGGCTTGCCAACTGGCAGGCCTTTTTACTTCTACATTGATTATGGGGTGTACTGGGTTCGATATTCTGCTCATTTTATTCCCTCTACAATGGCAACCTCCACCACCACATTAGTTTATACAAAAAATTTAGGAGCTTCCTCCGTAACCGCCCAATTTATTGAGCCTGTAAATATTGCGTATAATTGTTGCCCGGAAAATGCTCCCAATGATTGAAATTTATAAAATAACCGCAGAAAATTATAATAGGTGCAGCGCACCGCAACATTCTTTCGATGTTTTCGCTACCGTACACTTTTTTGTGTCACGCTGATTCCGCTGATTTTCGCTGATCATTTTCGAAAATTTTGCCTTGTTTTTCCGACTAAAGTACGGAATGTCATTATATTCCATCTGCGTTTATCTGCGTTTTCTGCGAGGACCAACCATGCATTTTCAGGACTTCCCGCAAAAGTGTACGGTAGAGAATCGATGTTCGAAGATTTAGGTTGCGGTGCGCTGCACCTTGAATCTCCTTAATCTGTGTTTGCCAACACAGATTAAGGAGCTCTGCACCTATCAGTTTCCATGAAAATTGAAATAGAAAAATACAATCCCGGGTGGATTCATTCTTTCGACAAGTTTAAAAAAATGAAAATCAATCCTCTTATCCTGATATTATTGACAGGTGCCCTGGCACAATGTACCTCAAGTGGAATCCCGGTGAAGGCCCAAAGGTATAATGCTTTAACGGTGAATACGACTATTGCACCAACGTTAGTGGTGAATGGAGAAAATACCCATGACATTGTCAAAGCCTACCGTATCGCCATTGGAGATATCATGGGAAACATCCAGTATCACCAATCGGGGATCTTAAAAGAGAAAACGCCTTGTTTGTACGCAGGGCTCCTTTACGGGAAACCCTGGACACGGGATGCGGCCATTAATATCTGGAATGGGTTCGGGCTGCTTTCGCCTGATGTTTCAAAAAATACCCTGCTGGCTCAAATAGAAAAGGATGACACCGGAAAAAATATGATCGCCGGTCAATACTGGGATAAGATCATCTGGACGCTTGGCGCATGGAATGATTACCTCTATTCGGGCGACAGGGAATTTTTGAAGTTTGCCTACCAGGCCACACAAAACACGCTTCAGCAACTGGAAACGGAGGAGTTTTCCCAGGAATCAGGATTGTTTCGGGGGCCGGCCGTTTATGGGGACGGGGTGGCCGCATATCCTGCAATATACACGCATCATCAGTCGGAAGACCAAACAGGTTCCTATTCGGGTATTGATCAATGGGCGGAAGTCAACGAGGATTTAAAATATCCCAAAGGACATGGATTGCCCATGCAGGTGTTGTCCACCAATGCCGTTTATTATCAGGCATACCGATTGCTGACGAGGATGGCTCATGAGCTAAAAGAGAAACCTGAAAAAGAATGGGAAGAGAAAGCCGAAAATTTGCGTAAATCCATCAATCACCATTTTTGGAATGAAAGCAAGCATAATTATGACTACCTGATCGATTCTTTTGGGCATTGTGATGCCCAGGAAAGTCTGGGCATTGCGTTTTGCCTCCTGTTTGATATTGCCGATGAAGAAAAAGTGGCTGATATTTTTAAAACCACAGTAGTTGAACCGGCGGGTGTTCCTTGTGTTTACCCCACCTTTGAAAGATACCGCAACGATACGCTTGACAGCTATGGGCGGCACAGCGGAACGGTTTGGCCACATATCCAGGGGTTTTGGGCCGATGGTGCCATGAAATATCAATACCATGATATTTTTTTGCATGAATTCAATGCCCTGACAAGGCATGCCCTGCGGGATTTTCAATTTGTGGAAATATACCATCCTACCCGAGAAACACCCTATGGAGGCATCCAGGAACCCTATTTGAAAGAATGGACGGAATGGTTTTGCGCCGAGCGCCAGACATGGAGCGCTACGGCTTATCTCCGGATGATCTTTCAGGACATGGTCGGGATGAAATTTTCAGAGCAGGGAATAACGTTTAAGCCTTTTCTTCCGGACGGAATAAACAGCATGTCCCTGTTGGGATTGAGGTACAGGAATTCCACCCTTGATATTCATATTACCGGAACGGGAACAACCATTGAGCACTTTTTTGTGAATGGCCTGGAAACCGGTAATTTTTTTATTCCCGCTGATTCCAACGGCAAAATTGCCATTGAAATCAACCTTGCCGGAGGTTAACCAATAAATGGAGCCTTGGGGGGGCTACTAATTTCCGAAAAAGAAGGCCTGCCGTTGAATTGGCCGACACATTTAGCCACAGCATAAAAATAAAAGAGCTTCAATTTTGCCAGCGCTCTGACAGAAATGGAAAGAGTAATTGACATTGAAACAATATATTGACAACTTGGACAAAAGATTTAGCACAAAAAGGCCTTGCCGGGCACTTTTTTTATTTTGAAAACCAGGAACAAAAACATTAGCCCTCCCATCGGCTTGGAGACGCTTTGCCATCTGAGGCCGGTTTGTATGAAAATGGCAAAATAGAATTGATTTCAAAAGGTTTTAATCGTTTACAGCCGAATGTTATCGGGATGGACCTGATGTCTTTCCCGTCATGATTTCTTTAATGAAAACTATCCAGACAGCCTTATTTTCATGTATATGAATGGGCTGTAAGGAGTTTTTTGTGCTTCACCATTTTTCTGTATTTATTGGAAATGGAGGAGCCGTTATGCTTAATTCAACATGGATAAAACTTCTGAACCAATAAGAATAGTTGTCCCTGTCTACAATGCCGATAAAACTATTGAAAAATGCATTGAATCCATCTACCGGGCCGCCGGCAATATGGAGCATTGGGAGCTTATTGTTGTGGATAACGGCATGAACGATAATTTAGAAAAACTACTCCATAAATACCCTGTTCAAATCATTCGGGATCATAAAGTTGCCAGTGCGGCTTATGCACGGAACGTTGGAGCAGCGTTATTCTCTCATGGCATATTGGTCTTCATAGATAGTGATGTAATCGTGGAAGCCCGGTGCCTGAACCGGCTTGTCAAACCCATTATGGATAAAACGGAGGTGGCGACCATCGGGAATTATTCTACGGACGTAGAGGGATTGAATTTTGCTCAGCGATACAAACAATTGTACATCCACCACATCTACAGCAATAATGATACCCTCATAAAAAATGACTTCTGGACTGCCATTTCGGCAATAGATGCTACTGTTTTTCATCAACTCAACGGGTTTAACTGTTCCTTCCTGGGAGCCAACGGGGAAGACCAGGAATTTGGCATCAGGCTGACGCAAAACGATTATTCGGTTGCCTCCATTCCAAATGCCAATGGAAAGCATATCAATCCGTATACCATTAAAAAACTGATCCGCAATGATTTCAAAAAAGGCGTGAAGGCCATGTCTAACTGTCTGGAGAACCAGGTCCCGCTGAAAGACAACAGGCATGCAAAACTCAGATCCATTTATGCCGTTTTTTTTGCTTTTTCGTTCGCCTTTTCAATCATTATATCCGGGTTTAACCTGACCATTCTATGGGGCTCCCTGCTGCTATTCGCCATTTGGTTCATGCTCAGGCTAAACCTTGTAATGGTATACCTGGAAAGTCAAAGTCCCCTTTTTACCATAAAATCGATTGCCCTGACTTATCTTTTAGATCTGGTTCGATTTTCAACCGTTCTTATCGGAGTATTTAAAAATGTTTTCGCCGGCAGGTATAATTATCAAAGTCAATAAATAACCCATGAATAAATCCATTGTAAAGAAAATAGCTGCGTCAAAAAAACTATTTGCCCCGGGGGCCCAGAAACCAATATACCTGTTAAACTTTGTGACCAACAGTTGCAATGCCGCCTGCGAACATTGTTTTTATTGGGAAGCCCTGAACACCCAAAAGCGGGAGGAACTGTCTGTCGAAGAACATAGTAAGATTGCCCAATCACTCGGTTCCATGATGCAGATTACCTTTACGGGCGGAAGTCCTGAATTAAGAAAGGATTTACCTGAATTGGTGTATGAATATTATAAATATTGCCGGCCGGGCAATATGACTTTTTGTATGCTTGGCTACAATACAAAACGCATCCTGGAGCATACCGAAAAAATGCTAAAAGCATGCCCGGGGCAGCAAATCACCATTGGCATATCGCTGGATGGTCTTTTTGAAGAACACGATAAGTACCGAAAACTAGATGGTCTTTTTGACAGAGTGATCAATACCGTCAATGAATTACACCGGCTGAGAAAGTCATATGCCAATTTGAGGATTGATATCGGGATGGTAGTGCATGGGTTGAATATTGAAAAAGTTGAAAATGCTGCCATTTGGGTAAGAGAAAATCTTCCGATCGACAAATTAAAACCCATCCTGGTCAGGGGCAATCCCTTGAATCCCGACACATTGGACAAAAATTGTATTAACCTTTATGATAAAATCGTGGACCGTGACAGGCAGTGGCTGATGTCAAGAACCCAGGAAAAATTAACCGCCATTGACAAAGTTATCCGTGCCAAGGAAAATGTACAACGTGATCTGATAAAAAAAATAAGTCAAAACAACTCATCCCCTATAACATGCAGCGGAGGGAGAGAGACGGCCGTAATGTACCCCAACGGGGATGTTGCCGGATGCGAAATGAGAGATGATATTCTGGGTAATGTCAGGCAAAATCAATTTGACTTTGGCAAAATATGGTTTTCACAAAACGCCGTAGATTTTAGAAATACGGTGGGCAAGGTGGAAGCATGTGTGGGATGTTATCATCATTGTTTCATTAGTCCGGCCATTTTCAGAACACCAAAAATGTGGCCCAAATTGGCATTATCCATCTTAAAATTGAATAACTAACCCACAATGCCTAAACGGACCTTCTGCCTCCATGAAAATTGAAATAGAAAAATACAATCCCGGCTGGATCCATGTCTTCCACCAGTTAAAAATGGAGCTGCTGACCCTCCTGGCACCATTGAACCCCAGGGTGGAGCATATTGGAAGTACTTCCGTTCCTGGGTTGGCGGCCAAACCCGTGATCGATATCGCCGTTGGGATCGAAAAGGTTCAGGATCTCGACAGGACCATTGAACCCATGTTGCGGCAACATTATATTTATTATGAAGTGTACAATTCCGCCATGCCACTGAGAAGACTATTTGTTGGATTGAAAGACAAAAAGAACCATGTGCTGTTTAAACACACCTATAAGGAAGGAGATTCCATACCACACGAAAGCATTCTGGCGCACAGGTTGTGTCATGTTCATATTTGGCAATTTGGCACTTCAGAGTGGATTCGACACATTGCTTTCCGGGATTATTTAAAGGAAAATGATACTTTAAAATCCCAATATGAAGCCCTCAAAAAGCAATTAAGTGAAAAAACATGGAGTGATGGGAATGAATACAATCAGGGCAAAAATAGTTTCATAAAAACCATTGAAGCAAAGGCCGTCGCCTGGTATAATGAAAAACAAAAAGCGATTCAACAGCGGTTGTTGTAAATGGTTAATGTTTGGGCTTTCCTGGGCCAGGGTTCGGGAGGGGAGGGACTGCTTTAATGGGTTGTTTTACAGCTGTTTGAATAGGTCATGACGGGGTGGATTTCGATTTATGGGTTTTTTCTGTAAATTTGGAAATGGTTATTCGGAGATAAAAAGGTTGGCTGCAATTAAAGGAAACGAAAATCCGTTTTGAAGGTAGAATCCAGCAAAAACCTCATTTCGAAACAATAAGCTATTTATCCCATAAAACTTCATCTAATCTAACATCGTGCTCCTCCAATGGAATCCATTCCATTTTTTGATACGGATAGCATATTCCTATTTTGCAGGCTTTTGTATGCTGGCCTAAAAAATTGTCATAATACCCGCCACCATAACCGAGTCTAAAATTAGAATGATCAAATGCTAACCCCGGCACAATAATTAAATCATACTGCCCTAAATATTCTTCTGAACGGGCAGGGTGACATGTTCCAAAAACGCCTTTCTCCAAATCATCAAGAGAATTCAAAACGAGATTTTGTAGTTTTCGTTTTGGTAGAGTTTTAGGGGTTATAACTGTTATTTTTTCCTTCAACATTTTTTCAATCAGAGGACTTATATTTATTTCCGTACCCATTGGAAGATAACAATGGATGTTTTTAACCCCTTTATCCTCTATGGTTTCCCAAAGGGACTGGCAAACCCAATGGTCGTATTTCGTCTTTTTTTGTTGGTCCAACTTTGCTCGTTGGAGCAACATCTGTTTCCTCAATTTCTTTTTTTGATCTGTTATTGTCATAAAGTTGTAATATATTTTTTATATCGGACAAATTTATCCATTATTATTAAAAACCCCTTATATTTGTCAAAAAAAATAACGATTCAATGTTTTCAAAAGCGTGCGAATACGGAATTAGAGCAACCATTCATATTTCACACCAATCGCAAAAAGGCGAACGAGTGAGTTTAAAAGCAGTGGCCAAAGCCATCGATTCACCTGTTGCCTTTACAGCGAAGATATTACAGTCGTTAGCAAATAATAATATCATAGTTTCATCCAAAGGACCAACTGGCGGATATGAAATACCTGAAAATAATGGCTTTCAGATTATGCTTTCTCACATAGTAGAGGCTATCGATGGGGATAAAATTTATAATGGTTGTGGTTTAGGATTAAAGCAATGCAATGAGCAAAAACCCTGCCCCATTCATTTTCAATTCAAAGCCATTCGTGACGATTTGAAAACGATGTTGGAAACTACAACTATTGAAGAATTGACCAACGGATTGCATAACGGTTTATCTTTTTTGAAGCGATAAAATTTTTTAAACTAAAATAAATTATCATGAATATTACCAAAGAAAATATCGTAGGAAAAGTAGTCGCACAAGATTACAGAACAGCCTCTGTTTTTAAATCACATAGCATCGACTTTTGCTGTAAAGGCAACAGAAGCATTGCTGAAGTTTGTGAGAAAGAACAAATAGATGAGAATAAATTAATTCAGGAATTGAATCAGGCCGCTATTACATCCGACGCTGATACAACAGATTTTAAATCCTGGGACATGGATTTATTAGCGGATTACATTGAAAAAAAACATCACAGATATGTGGATAAAAAAATTCCTGAAATAAAAGCATTTTTGAATAAAGTAGCTAAAGTTCATGGAGAGCGACATCCTGAATTGATTGAAATTGAGCAATTGTTTACGGATTCTGCCCATGAACTTTTAGCGCACATGGAAAAGGAGGAAAAAATATTATTCCCTTATGTTCGGGAAATGGCAGCTGACTCAACCCTTCAACAACCTCATTTTGGAACCGTAAAAAACCCGATTCAAATGATGATGCAGGAGCATGATACGGAGGGCGAACGATTTAGAAAAATCGCATTATTAAGCAACAACTATACTCCACCATTTGATGCTTGTACTACCTATAAAGTAGCGTTTGCATTGGTTAAAGAGTTTGAAGAAGATTTGCATTTGCATATTCATCTGGAAAACAATATCCTGTTTCCGAAGGCTATTGAAACAGAAAAAAAATTAAATTATGCCTAACCCAAAAAAACGTCATTAATCTTTACAACCAATAAGAGTCATCCCGAATTTTGCCTACAGGCAAAGTTTGGGATTTTTTTCAATAAACTGATTGTCAGATAATTATAACTTTTTATGGTTTTTTAAATTTGAAACAGGTTACATTCAACTCTTTCAGAGTTGTCTACCGGCGATGCCAGGTAGAGTTGGTTTTTGTCCCTTTTTTGGCAGTATTTCATACTGCGTTATTGATATTAATCCCCATTCGGGGATAAATTTAATCTTCTTTTAAAAAATTAACTCTATTCTTAATCCATTTCCCGAAGGGAATTAACCTGCCGGCAGGCAGGTATTAATGACAATGGATGTAATCCATTGGAAATCAAACAAAAACAATCTCAACCCTGAAGGAGTTGAATATATTGCAGATAAATATTGTTTATATATTTTCAGCATCCATTTGAATTAAAAAAATTCGGGATGATTCATGTTTTGTTTGGGTAAATACAAGAAGGATTCATACTCAACATTTCCTCCGATCGGATAAAAAAATATACCGCCTGGCTTTGGGAATACCCTTTGCAATCACATTCAATCACATTTTGAATTTGGGGAAAGAGATATTTTTTCTATATTGGGTAATGAAAATAGGATAATCAAAAGAGCTTCACGGGAGCGTCGGCGGTTAAAGAGGTTATTTACCTCATCGCAAAAATGAAAGGAACCTATCATTAATAGAATTAGAACTGATAGCTCATATTCGATTGAAGAGAGAGTGTAAATTAAGCTTTGCCACTAACAATCCATGGCAGCTCAGTAGCTCAATTCGTCGCCACCGCCTTTTATGGGTTATTCTATGAATACAAAAAAATACCATTACATAGAATGGTTTACCGGGGACCCTAAAACCGGAACCAGGGGTGAACAGAAAAATACAGAGTTGTTTGATGGTGAAAAGGCCCCCAACGAGACGATTAACCAATCATATATAAATCAACAGAATGAGTAAAAACATCATTGTCGTACTATTTTTCCTAATTGGAATGAATCAATTAAAATCACAAGAGGCCGGCCAAATTGTAATCGGCACGAAGCATATACTCCACTCCAATATTTTGAATGAAGATAGAGCATATTGGGTGAGCCTTCCTGAATCTTACAACAACGAAGGATCATCCTATAAGAGCTATCCGGTGCTAATCATACTGGATGGGAATGCACATTTTAGGGCTATAACAGGTATGGTAAACTATATGAGCTCCGGATACAATGGAAATAGGAAAATTCCGGAAATGATTGTAGTAGCGATTCAAAATGTTGATAGAAGACGAGACTTCACACCTGACAAAATCATAACCGTAAGAGAGAATAATTCTGGCGGTGGAGAAAACTTTTTAAGCTTTTTGGAAGATGAACTGATACCTGAACTGGATCAGGAATATAGAACAGCGCCTTATAGAATACTTTTTGGACATTCTTTAGGTGGATTACTTGCCACGCATGCCTATATGAAAGAAAAGACTCTTTTCAACGCATTTATTGCCGTTGACCCAAGTTTTGGCACCTGGGATGCTGAAACTATGGACAAAAAATTAGATGTCGTAACCAAGAAATCATTTGAAAGATTCATTTACCTAGCCACCGCGAACTGGGGCAAAAGAAATATTAGCAATCGGGATCGCCATGTACGATTGTACGAGGCATTGAATAGTAAATGTGAAGGGGATTTTCCTGCAAAACTGGAATATTTCGAGCATGAAAATCATGGTTCGGTCCCACCTGTTGCTTTTTACAATGGAATCTCTGCCATTTTTGAAGGTTATGGGATTTCCTACAGAGATGTGGAAAGCCAAGAGCAACTCATTCAACATTTCCAATCTCTTTCCCAGCGACTTTCATGGGAATTTAAACCGCCGGAAGCTCTGGTGAACCAAATAGGATATAGAATGCTACAAAGCAGGAATGAAGAGGATCAATCAAAGGCATTATCATTTTTCAAACTGAATACAGAAAATTTCCCGAATTCATTCAATGCTTTTGATAGTCTGGGGGAAGCTTATGAAGCTTTAAGCGATGCGGAAAATTCAATTAAAAATTATAAAAAATCGCTTGAGCTTAATGCTAATAATGAACACGCCAGAATGAAAATAGAAAGCTTAAAAAAGAACGAATACTCTGAATAGTATTTATTATTTCAAGCAAGACCTCTTTGGCATTCGTACCGCAGATTTTGATTAGCACCATTACCTGATACAGTTCAGGAACAAATCAATGAAGCGATTGGATATGGATAGGACGGTATATTTGTTTACCCAGACCAGGATAGGTAGCCAGCTTTTTCCCGTCGCAGGCATGTTGCCTCAAATGGCGCACTGCTTGCTGCTGCCTTGTGCCTTCCCGGGCAACCAATTTTTTTTTGTATATTTAACCGATATCAATCAGATTAATAATGCTCTGATGAGAAAAAAAACAAACTTAGATCATGCGAATAATTCATAACTTTCAGATTCTATCAGTTATCGTTTTGGCCTTTTTGCTGACCCTGGGTTGTTCCGCCCTTTCTCAAAGAAAATCTACCCCGGATTCACTTTCAAAAAACGCACCTCAACAGAAACAGGAAGAACATGAAGTGCCGAAGGGGAGCAAAGTACACGAGCTTCCACAGGGATTGCCCATTGCAGCATTTAGTGCAGGTGGAGCAAAAGAAAAAGCATTGGAAGATTTTATAAAGGAACAGAAAGTAGCCGGCTTCCTCGTTTTACAAGATGGAAAGATCAGGTTGGAACGCTATGCGCTTGGGCACAGCGCATCGAACCTATGGTCGTCCTTGTCTGTGGCAAAGTCAGTAACGAGTACCCTCGTGGGGGCTGCCATTAAGGATGGTTACATCAAAACGGTGGACGACTACGTAACGGACTACATCCCTGATTTAAAAGGGAGTGCCTATGATAGCGTGACCATCCGCCATCTTATCACCATGACCTCCGGTATACGATGGAATGAGGATTATAATGATCCGAATGGCGATATTGCCAGGTTTTCTACTGATTCAATTGAACCGGGCATGAATGCAACAGTAAGTTATATGCGACGTTTACCGGCCGAGGCAGCACCGGGTAAGAAATGGGGGTATAGTACCGGAGAAACCCACCTGCTGGGTGTCCTTGTCAGCGCAGCTACTCATCAAACCTTATCCCACTATCTTTCTTCCAAGATCTGGATTCCTTACGGTATGGAACAGACGGCCACCTGGAGACTGGATCGAACCGGCCAGGAAATGGCAGGCTGTTGCCTCCAGATGCCGCTCCGTGATTTCGCAAGGTTCGGACAATTTGTTCTCGAAGACGGACGTATCAACGGGGAATCCATTGTTCCTGAGGATTGGTTCAAGACAGCAACCCAAATTCAGGTGCCGCTTTGGCCCGGTGGAGGTTATGGATTCGGATGGTGGATCTTTAATAGCAATAGTTTCGAAGCATTGGGCATCCATGGCCAAATGATCCATATCGACCCTTCAAGGGAACTTGTGATAGCCGTCAACAGTGCATGGCCGGAAGCCGATAGTAACGAACGACATTTCGCAGTCTCTAATTTTATAAAATCCATTACTGACGAAATTGATAAAGAGAAAAAAGCATCGTCTGGCAAATAATTAACTTGCTACCCATGTGGCGCACTGATTGCCACCGTGGGCCTGCCCGGATTGGCTCTTTGCTTATTGATAATTAACAAGCTATTTATTCATTTGTTTAAAATTTATTAATGGCTTGAACCTGTCTGCCGCCAGGTTCGCCTAAACTTTTTTAATCATAAGGGAATGGTATGTCTGCCTGGCAGCAGACAGCCTTAATAAAGTTTATGCTCATTTCATCTTACTCTTCTTATACTAACCGCTACGCATCTACTTTGCCGCGCCGATTCTGTCCCTGGTGGATATTTCGCAGGATACCCTGTATACCGAAACCCTTTGCCATCCACTTGCCAGAAAAAGGCACAGATGCTAGGAAAATTCAGGAATTATTATGACATTCGGATATCAAGACCACTTTAATTTATCCCCATGTGATCCACCGAATCATCCGGAATGTAAAAAGTCCGTTAGATGATTTGGGTCTGGGAGACGAAAAAGGTACATGAAAAGGTGGGAATGTTCGTATATAACTTAGTTAGCTGCAATAAAACAAAATGAAAAAAAAAGCAAATTTAACCTTCTTACTTCTTTTCCTTTATTGTTGTTTTAGTTATAGCCAATCAATGATTATTGACCTGCTTCTGCAACAAGACCCATTTGAATTAAGAGACACAATAGGGATTGATGAAATTATTGAAACAAAAATATTTTACGATAATAACGGGGAATCAGATACTCTTATAGTCAAGACTATTTTCGACGCCCGATTTCAGATAATTAGACAAGAAACAACAAACGATACTGGCAATGATATTTATGATTTCGAAAGAGAGGATGGAAAAATTTCAACCATTACAATTAAGAATTTTGATGAGAGCCATTCTCTGAAACGCAAGACTGAAAAAAAACATTATTATGATGTTGACGGTAGATTAGAAAAAGTGGAGGAAGAGACAATTATCGCCAAGGGAAAAATAAAAAATTATGGTCGAAACTACTATGAAAAATTAATAAAATGTGATACAAATGGTTTTCCTATTGAAGCAATAGAAAAATCAACTTATTCTATAGAGAGGCATGAAAAGGCGAAATATAATTTTGAAGAGAATACTGTTCTAATTGAACATTATTCGGGTAACAACAGCTATATCTACTCAAAAGAATATAGTATAAGCACTGAGCCTAATAAAATAAAACCAAACGATTTAAGATTCTACAATAGTAACGGGCATCTAACTTTTGAAAAAATAGATCACTGGAAATTCAACCATTATGATTATAGGTATGATTTAAAAGGAAATTGGATTGAAAAAACTGTTTTTCTCATAAATCTTGGCGTATCTAATTCTGAAGTTCAAAATTATGTCACTGACAAAATATTCAGAGAAATTATTTACTCAAAATAATCAACTAGCAGCTAACATACGCTACCACGATCATGCCTTGCCGCAGGCGCAACACAAGGCACGCCGGGTAGCAAAACCGTTGGGCACCATTTGAAATGAAGAACGATACAACAAGAAAAATCATACTAACTATACTTTCTATAGTTTCAGCATTTGTTGTACTCCGACATGAAATCTTGAATTTAAACAAGACAGAATGGTTCATTTTTGACAGCTTCGAAACACTTTTTTGGTACGGACTTGGAATTCTAATAGCTATTCCTACGACCGTAAATGCCGTGAAATCTTATAAAAGGTCAAACTCGAAAACCTATATCATTCCCGTCATTATTTTAAGCTTTGCGACTATTTTGAACTTAGGACTTCAATTCGTTCAATCCGAAAATGATAGTCCTGTGATTTTATGGGCGCATTATGATGGTGACACGAACGGACTAACCTTGAAATTAAGAGAAGATAAAACTTATAGGCTTGAAAATTACAGCATTTTAGGAGGCGACTTTATCGAAGGAAACTATAGAATCGAGAACGATACAATTTACATGGATAGAAAAGAACCAATTGGAAATGACTTCATGAATGACAAATTGGTCATTACTAAGGACAAGGTGTTATTTCATCTTGACAATAATGGAGAATATGAAACAGGATTCTTTTCTATGAGACTAATTGAAAAAAAATAAAAACCGGTGGCTAATATTAAAGGCTGAATAGTCTGGTGCAACCGACTATTCGGACTTTGTTGAACGAAGCGTAGCCGGAAGTGAAAGAAAAATTCTTTATGGGTTTTCGATTCAAGGCAGGAATTTTATAGAGGAAGGTTTATAGAGATTTATTGGGATTACTTGCCCTGTTGGGGTTAAAAAGAGTGGTTTATCATTAAATATTAGAGAAAGTTATTTACAAAATACAGCACTTTTTTAAGCCTTTTGCCTGTGATTTCTGCCAGGTAAACATAAATGAGAATACCGGGCGAGGTATTTAACCACATGTTGAACTCCGGCAAAAGGCTTTTTGGTGTGTACCACCCAATCCTTAGCATAAAGGTTTTCTTTCCAGGGATGATAGCGGGCAGGCTTGGAAGGAAAGTCCGGGGGTAATATTAAAAGGCCCTGCTCAAGTGCCAATCGCATTTGTTTGAGGAAAAAAGCTTTGAATACTTTTTTCAATGATTGAGTTTGTGGGAACACTACCTCGAACGATGCAGTCTTCCGGTCGTTTGTTCAGGTGCAGCATTAAATCACTAAGGCCGCGAAGGTAATTTTGCCGGGTAGCCCAGGCATTATTGGCAAGAGCCATATGGTTATCCATGCGCTGGAGCGCGTCATCAAATTCAGTTACGCCCGTGGGCTTCCAGGTTTTTTTTAACAATCATAATTGATTACTTTAGTGAAACAATGAAAAGAAAATAGTAATTTAATCGGTGCAAAGCAAGTGGGGAGGGATTAGTTGCTCCGTAGGAGCTTTGTTCAACAATGTGCAAAACGGAAAGTGAGGCTATGCGCCTCACCTGCGTTTGCACCAAACGTTGTGCGTCATATTAGAAAAACCCGAAATGGACAAAAAGTTAAAATTGACATATCTAATACTCATATTGACACTGACCTTTTCCTGCGTTGAGAAGAAACCAACAGAAAAGGAAACTTATAAGCCAGAATTGGTAACGACTTCAAAAACCGACACCTTAAAATTCACTTCAGGAATTCGCGCTATCTTTCAGGACAGTAAAGGAAATTATTGGATTGGTAGTCACCAAGAAGGTGCATGCGTATTTGATGGAAAATCATTTGAATACTTTACAACTAATGAAGGGTTACCTGATAATCAAGTCCGTTCAATACAAGAAGATAAAAATGGAAACATCTGGTTTGGAACAGCAAACGGAGTTAGTAGTTATGATGGTAACAAAATCACAAATCATACCCCAATAACAGATGATTATTTACAAAATGAATGGAGAAAAAAAGTCAATTGCCTTTGGTTTAATGCTGGAAACAACGCAGGCGTATATAGAAATGATGGTCAAATATTGAATTATTTAGCATTCCCTATACAAAAAGGGGAAAATATTAATAACTCATACGGAGTAACAGGTATTTCAAAAGGTCAAGATGGTAAAGTATGGGTAGCAACTTATGCAGCCTTATTCAATTTCGATGGCAAAGTAATAAATCTTTTTGATAAAAGTAAATTGGCTCTTAAAGAGAGTGAAGTGTTGCATATAAGAAGTGTCTTCGCAGATTCCCAAGGACGAATTTGGGTAGGGAATAATGGAATTGGAGTTTTGCTTATTCAAGAAGATTCAACAACAAATTTCTCCGAAAATAACGGGCTTATCCACCCTAACAGTAGTAAAAATGGTAACCCATCACCAACAGGTACTTTAGAACACATTTTTGCCATACAAGAAGATTCAGAAGGAAATATTTGGTTTGGAGATAGAGATACTGGACCTTGGAAATTTGACGGAAAGACTATGAAAAACTTCACTATAGACAATAAACTTACTACACCGATGATTTGGTGTATCTATAATGACAACAACAACAATTTACTTTTTGGTATGGCTGGTGGCGGAGTTTATAAATTTAATGGGAAATCATTTAGTAAAATGTTTTGAAAAGAAATACGAACGCACAATAGCTATAGCGCATTGAAACGCGCCATAGCCAAACCGTTAGTGACAATACTAGCCTAATCAAGACTTAACATTATGAGAAAAAAATTATTATTATTTATCCTAATAGCCTTCATTCTGACAAATTGCCAGCAAAAGGAAGATGCTGTAAATCTCGAAAAACCAACAACCCAAATAGTTATTGGTCACATTGACTCACTCAAATCTGATATTCTTGGAGAAACCAGAAAAATATGGGTGTATGTTCCAGAAAACTATGAGGAAGGCAAAAAGTATCCCGTCTTATATCTACTAGATGGTAACGGCCATTTTCATTCGGTAACAGGTTTGATTAAACAATTGAGCACCGCTGGCACAAGGGTTCTTCCGGAAATGATTGTTATTGCTATTCCAAATACAAATAGAAGTCGTGATTTAATACCTACTCATGCTGATGTTGATTATCGCACCGGTAATGAACTTCAATATGACAGTGGTGGAGGTAATTCTTTTCTTGATTTTATTGAGGATGAGTTGATTCCCTATGTTGATAGAACATATCCAACAACCTCTTTTCGTACTTATGTTGGACATTCATTTGGTGGACTTAGTGTGATAAATGCATTAACAACCAGAAGTCATCTTTTCAACAATTATGTGGCGATTGATGTAAGCCTTTGGTGGGATAATATGGCATATCTGGAAACTGTAGACTCCTTGTTATCAGTTAATGATTATACTAATAAGGGTCTTTTTTTAGGTATTGCAAATACAATGATTAAAGGGCAAAACATTTCCAATGTAGAAGAGGATACCTTAGCAAGTTCAACACTTATAAGATCACAATTGAAATTTGTAAAATCATTAGTAAAGAAGGACAATGGATTAAATTTTGAATGGAAATACTACCAGAACGACAATCATTTTAGTGTTCCACTAATTACAACATATGATGGCTTACGATTTCTATTTGACTGGTATAGATTCGAGTCAAGGGATGAGCTCTATTGGAGTCCCGACGATGAGTCTTTGGAATTGTTGAAATCGCACTATAAAAATGTATCACAAAAAATGGGATACGAAAATAAGCCTAATGAGGCGTTGATCAATGGCCTTGGCAATCGCTACCTACGTGACAAAAAGTTTGACCTGGCAGCTGCCTGCTTCGATCTTAATATTGCCAATTTTCCATATAGTCATAATGTCTACGATTCAAGGGGAGATTGTTACCTCGCTGCTGGGGACTCCCTGAAGGCACTAGAGTTTTATAAAAAAGCACTTGAAACTGGCGATAATAATTATACTCAACCAAAAATAGATATGTTGAAGGAAAAACTACTAAAGAAATAAGAGTAAAAAGTCACTAACAAAAAATAAACGGCATTGAAACGACCGTTTATTAAGACCGTTGTGTGCAACTTTGAAAAAACTGAGTGAAGTGTAGTTAATTTGAAATTTGACATACTAACTGAATAAACAGTTAATTTAAAATAGAATTTCAAATGGGAAATTTAAGTCAAAATCAATCAAAAATTATTAAGGGAGCAGGCTGGTTATTAGGAATTTTGCTCTCAGTTGTAGGTGCTCTGGTAGTATTTACCTTATCTGATAGTTTTGCTGCGGCTATTTCAGCTGCTTTACCAATTGGTGTTTTTGCAGGAATTAGTTTAGAGCAAAAATTTCAAAGAGAAAATATGCAAGTTGACACTAATAAAACTAAAATGATGATTAGCTCTTTATTATTTGGTTTTATCATTTTCATTGCAATTTATATCATTCTACACCTTTAAAAATTCTTTTTAACTGCGTGCAAAATCAAATAGAAATAGAAAAAGAGTTTGTAAAACGAATCCAAAAGCATCAAGGGATTTTGCATAAGATTTGCTTTGTCTATTCAAATAACAACGCAGATAAGGAAGATTTATATCAAGAAATTGTTTTGCAATTATGGAAGTCGTACCCATCATTCCGAAAAGAAGCAAAATTTTCAACTTGGATGTATCGGGTTGCTCTTAATACTGCAATCACATTAAACAAGAAAGCTGCCTTATTTGAAAATCACAAAACACAACTAAGTGATGAATATGCTATTTCAGAAGTCATTGACTATTCCGAAGACATTAAAATTCTTTACAAAGCAATTTCAAAACTTAGCAAAATAGAAAAGGCGATTATAATGCTCTGGCTTGAAGAAAAAGCATATAGTGAGATTGCTGAAATTGTTGGAATATCGGAAAAAAACGTAAGCGTAAAATTAGTGAGAAGCAAAAACAAGCTCGCACAAATAATCAAAAAGATAAGCTGATGGAAAATTTAGATTTAAATAAATATCAATTAGCTTGGAAAAAAGAAAAATCATTTCAAGCAGAAAAACTTTCTGAAATTGAGATTCAAAATTTTATGAAATCTGCTTCAAAAATTGTGGGGCATTACAAAAGGTCTTTACTTTTCGATATAGGATTTAAAGGTATATTACTCATTTCATTTCTTGTATTAATTTTTCTTCTAAAAAATCAATCAAATGCCATTATTACTAATTCATTTATTGTATTCATAACTACCATTGGAATAATTTGGCAGACAAAAGTTTACAAAAGAGTTGATAAAATATGTGTTACAAAAGAACATTTAAAAGATTTACTAAGAGCATATATTGACTTTTACAATGGGGAATATGTTAAATCCATATTTGTGAGTGCCTTGTCGAGTACTTTATTTTTTCTTAGCGGCTCTCTTTTTTATGTGTACTTCAAATACAGGCAAATCCCGTCTTTTGAATTAGATGATTTTATTGTTTTAACCGTAGGAATTATTTTGAGTTATGGCGTTAGTGCTTTTGCTCAAATAAAACAAAATGATTATCAAATTAATCAATTGGAAAGTTGTTTAGTTGAAATTGAAGAAAATACAATAGACGCATCAAGCATTAAAAAATATCAAGCTAACAGGATAAAAAATATAGTCACAATTGGAGTAGCATTGATTATTGGAGTGATTATTTTTTTGTATCTGATTTTTGGATTAAATAATTAAATGGAGATTAAAATGAAAAATCTATGTTATTTATTGTTTTCGTTTGGAATCATTTCAGCAGCGATAGCAATTTATCAGTTTACTCAAGGGACTACTCTTTGGGGAAGTTTAAGTGTTGTATATTCAGTGATATTTTTTATATCTGGTTGGTTAAACTATAAAAATGTGAAAATTGACAAATAAGAGACTTTTAGTTATCGGACAATTTACTTTGCTTCTTGGCTTTGTCGGATTTTGGACTAATTACTTATATTTCGACAATTTGATAATTTACTTTTTTGTTGGTGTTTTAATTGGACTGTCTTTGTTATTCAACTTAGTTTATTTGATTAAAAATAGGAAATAAAAGTATTGTCATTATTGATTTAATAAAAAAAGCAGCACACAACACCTATACGCAATGCCCTTCGGGACACTGCGCATAGCTTAACCGTTACCACACATTTAAGAAATGGAATGGAATTACAATGAAATAAAACCAAAAAGTACTTTGTCTGAATATATAGACTGCATCTGGTGGGAAAATTACTCAGATATGAACCCTCACAATAATAAGCATCTGCTTATTCCAGACAATTCAATTGAGTTAATTTTTACTAATTCTGATATTCAAAGGTATTTTCCTTTATCTGAGGAATACAAAATAAGAAAAAGTCATTTAGCAGGACTTCGAACAACTCCTCAAAGTTGCACTGTAGATAAGAGTCCAATTATTAGCGTAAGATTTAATCCAAAAAAGTTCTATATACTTTGCAAAACTGAAGTAATCAAAACCATCAATAATAATTTAGAACCCAAAGAATGCTTTGGTCAATCAGTTTTGGATTTAGAAAAAGACATTTTTAAGGCTTCCTCACAACAAGATAGAATCCATCTAATTGAATCTTATTTTGAGAAATACTTAATCTCTCAAAGCAATTGTAGTGATGATGTTTTCGAAAAAATTGTAAGCTATATAGATAGTTGCAAGGGAGATTGTACTATTCGTGATTTTTCCTCTCTATTTCACACTTCCACTAGTACCATTGAAAGAAAATTTAAAAAAAACTTAGGGTTAACCCCTAAAAAATACAGCATGTTAGTAAGGTTTGTGAATCAAACTTTTACTAAAAAAATAGAATTTAAGAATTATATTAACAATACTGGTTTTAACTATTATGACCAAGCTCATTTTATTAAAGAGATGAGTAAATTCTCCGGCTTAACGCCCAAACAGTTGACTTCACTAAATATTGGAATTCAAGAAGTGTCTTTTAAAAAATAGCAACTTGACGATTTTTTACAATTATCATCAGTTTTGATACAATATTTTTGTATTAAAAAATATGAGAATATTATCATTATTGGTTTTTTCGTTAATTGTTTCAAATTGTATGGCACAATTGAAGACTATTGAATCGATTAATCTTTCGTATTACGGAGAAATGATTACCCACCCGGGTATGAAAATAAGTGCTGATTTCAATATTAGAGAATGGGATAAAATAAAGTCGTCTAAACACGACTCTTCCAAAACAATTAACAAGAGCTTACTTATTAGTCCTGCTTTAGGATTTTTTTACCATAGAAGAAATCAAACGGGATTATTCTTTATACCAGAAGTTAAATATAAAAGACAAAACCCAAAAGGAGGCTTTTATGAAGTTGGGATTGGAATAGGCTACCTCCGGACTTTTATCCCAAATACTTATGAAGTAAATAGAAGTGGTGAGGTAAATAAAACTGTAGCAGGTCATAATTATTTTGCAACAAATTATTTTATTTCGTTTGGAAAGGATTTAAACATCAAAAAAAATCTTCCTATTGCCTACTTCTTAAAACCTCAGTTTATGTATGCCGTTCCAAATTTTCCCAATGGCATTGGGTATTTTGTACTTGAATTAGGTATTAAATACACATTAAACTAATTGATATGAAACAGATTAGATATATACTATACATAGCTCTTATATCGATTTTAAGTTCTTGCGAAAAGATTGAACTTGAACCAAACTCAGATATCTTCTTTCACGCGAAAATTGATGGTACGGAATTACCCGTTTGGGTTAAAGGGAATACAGCTTCCTCAAAATTTATAATTTATATTAACGGTGGACCTGGTTCTACAAGTATTGATGTAGCAAAGTCAGATATGTTCAACTGGTCGGAAGGACTTGAAGAAAACTTTGCTATGGTTTACTATGACCAACGAGGTTGCGGTAATGCACAAGGAAATTTTGATGAAAGCTTATTGACAGTCGCCCAGTTTGTACAAGACTTAGATGCTATAATTTCAGTTTTAAGTGCAAAATATCAAAATCCTGATATTTATTTAATGGGGGCAAGTTTTGGTGGATTTATTGGGGTAAACTATTTGCTAACCTCTGATTACCAAAATAAAATAAGCGGTTGGATTTCGGTTGACGGAGCTTACAATTTCGATTATGATTTAAGTTGGCAATACCGTAGAACATTTTTATTAAACATTGCAAACGAAGAAATTTCAAAAGGCAACATGATTGAGCATTGGACTGATGCTCTTGAATGGACAAATAATAATCCAATTATAACAACTCGAGAACAAAAAAACGAATGGAGAAATTTTGTAGGTTGGCCTGGTGAATTAATTATACCAGAAGAATTAGCAACGCTTTCGGCTCGTCAATATATTGAAATTGGATTTTTCTCAAGTTACAATCCTTTCCCTGCTTATGTTTCATCAAATCTGGAAATAGTGAATGACAGATTAAATCAAGATGCGGAAGGTAAGAATCTGATTGCAGAAGTTTCTGATGTGACTATCCCTTCGTTACTAATTTGGGGTAGGTACGATGATTTAATTGTACCAGAGGAAGGTTTGGATGTGTTTAATAATTTCGGCACTTCAGTTAACGACAAATATTATAAGATTTTGCCAAATTCGAGCCATGAACCTTATATAAGTGACCCTGATAATTTTAAAAAGGAGATTATTGAATTTGTGAAAAAGTACTAATTAAAAACGTGTGGCTAACAAATAAGCCCCAAAGCGAGGCGGAGGCGCAGCCGACGGCCGTAGCTTTTGGGCTATGCCTGTCTGCCGCTAACCCCGGAGCAGGCAGGTTGGAAGCACCCGCCCTTTCAGCAGGATATTATGGGCATTGAAAAAGTTGGTTGATTTGGGTAAAGGACCAAATGGGAAAAAGCAACGGCCTGCATTAGCTTGTTTTTATAGGCAACTTTTACATTCGTTCTTTGAAAACCGCATTAATAAGGAGTTGTATTTATGGTTTGTGGCTTTTCAGGTGTAGCCAGGCATGAAAATGGCCCGAAAGACAACGCTCATCGCTTTGACAGGAAACAAAAAACCGGACTTTCGTTTGGGTGCTTGCCATTTCCCTTGTTTGTTTATTCCTCCACCGGGGACAATGGCATGTACATGGGGGTGTAAACTCAGGCTTTGTCCCCAGGTATGCAGTACCATTGTAGCGCCGGTAGCTGCTCCGAGGTATTTTGGATCGACGGCGAAGTTTTGTAAAGTCTGCCATGCAGCCCGAAAAGAGTAAATCGTAGCAAAAATTGGAATTGTAGATACACCAGCTATTGAGCTGTTCAGGAATGGTGAACACGACATGGTAGTAAGTTACGGGCAAGAGTTCCTGTTCGCGAGCTTGTATCCACAGCTCGCGCTCCAACCCTCCGCACTTGGGACAGTGTCGGTTGCGGCAAGAGTTGTAACTCACTCGTAAAACTTGTTCACAAGCAGAACAATAGTCGATGTGGCCGCCAAGCGCGGTTGTTCGGCACTGCTCCAAAGCCTATAACGTTCTGGAGGCAGTGGGGGGATACAGATGATCGGCGAGTTGGTCTAATGCCTCTTGTAGTTCAGCCCGATGGAAACTATTGCTTTTTTTGACATGATAAACAGTTTTAGTGAATTGGAAAGATAGGTCAAAAAGTGTTATCTTGGAGGAGATTTGAAGAGTTCCTATCGCGTAAGCGGGTTCAGTCAACAAAACCTACACCGGCTATGCTGACACGCAACGCACGGCGTGTAGGTAACCGCTGCCAGTAATTTGAGAGAAACCGAAATGGGAATTATAATTAGAAATGCAGAAATAAAAGACTCGGAATCAATAACGGAACTTTCAAATCAATTGGGTTATGAGGCACTAAATTCAGATCTTCAAAATCGACTGAAAACAATTTTAGAGCATCCTGATAATTGCATTTACGTTGCAACCGTAAATGGAAAAGTAATTGGTTGGATTCACGGATTTTATTCAATGAGAGTGGAATCGGACTTTTTTGTGGAGATAGGAGGTTTAGTTGTTAGAGAAAATTCACGAAAAAATGGAATCGGTAAATTGTTAGTGGATAAATTAATAGAATGGACTGAATTGAAAAATTGCCGAAAAGTCAGAGTAAGATGCAATGTGATAAGAACGGAAAGTCATAAATTTTATGAGAAAATCGGATTTGAAATAAATAAAGAACAGAAAATATTTAACAAACGACTGAATTAAAAACTACTGGCAATATTAAAGGCTGAATAGTCTGGTGCAACCGACTATTCGGACTTTGTTGGACCTGTCTTCAGACGAAGCGTAGCCGGAAGTGAAAGAAAAATTCTTTATGGGTTTTCGATTCAAGGCAGGAATTTTATAGAGGAAGGTTTATAGAGATTTATTGGGATTACTTGCCCTGTTGGGGTTAAAAAGAGTGGTTTATCATTAAATATTAGAGAAAGTTATTTACAAAATACAGCACTTTTTTAAGCCTTTTGCCTGTGATTTCTGCCAGGTAAACATAAATGAGAATACCGGGCGAGGTATTTAACCACATGTTAAACTCCGGCAAAAGGCTTTTTGGTGTGTACCACCCAATCCTTAGCATAAAGGTTTTTCTTTCCACGGATGATAGCGGGCAGGCTTGGAAGGAAAGTCCGGGGTAATATTAAAAGGTCCTGCTCAAGTGCCAATCGCATTTGTTTGAGGGAAAAAGCTTTGAATACTTTTTTCAATGATTGAGTTTGTGGGAACACTACCTCGAACGATGCAGTCTTCCGGTCGTTTGTCCAGGTGCAGCATTAAATCACTAAGGCCGCGAAGGTAATTTTGCCGGGTAGCCCAGGCATTATTGGCAAGAGCCATATGGTTATCCATGCGCTGGAGCGCGTCATCAAATCCAGTTACGCCCGTGGGCTTTCAGGTTTTTTTTAACAATCATGATTGATTACTTTAGTGAAACAATGGAGAGAAAATAGTAATTTAATCGGTGCAAAGCAAGTGGGGAGGGATTAGTTGCTCCGTAGGAGCTTTGTTCAACAAAGGCTATGATGTCCATGCCTCCTAAACGTCGGCACGGCACATAGCCAAACCGTTGTGTGTCATTAAAAAAATGAGTAAATGAAAATAAACCTCCCAACAAAAAAAGGAACTCCGAATACAAATCCTGAATTGGAACTTGACCAATTGGTGGTCATTGGTGCTAATGGTTCAGGAAAAACAAGGTTTGGAGCAAAAATTGAAGAGAATAATCATTTAAAAACTCATAGAATATCGGCACAAAAATCCTTGACAATGCCCAAGCTTGTTAGGCCAACAGCTTTAGAGGTAGCTAAAAATGAGTTCTTTATTGGAAGTAATCATCCCAAGCAAAATATAAATGAAAGTCTTGATTATAAAAAAAATAATAGATGGGGTAGTAATATAAATACTCACTTACTCAATGACTTTGAAAAACTTTTAGTTCTGTTACATACAGAAGAGTATGAATCTCTCTCTGATTCAAAAGAAAAGAAAATTCTTTCTCCCAAAACAAAAATTGATACAGTTAGAGAAATTTGGGAAAAAGTATTACCACATAGGCAGTTGAGAATTAAGGCAGGAGTTATTGAAACTTTGCCAATCGGTCAAGAAGCAAATAAGTACAACGCCTCTGAGATGAGTGATGGCGAAAGAGTGATTTTTATTTGATTGCAGAAGTTGTTTGTTCCCCTGAAAATTCTATTGTAATTATAGATGAACCAGAAATGCACATTCACAAGTCTTTAGTAAAAAGCTTATTTGACCTTATCGAAAATGAACGCAAGGATTGTGCTTTTATTTATTTAACCCACGATATCGATTTTGCATTTTCAAGACAAAAGGCACGCAAAGTTTGGGCAAAATCTTATGAAGGCTCCAATGTATGGGATTATGAATTACTAGAAGACAATACCCCAATTCCCGAACAATTATATTTAGAAATCTTAGGTAGCAGAAAACCAATTTTGTTTATAGAAGGGGATAGTTCAAAAAGTATAGACGAAAAACTTTTAGAACTTATATTCCCTGATTACACTGTAAAATCTTTAGGTAGTTGTCAAAAAGTGTTTTCTACAACAAAAGCATTTAATGAGCAAAGTGATTTCCATCATATAGAATCTGTTGGGCTAATAGATAGAGATAGGAGGACTAATGAAGAGGTCTCTCATATTCAAAATCCAAATATTTGGGTTGCACGGGTAGCTGAAATTGAAAATTTTCTACTTCTAGAGGAGATTGTAAAAGAGGTGGCTTCAAATATGATGAAAAATGCAGATGATGTATTTGAAAATGTCAAATCTAATATTATTTCATTTTTTGACTCGCAAAAGGAGAAACAGGCTTTAGAGCACGCATTGGCACGTGTTGAACGTCTCTTTAAAAATGTAACTAATAATTCTGATGTCAAAACGATTTCGGAATTCCAAACAAGTTTATCCTCCTTTTGGTCCGGTTTTAATGTAGAAGAAATATAGTAGTGATTTTCAAAAATTAAACCTAAAAGACTATTGGATTTTAAAAGTATTTAATAATAAAGGAATTGTTCCAAACTTAAACAACATAATATTTAAACGGACGAATGAATCATATCTTTAATTATCAAATTGGTCTATTTAAACAGAAGGGAGGACTTTCAGATAGAATTAAACTTAAAATCAGTCATGGAAAAAACAGGAAATAACGATTTACGAAATAAAAAGGCAGAATTAAAAGGAGTCAACAACTGAATAAATTAAAAAACCTGCACAACGAAGGTATATTAAAGGCTGAACTCACTGGTGCAATTCCAGGATTTCGGACTTTATAGAGGAAGGTATAGAGATTTATTGGGATTACTTGCCCTGATGGTGTTGATGATAGTGGTTTATCATCAGAAGTCGCTTAGAGAAAGCCTGACCAAAATACAGCACTTTTACCGGTCTCGTAGAGAGTTGAAGAACCAGTGGTTGGCGCATAAATGAGAATATCAGGCGCCAAAAATTTAACCACATGTTAAACTCAGGAAAAGGCTTTTTGGTGTGTACCACCCAATCGCGGGTTGGGAATTTTCCACGGATGATAGGGGCAGGCTTGAATGGAAAGTCCGCAATAATATTAAAGACACTGCTCATGCCAATCGATTTGTTTGAAGAAAAACTGAGCTGTTGGTGATCCTTTTTTCAAAAATTGTGTTTGTGGGAACACTACATCGAACGATGCAGTCTTCTGGTCGTTTGTCCAGGTGCAGCATTAAATCACTAAGGCCACGAAGGTAATTTTGCCGGGTAGCCCAGGCATTATTGGCAAGAGCCATATGGTTATCCATGCGCTGGAGCGCGTCATCAAATCCAGTTACGCCCGTGGGCTTTCAGGTTTTTTTTAACAATCATGATTGATTACTTTAGTGAAACAATGGAGAGAAAATAGTAATTTAATCGGTGCAAAGCAAGTCTGGAGTTAGTTGCTCCGTAGGAGCTTTGTTCAACAACATTTTGCTGTCCATGCCGCCGAACAGCAAGCCAAACGTTAGCGGTCATTGTAACAGACGACATAGCAGACATAAAAGAAACAGAATATGAAACAGACAATCATCTATTTTGCGTTGACAATTTTTGTATTGACTTCGTGCAACATCAAAACGGAAAATACAAGTAACAATATGGCTACAACAACAAGCGACATTAACAAAACGATTAATAATAAAAATATGATTACTCAAAAAATAACACCCTCAATTTGGGTTGAAACGAAAGATGCAAAAGCGGTAGCAGATTATTACCTTTCTATTTTCAAAGACGGCAAACTTAAAGAGCATCATAAATATAAAAATCCACCGGAAGCAGGCGGAGAAGACTTTGAGACCGCAATTATTGAAATTAATGGAGTAGAATTCAATATTTTAGCCGCAGGACCTTTTTTCAAATTTAATGAATCTGTTTCATTTGTTATCAATTGCATAGACCAATCCGAAGTAGATTATTATTGGAGTGCATTGACAGCAAACGGAGGACAAGAAAGTTCTTGTGGTTGGTGCAAAGACAAATATGGTTTATCATGGCAAGTTGTTCCAGTTGAATATTTTGACCTAATAAACAGTGATGACCCTAAAGTCAGAGAAAAGGCAATTAAGAATACACTTAAACAGAAAAAAATAATTCTCTCTGAACTTAAATAAAAACAAAGAACCGCTAACAGCACCTACAAAAAAGGCGGGGTTTCGTGCTCCATAGGTAAATTTGTGCAAGCCGAAAGTTTTGTTCTCCAAATGAAATATATGAAAGCCCTGACAATAAAAATTACGAAATGGTCGGAATTAATCCTGATTTCAAAATTGATTATGAAAAGGGTGGTTTTTCGTTTTACAAGCAATTAATTAATGAAATGGATACCAGAGATATTGCCATTGAAAAAGCTATTAAGCTAGGTAATAATTTGAATTCGACGGTTCTTTTAAACAATTAGGAAGAGCAATAGCAATTAAAGGAAAATGTAATTAAAAACTACTTACAATAAATAGAATAATACCTGCGGGTGCAAGGGGTTTTCGAGCGTTTGTGTCTTGTAAAAAATGAGGTGCAAACTGATAGGAAACTGCCTCGTAACGCACGCCCCCACGCCACAAAAACAGTTTCATGTTTTGAACTTTTCCTCTATCTTTACCTTCTATAAATGGCTAAATCCACATGCTCCACCAAGTTGCCTTTTGACTATGAAAACCCACGTGCTGATCTCTTTTTTCATCTTAATGACCCAGGTCACCTTTGCCCAGGTCATCATAGACTCCTGCTTCATGAGCGTGCCTCCCGGAACGGATTTCACGTCCAGTCCGGATCTGGCCAACAATACTTCTATTGAAGCTGACCTGCTGGAGTGGTCGGGCACCAGTTGGATCGGCGGCTGGCCGACGGTCAATGTGACCATTCCGCCGCCCAATGCGGGCGTAGGGTGCAGAGCCTTGTTTATCGGCAGTGCCACGTCATGGACTACAGGGGGGGAAGGTTTCGGCCTTCGGTTGAGTTCACCGCTCATTGCCGGACAATCTTATTCTTTTGACATTTCCTATGTAAGTGACGGGGTGGGAAGCGACGGTAATTTTGCCCCTGCTTTTTTTACAAATAATGCCCCGACTATTTTCACCGGCACTTTAGTGGGCAACCTGCCACCGGTTGGTTTTGCCTGGGAAACCCATACCATTACTTTTACGGCAACAGCCGCCCAGGCCGGACACAACTGGATACTGATCCACTCCGGGCCTGATGGCAGTTCGGGCCTGATCAACTCCTTTTGTAGCTCCTGCCAGGATTGCTCTTCCTTTCCGGGGAGTTTCAACTTTGGCAATGATGTCACCCTTTGCGCCGGGCAAACCCTGTCACTGGAGGCTGCCATTGGGAATTCAACTTATCTTTGGCAGGATGGCAGCACGAACCCAACGTTTACGGTTTCCCAGCCGGGGACCTATTGGGTGGAAATATCAAACGACTGCGGTATTTTATCCGATACCCTGAATGTTAATTACACCTCACCGCCTGACCCTATCGACCTCGGGGCAGATACGACCCTTTGTGAGGGAGCCTCTTTTCTCATTGAGGTTACAACGCCAAACGTAACCTACCTTTGGCAAAATAATACCACCGCGCCAACCTTCACTGTCAATCAACCGGGAACTTATTGGGTACAACTGTCCAATAACTGCGGTGCTGTGAGGGATTCCCTTGTGGTAAGTTATGAAACTCCGCCCAATATAAACCTTGGAAATGATTTAACCCTGTGTGAAGGAAGCACTACCCTACTCGACGCCACGACACCCCATGCTGATTACCTCTGGCAGGACGGTTCCTCCGGCCCTACCCTGCTCGTTTCCGGAGAAGGCACTTACCGGGCGCAGGTCACTAACCTGTGTGGAACAGATACCGATACGATACGAATTTTTCACCTTTCCCCGCCGGAGGTTGAGCTGGGGCAGGACACCATACTTTGTCAGGGAGAATCCCTGCTGCTGAATGCCACCCAACCGGGGGCAAACTACCTTTGGCAGGACAATTCCAACAGCCCCTCCTACCTGGTCATCCAACCTGGCATCTATTCGGTGGTGGTCACCAACGATTGTGGAACGGATAATTCAGCCATTAATATAGATTTTGACAACTGCGTGTATTGCGACCTGTATATTCCGAATGCTTTCAGTCCCAATCGAGATGGAATAAATGATGCTTTTATGCCGGTTTCCAATTGTGGTTTTGAAAAATATAACCTGTTGGTCTTCAGCCGTTGGGGAGAGCAACTTTTTGAAACCGACCTCCCGGAAGAAGGCTGGGACGGAGTGTTCCGGGGAGAAGAACTGCCTGCCGGAGTTTACGTTTACCAGGTCACTTTTCAGTTTTTGGACGGCGTTGTCAAGACAAAATCGGGAAGTGTGACTTTAGTTCGCTAAAAAAACAACTGCTTCAGATGCAAGGCAATATTGACCAGCATTATTGCGGCAAGAGCGAGCGATAAGATACGCATCCAGCCGGCATTGGCCTGGCGAAAGGCATCGGCTCTTTCCTGTGCTTCTTTGGTTTTAGCCTTTAACCTGCCGGTTGAAAACATATACAGGTAAACCGCAAAGGCCAAAATCAACAATTCAAAAAATAATCCCAAATATTCCATGGTAGAAAGTTTAAAGATTAAAGGCTAAAGATTAAAGTGAATTTCATGGTTACAGGATGACGCCTTTTACAACTTCCCGGCCAAGCCGTTTCCTCCTGATCCGGTAACCGATTTCCATCAAATTTCTTCAAAAAATCCTGTCTTCCGGTTTTTACGCACCTTATCCCAGGCAAAATACCGTCCATTCATGGCTACATATACCCCGGGAGGTAAAACCTGCGCGAAAGCCAAAGCCGCACCAAGGTTAAAAAAACCGTCTGAAGAACTTCCAAAGGCATAGGGAATCATGGCGCCTGTCAAAATGATCGTTTTTGTGTCCAGGTCTTTTCCGGCAAGGTATTCAGCAGTTTCGGCCATCGTATCCGTCCCATGAGTGATCAGGATATCTTTTGCGAGCGTTCTTTTACAATTGTGATAAATGATTTCCCGGTCACCATCCTTCATTTCCATACTGTCAATCATCATCAACGTCTTCAGGTCAATGTCCAGCGTACACCTTCCCAAATCAAACATTTTAGCGAGGTGGGTGTCTTTAAAATACAATTCCCCGGTAATATAATTGTATTCTTTATCAAAGGTACCCCCTGTTACAAAAACCTGAATCATCAGCAATATTTTAGGTAAATCGATCTAAAAACCGGAAAAACATACCCGGTCCAATCAAATAATGGCTTAAATCGTAATTAATATGCAAAGGTAAACAAATCTGCCTTTTTCACTACTTAGAATAATTCTAAATAAGTTGGAAATGCCAGTTTTGCGGTGTATCTTCGTGGGGAGATTAAATCAATCATTATGAACGCGGTACGTGTCATATTAGCCGACAACCAATATTTAACCCGGTTCGGATTAAAGTGCCTGCTGGGAAGCCAGGAAAATATTGAAATCATCGGAGAGGCTGAGAATGAGGCAGAACTTCTGGATTTGGTCAATATAGAAAGGCCTCACCTTGTTATTATCGATTATTTCCAGCAGGATCATTTTTCTGTTTCGACCCTGCGCAAATTACAAAGCCTGTCGCCTTCCATAAAATTAATGGTAATTACTGCCGACAACAACAAGCACCGGATTTATAACGTCATTGAGAAGGGCGTTTCCGGTTTTCTCACCAAGACCTGCGAGAAGAAAGAAATTCTAGATGCCATTTTTTCCATCACGCAGGGACAGCGGTCTTTTTGCAATAAAATACTGGAACTCATTCTGGAGCGTTCTTTTGCCAAACCGGGGGATGAATGCGCCCCTACCCCATTGAGTGATCGTGAAATTGAGGTCGTCAAACTCATTTCCAGGGGGCTCATCGCCAAGGAAATTGCCGGCCTTTTGAACCTCAGTACCCACACCATTTATACCCACAGGAAGAACATCATGAAAAAATTAAATTTAGGTTCTTCCTCAGAATTAGTGCTTTATGCCGTAAATAGTGGTATATTGCAATAAGTTTGGATACAATCTTTTGTAAAAAAGTGCGTTTCCTTATAAAAACAACAACCCGGAAGAATAACAGATTGCTTCCAGGTTGTCGATAAAATCGACTTTGCGAACAGATAGTTTTTTAAATTAACAAAGTCATTTAACTCTTTATCAGAGTGGTCTATCTATTGCTGCTGAACTAAAAAATAATTGATTTTCAGCAGTTTATAAACCATTCGGATAAAACTACTAACTCTGGTTAAGTGAACATTTTGTTTTATTTTCAAAATTAATTACCATGAAAGCAAAGTACCTTTCCTTACTTGTCCTCCTATCCATTTTATTTTTAGCCATTGAGGTCAATGCAGAAAATTTATACATTCTTTATGATGAGCAATGTATGGACAAATTGGAATATGACCATCCTGACAAGGGTGATTATATGGTTTATCGCATCAATACAGGAGCTGGAGAATCCATAATTTTAGAGGTTGGCGTTCAAAGCAATATCGGACAGGATGAACTGCCACGTCCTTTCATCGGCTGTTATAACGGCTCCTTTGATATGCTGCTCGTCAATCGCATCAATGCACGTCCAGATGAAGTGTATATGGTAGTACCCAAAGGAAAAAAGTATTATGTCACCCCCATCAAAAATGCTATCTCCTATAAACATGACGGCGATGTGATCACCTACGTTTCCCCACAGTACAGCTTTAAATTCGATCTGAAAAACGGGGTAATCAACGAAAACATTTCTTACAAAAACCTTAAGGCAAAAGTTTACTTTGACGGCAGGCTGGATAATGAATGTAGCGGGATTTACCTGTTCAGGCAAACGACCCGTAACTCCACTGGCGCCTACGCCTCGCTGAAATTCGTCCCGGAAATCGGGGTCATTGAAGAGAAAATCAATGTATCTCCGGGCAACCCTGGGGAAACGGTGCTGAGCCTTTCCACCATCAATGACAAGCGTTATGATAAATACCTTGAAAGTCTTTGCGCCAAGGCATCGGATCAATCTCTTTCTTTTGACGCGACTTACAAACCCGAAGCCTATAATGTCACTCCAGTT
Organism: Lewinellaceae bacterium; assembly: GCA_020636105.1. Taxonomy (NCBI): domain Bacteria; kingdom Pseudomonadati; phylum Bacteroidota; class Saprospiria; order Saprospirales; family Lewinellaceae; species Lewinellaceae bacterium. The sequence goes on from JACJYL010000001.1 coordinate 1,520,926, forward strand.
TCGCCAACGGCCAATCCGCCTCAATTCATTGTAAAGACCGGAACGGATGAATATACCACCAAAGGGGTCCCTGAAGAAAAGGTCGCCAGATTTCACATCGTTAAAAAAGGAGAAACCCTCTATGGCATTGCCAGAAAATATGGCATTACTGTCAGCGAGATCAAAGCGTGGAACGACAAAAAAGGGAATGTTATTTACTCCGGAGAAAAATACCTGGTAAGCGCTCCCGTGGCGGAAGTTTCAACACCCGCTGTGATGGAAGATAACCTGACCGCAAAATCCGGAATTGTTTGGGAGGCTGGAAAACAAACTTCCTCAACAGCAGCATGGGATAAAAATAATACCGGCATTCATATTGCCCAAAGTGGCGAGACCATTGCTTCCATAGCCATGAAGTACGGCTATACTGAAGCCCGTTTCAGACAAATGAATAACCTGGGCCAAAATGAGTACGCCAAAATCGGTCAATCATACATCACTAATGATTGTAATTGTCCGACCACAACCAATACATTAACGGCCAGGACCATTGAGGGGTACCCAATTGTTTCTTCGGGTAATAGCCTGCCCTTCGTTGATGATCCGGCCACTCCCACCAGAACACTTGAACCGGCCCCTTATGACACCAGGATAGCTGCCCCGACAGGATACGACGCCAGACCTTACGATCCTTTTACGGCTACCGATGCTTCGAAGACGGCAAAATCCCCTTCAACCTCTGTTGCTAACCAGGTGCAGCATTACGATACGCCTGTCAATACTGGAAATTATTACAGGACACAGCCCACCACTTATGGTCAGCCACAGCCGCTTCCCGAGCCGATATCCTACCCTTCTGCCAAGGCAGAAGACGATTTTGCTCCCGGGGAGTTTACTTCCAAAGGGATTCAGAGTTTCGATACCGCAACGCCGGCTTCCTACGAATCCGCTACGAAACCCAAAAGGTTGATGCACACGGTACAGGAGGGCGACAATCTTTACAGGATTGCGCGCCAATATGGCGTAACGGTAGAATATCTCCGCGCCATCAACAACCTGGAACTCAACGAAATCATCATCCCTTACCAGAAAATTTACATCAACTAAGTGAAAATGCTAACTTACTGATAAAAAAACAGCAGGCCGGAAAACATTTTCCGGCCTGTTTTATTTTTATATTCGCAGCTTGTCAAAAGTGGGTTGTCGTTCAAAAGATGATTTCTATATTTTGAACGCAATGAACGCAGAGCATTTTTCGACAATTTGAGGTTCATTTTGCTAAACAATCTGAAACCCATTGAACAACTTGAACAATTTGAACAACTTGAACAACTAGAACAATTTGAACCCTCCCGACCTGCGGTACGGGATGTCACTACGCTCCATTTGAACAAACTAAACCCACATATCCATTAAAATCACCAACCAAGCACTTGAAACATGAATACGCGTTCCGCCTTAAACAGAGAAGCAACCCTATCAAAACTCGGTAATGAAACCTTTGATCTGGCCATCATCGGCGGAGGCATCACGGGAGCCGGGATTGCCCTCGATGCAGCCTCCAGAGGCATGAAAGTGGCCCTCGTGGAACAGAAGGATTTCGCCAACGGCACCAGCAGTAAATCCACCAAACTCATCCATGGCGGACTGCGGTATCTCAAAAACCTTGAGATCGGCCTGGTCAGGGAAGTAGGCCATGAAAGGGCTGTAGTCCACCAGATAGCTCCACACATGGTCATCCCTCAGAAAATGTTGCTCCCTTTTTACAAAAAAGGTACTTTCGGTCCGATGGCCACTTCCATCGCCCTTTGGGTTTATGACCGACTGGCCAAGGTGCACGACCGGGACCGCCGCAAAATGCTGAGCCGTCAACAAACCCTTGATAAGGAGCCCTTACTGAAGCAGGACGGACTTAAAGGTTCCGGCTACTACGCTGAATACCGCGCCGATGACGCCCGGCTTACCATTGAAAATATTAAGTCCGCAGTAGATCACGGCGCTATCTGCCTCAATTATGTGTCGGCTGAAAAATTCCTTTATGGGGCTAATGAAAAGATCTCGGGCATGATCTGCAGGGACGTTTTAGCCGATGAAACTTTTGAACTTAAAGCCACTTTTGTTGTCAATGCCACGGGCCCATGGACGGATAAACTTCGTAAAAAAGACGATGGCAGTGCACATGATAAATTATTCCTCTCCAAAGGCGTGCATATTGTGATCGCCAAAGAAAAATTACCCCTCAGGCAGGCAGTTTATTTTGATGTCCCGGACGGAAGGATGATTTTCGCCATTCCACATCACCGGGCCACCTATATCGGCACTACAGACACAAAATATACCGGTGATATCGAGCATGTGAAAGTCACCCGGGAGGATGCGCTTTATCTTTTGGACGCTACCAATAATATGTTCCCCGGCCTCGACCTCAAAACGGAGGACATAGAATCCAGCTGGGCGGGATTGCGGCCTCTCATTTACAAAGGAGGGAAATCGGCGGGGGAATTATCACGCAAGGATGAAATTTTCATTTCCAAACATGACCTCATCACCATCACCGGTGGAAAACTGACCGGCTACCGAAAAATGGCCCAAGATGTGGTGGACCTGGTCGCCCGACGTTTTGAGCATGACCATCAAAAGACATTCAGGGAAGTAAAAACCAAGGACATTGTCCTAAATGGTGGCCCTTTTAATGAGCAGCTGAAGCTGGAGGATTATAAAAAGACCTTGACCGAAAGGCTCAAAGCCGCGGGGCTGGAAGGGCATTGGCCGGATTATATGCTGGAGAACTACGGCCGTCAAAGCGATGCCATTCTGGAAAAGATTCCCTATTATGACCGGAATACTCCGGAAGAAGCCCTGATCCGCGGGGAAGTCTGGTTTGCCGTCATTCACGAACTTGCCCAAACGCCTGTTGATTTTTTCGGACATCGCACCGGGCGGTTGTTTTATGATTTACCGGGAATTGAGACGGTGAAAAATGTAGCCCTGGAGGATTTTGAAACCTACTTTGACTGGGAGGAAGAAGAATTGAAAAATGCAGCACTGGAGCTGGATCGGGCCATTCAATCGATGACCGACTTTGGAGAAAAGGATCTTTGAGCATCGTGGCAAATAGTTTCAGCTCACCCCGATGGAACACGGATGGAACGAATTTTCCGGATTTTAACGGGTTTTGTTTTTATGAGAATGCCCTGCTTGCGCCTTAAACCGACCTATCGGCATACTACAAGTATTCACCGTCAACCAAAGCGACATGCTTCATCAATCAGGAGTTTGTCATATTTATCAATTGGTTTCTTTCCATTTGCGGAACCTTTCATCATCTACCCATTTGCTAAGTTGTTCCATTTCTTCTTTCAGTTTTTCTAAATTTACATTCCTTTTATTCAAACTATTGTAAAAAAGTGCAATAACAACAAAAATACCTGTTCTAGTGTTTAGATCAATTCCATTTGCGGCACAAAAACCCTCTAATTCATTTATACAAATTGAATCTTTCAATACAATGGCAAAGCCTTCGTAAAATATTTCCGGAAATTTATCATAGTTTACAATTGCAGAGTCCCTTGAAGAGTTTTTAAATTGGTATATGATTTCTTTGTCAACTACAACATCTTCCAATTTACTATAAAATGAATCTAAAGGGATAGTTGTTTTTTTACATAAAAAGCTTATCAGTACTAGAAAAAAAATGATTAACTTCTTCATCCCAGCTTATTAGTTATTTTAATCTAAAGGTATTGCTTTCTTGTTTTTAGCTAATTCTTGAGTCCCCTCGATAGCCAAAGCATGCCCCAAAAAACAAATAAGTCCATGGTCGCTATTTTTTCTAAGGGATGGTTCAAAAATAAATTGAACTATTTTGGGGCAGACTCCTCTTGATGGTTGGGGCTAGCGTGGGCAATTGTTCAGTTTATTTTTACCGCGTTACTAAGACCACATACGCTCTTCACAATACCCAACAAAAAACCATGGCTTTGTAGAGTGTTCAATTAAATGCGCATCAGCGTCTATTAATCAATAACAACTTAACCTTGAACCTTGAACAGTTGTCATTCCCTCCTCTCTTTCCATCCTCTCACCAGCATAATGACCCGGTTATAATTTTTGATGCCCTCATCAATGCCCTGAGCTTTTAGATAAGAGTCATACGCATAATACCTGAGTTTTGGCATGATATCGGGATACGCTAACAGGTTTTCATTGATGGCATCGAGATCGGCGATGATGCCCGGTGGCAACGTTTCACGAAAGGCGAAATATTTGTCACGGTCGTAGGCAATGTTGTTGGCCGCCAACGTGCGCCAATAGGCCAGTCTGCCCATATAGGCAATGGCGGGATCAGCCGAACGGGAGCAGGCCCACCAGGCTAAAAAATTACAGGTTCCTTCATCGCCAAATCCGTAGCCGTGTCCCATTTCGTGGGTAATGACGTAGGGCCATTGCAAGGGGTGAAGCCCTCCATCGACCTGGCCTTGCCCGGTGTAGGGAAAATACAACCCGGAAGAACTGAAACGCAGGAAGATGCCTTTGGGATAGATAAAAGGCGCCCTTACCGTCCCGGTCGCCGGCAACTGTTCACGGTGTAATGCCCCGACGAGGTTGGTACGCAAATGGTCCTCCAGGTTCGGAGGCAGGAAATCGGCGGTCAGGGCGCTATCTGTTACCCCCGGTATCATCTTTCTCAGGCGTATGATCTCAGCGGTCTCCTCTTGAAGTTCCTCCCAAAGGGCTTCTTTACTAACTGGTTTAACGGTAATGCCAAGACTATCCTCCAGGGGCACGCGTCCGTAATTGAATCCCCACATCAGCAGGAATAAAAAAATGCCGCCAAAAACAAATGCGGCCAAGGAAGAGAAAGCAGAAATGGCCTTTTTCCCTCGCGGAGCACTCCATTTCCAAAAGTCGCGAAAAGTTTTGATGCCCCACCAAATCATCAGGGGCACAAATAAATACAACAAAGGAAAAGGCAACCAGCCGAAAATACCATCAATAACCCATCGGACGATTTTGAAAAAGCCCCGGCTATAATACTGTTCTATCCATCCAGGACTCAGAAAGGTTTTCAATCCCATAGATACCAGGCCCAAACAGATCCAAACTATTTTTTTTGCTGTCATATGTCTAAGATAGGACATTTTATCCGCTATTATCCCTATATTTGTAAACCAAATAAAAATTGAAGTGTTTAGTCAGAGTTATCACAATATTCATTAAAATAAAAAACTAATTGATAATGGCTTTTGAATTCACTGATGCGAACTTTCAGGAAACCGCAATTGATAAAGGAGGCGTTGTGCTCATCGACTTTTGGGCTGCATGGTGCGGACCTTGTCGTATGATCGCTCCTATCGTAGAAGAATTGGCTGAAGAGTACGAAGGAAAAGTACTCATTGGCAAAGTTGACGTAGACCAAAATCCTGAGGTTGCCATGAAATACGGCATTCGCAGCATTCCGACGCTCCTCGTTTTAAAAAACGGAGAGGTAGTGGATAAACATATAGGCACGGCTTCCAAGCAGGTGCTCGCTGGAAAATTGGAATCACAATTCTAAAAATATTTTTTAGCTTGACAGGAAAAGCCCTTATCTTGGTATCCGGGATAAGGGCTTTGGTGTTTTTTGATGAAATGTAAAATAATAAACTTTAAATTTTAAAGTTCAAATTACGTAAGGGATGGTTCAAAAATAAATTTACATTTTTCTGCGTTGACTCCACTTTAGGGCAGGGGCAGAGGTATGGCAAAAGTGTAAATTTATTTTTACCGCGTTACGTAAGCCCGAAAAAAATAAATTACATGAGTTTACTGGATAACATTAAAGTACGCAGTTTCAGCAACCTGGAATTACTGGCACGCCAGGTGGTGGAAGGATTCATCATCGGGTTGCATAAAAGCCCTTTCCATGGTTTTTCCGTGGAATTTGCGGAACACAGGTTGTACAACCAGGGAGAATCGACCAGGAATATCGACTGGAAGGTGTATGCCCGTACCGATAAATTATTCAGCAAGCGCTTTGAAGAAGAAACCAACCTGAGATGCCAGATCGTGATCGATGTATCTTCTTCCATGTATTTCCCCGATCCGGATGAAAGCCCGGAAAGCGGCAACAACAAGATCAGTTTTTCGGCTCTGGCCGCCGCCGCTTTGATGAATTTACTCAAAAAACAAAGAGATGCTTTCGGGCTCAGCTTTTTCGATGATGAGGTGCACCTGCATACTCGTTGTAAGGTCAATACAAAACACTACAGGTTATTGTTGAGTTATCTCGAAAAACAACTCGATGACAAAACGCTGAATAAAGGCACTTCGGCAGCCAATGCCCTTCACCAGATTGCCGATAGCATTCATAAACGCTCACTCATCGTCATCTTCAGCGATATGTTTGAACAGACGCAGGATACCGATAAATTGTTTGCCGCACTGCAACATCTAAGACACGCAAAACACGAGGTGGTTCTTTTTCATGTGGTCGATAAGGCCAAGGAACTGGATTTTGACTTTGAAAACCGCCCCTACGAATTTATCGACATGGAGAGCGGTGAGCGCGTAAAACTCCAACCCAACCAGGTGAAGGAAAACTACCTGACACAAATCGGAGCGTTTAAAGAGCAACTAAAACTCAAATGCCTCCAATATCATATTGATTTCGTCGAGGCGGATATCAACCAGGGATTTCGACCCATTTTACAGGCCTATCTGGTAAAAAGAAGCCGTATGGGAGCTTAACAAAAGGAAAAATTAAAATTTTAAAGGCAAAATTTAAGGAATTTTATGATCAAAATAAAAGACTTGCCAACAGATCCCCCGGTGGATTTAAGCAAAAAAGACATACAGGCAGAAACCAAAGCCCTCACCAAAAGACTGGCTGAATTACAATATTTGCTCGCTGCAGAGAAAAAGCATTCCGTTTTGGTCATTCTCCAGGGCATGGATGGAAGCGGTAAGGATGGAGCCGCTACCAAGGTATTCAAATATTGCCAACCTTCAGGCATCCATACTTACTCCTTCAAAAAACCTTCGGAAGAAGAATTTGCCCATGATTTCCTTTGGCGTGTACACAAACAGGCTCCTGAAAAAGGAATCATCAAGATTTTTAACCGTTCTCATTACGAGGATATTCTCATCCAGCGCGTGCATAAATGGATCACAGAAGAAAAGGTTGAAAAGCGGATGATAGCCATCAATGCTTTCGAGGAATTACTGGCTTTTGACAACAATACCCTCATCCTCAAATTTTTTCTGAATATTTCTTACGAACAGCAGGAAATTGAACTCCAGCAACGCATTGATGATCCCACCAAACAATGGAAACACAATGACAATGACTGGAAAGAAAGGGAGCAATGGGAGGAATATATGACTTGTTATCAATATATTCTCAATGAAAGCACCTTACCATGGACCATTGTTCCTGTCGATTCACGGTGGTACCGTGATTATATCATTGCCAAAAAAATGGTTGAATCCCTGGAAGCGCTCAATATGCAGTTTCCCGTTTTGAAAAGGTAATCATGTTGACAAAAGTAAGAATAGACAAATGGTTATGGAGCGTCCGGATCTTTAAATCCCGGACATTGTCCTCTGATGCCTGTAAATCCGGCAAAGTCAAAATCGGCGGCAAAAACGTTAAACCCTCTTATATGGTAGAGTTGGGCGAAGAGGTTTACGTCTTAAAAGATGGCTTCAACCTGCATTTCAAAATTCTCGAACTTCTTCAAAAAAGAGTCGGTGCACCTATCGCACAAACATGTTACGAAAATCTGACTTCTGAAGAGGAAATGAACAAGTACAAAGAATGGTTTGTCGGCAAAGGCGTAAGCGAACAAAGGGAAAAAGGCGCCGGGCGTCCGACCAAAAAGGAAAGACGCGAGATCGACGACTTTAAGGGGGATGTTTTCGATTTTTGAGTTGCTCATCCGGAGTTCCTTAAGCCTTTACCCTCCGAACCAGGGTGCAGTTCTAAAATGCACCTAAAGTAAAAATCCTTTGAGCCGCACCAGCCAAAATTTTCCCTTTTTCCCAACAAAAAAATTTAAGCCCTTCTTTAGTATTCCGTAATTAACCTCTTACATTGCAGGGCATTCTAATTGTTTTTGTTGCGCTAATTTTTTAGAAAATGCCGAAATCAGGAAAATTTGGAACTTTTGGGGGAGTTTTCACCCCTTCACTTTTGACCATTCTGGGGGTCATCATGTATTTGAGGATCGGATGGGTAGTCGGGAATGCCGGCACCCTCACTACGGTCATCCTGATTATTTTGATGGCACATGTCGTTTCTATAACCACAGGGCTCAGTGTTTCTTCCATAGCCACGGATAAAAAAATCCAGGCTGGAGGGATTTACTATATGTTGTCCAGAAGTTTGGGGTTCCCGATTGGCGGAGCGATAGGCCTGACGATTTTTGTCGCAACAGCCATGAGTATTTCCCTGTATTTAATAGGTTTTAGCGAAAGCGCATTATTGGTTTTAAAGGGCCCATTGGGGATTGAAGAAATAACCATCAACCACCTCCGGATTGTAGGGTCACTGGCTTTACTTCTTATTGTTACGATCGCTTTTATCAGTACCAGTATTGCCATCAAAACACAGTATTTCATTTTAGGGGCCATTGCCCTTTCATTGATTTCCATATTTTTTGGAACCTCAGAAGGAAAGGGCTTTGATTTTTCGGAAGTATCTCCAAGTGGCGTTAGTTTTTCCACTTTATTTGGCATCTTTTTCCCTGCGGTGACAGGCTTCACGGCAGGAGTTGCTATGTCCGGCGACCTAAAAGATCCCAAAAAATCTATCCCTTGGGGAACGACACTCGCCATAGCAGCAGGATTAATCGTGTACATGGGGTTGGCTTTTTTTATTTTTTATTCGATCCCGGCGGCCGAACTACGAAATAATAATAATGCCCTGGTGGAATTTGGCTGGATCCCCCAATTGGTCATTGCCGGTATTTGGGGCGCGACCCTGTCTTCGGCATTGGGAGGCATTTTGGGTGCTCCCAGAATTTTACAGGCCATGTCGCTCGACCGTATCACGCCTTTTTTCTTGGCAAAAGGCGTTGGCAAAGAAAACGAACCCAGGAATGCACTCATTCTTACTTTCATCCTGGCAGAAACAGGCATTTTAATCGGGGAACTTGATGTCATTGCACAAATCGTGGCCATGTTCTATATGTCTGCTTATATGTTCATCAATTTATCCTGCTTCCTGGAACAATGGGCCAGCCCGGATTTCAGACCTTCCTTTAAGATCAATATTTTCATCCCGCTGCTCGGAGCCATAGCCACGTTTCTGCTCATGATCCAGCTCAATATTGCGGCCACCATTGCCTCCATCTTTATTATACTCCTTATTTTCCTTTGGCTTACCCGAAAACGTTTGGAATTGGGTTCGGGCGATGTCTGGCAAAGTGTATGGAGTTCTATCGTCAAATTCGGGTTAAAAAACCTCAACAAAGGGGATGTGCACAAAAGGAATTGGGAACCCAATATTTTACTATTCAGCGGAGGTACCCATGCCAGGCCTCATTTGCTGGAATTCAGTACCTCCATCGCCGGCAGAAATGGGATGATTTCCAACTTCGACCTCATTGAGGATAAATCGGCTAAAATTTTGTTCCCCAAACAGCAACAATCCATTCTAAGCGAAGACCTCAATGATAATTCTATTTTTTTCAGAAGAAAAACCTGCAATGATATTTATGAAGGCATAGAAACGATCGCCGGCACCTACGGTTTTTCTGGCGTGGAACCCAATACCGTACTCATGGGATGGGCCAGAAATACCGAACATCCGGCGAAGTTTTCAAACATGATCAATGTTTTACATCAACTGGATTATAATATCCTTTTCCTGGATTACGACAAAAAAAGAGGTTTCGGAAAAAAGCAAAAAATTGATATCTGGTGGCGGGATTTGAGCCAGATCAGCTACTTTACCGTTCAACTGGTCAAATTGATGAACGCCTCTTCCGACTGGATGAATGCCTCCGTACGCTTTTTATATTACGATATTGAAAACAATGATAAAACAGTCATCGAAAAGGAAATGAGGAAACGGGTCAGTGAGCTTAGGAAAAGTGTAGAAATCAAAGTGATCCATAACCCAATTAAAAAACAACCTTTTTACGAAATCGTCAAAGCCAATTCTTTTGAGGCAGACCTGATCATCATGGATTTACCTGATTTGGGGGTAAAAAAAGCCAAAGGCTTTGTCGAAAAAACCAATGAATTGCTGAATATCCTCGGCACCACCCTTATTGTGAAAGCCTCCTCCAATTTTTATGAGGCAAGCCAATTCAACTCCGCCCTGGAAAAAATTTATGCTTCAAATAACACCTCCCCTTTTGATTCTGAACCAAGCCCTGCCAATGAAACACCTCTTGGTTCCTGTTCCTTTGATTTAATTGACCATGAAATCAAACACCTGGATGAACATATTCATCAACTGAATATCCAATTAGGCGGTGAGGTATATGCCAAATATGCAGAAATATTTAATACCCTTGCTACTTTGTTAAAAAGACAAAACCAAGGTTCCAAAAGTCTCTCCGGTGAAAAGCCGTCTCATAAAAAGGATGCTCATACCGCGCCTATTCCGGATATTTATGGCCTGGTGGCTGATTTGATAGAGGATTTAAAAGAAAACCGCCTCAGTATCTTGTCCAATACACTTACCACTGCAATGAATGCCCAGTTCGGTGGGATGGAACATTATATCGAACGGATGCCTGAAAAAATTATCCGCTCTTATCCGCCAAAACAATTAATTCCTCAATTTGAAGATACTGAATCAGTGAGGCGATTTAAAAAGGCCATTACCCGGCTGCCAGGAAACCCAAAATCAACTCTTTTTATAAAAAAAATTACCCGCAGCCACCTGCAGCAAACTTACCTGTTTCATTTTGAAAAAGTACTTCACCAATTTGGAGAAAGCGCCCTTTTGATCAATAATATTTTCCAAAAATGGTTCCTGTCTATGGGAGAGGCGGCAACAAGAGATGAAATGAACCTTAAAATAGATCAATTACAATCGCAAATCAAGGCCACCTTACTCCATGAAAACAGTCGATTCGTTGAAAGTCTGGATCATCTCGGACGCAAATTTTGCAATACGATATTAAAGGAAGTTGATTATACAAACAATGACGAACTCCCGGCACTTGAAGTGGAAAAACGACGGCCTTCCATGGTAAAAAGAATACGGGACAATGTCGTCCAGTATCCCCAGTATTGGCAACAAAATACCTTTTTGCTCAACAACCAACTGCTTTTGGATTTGCATTTGCAAAATCTTAAAAAGGAACTGTGGCCAATCCTCCTTGAAGTTAAAGAAAACCTTGTCAATGAAATGATCCTCCCGGGGAAAAAATTACTGGCAGGTATCTCTAAAAAAATAAATCATTTGACGGCCCACGAAATTGAAGCCCAGGAGAATAAGCTGATAGAGTTGGGAGCTGGCCTGGATATTGATGAAGTCATCAACAATTTAATGGCTAAAATTGATGCCCGGATCGCGATTTTTTGCAAAGAAACCAAAATCATCCCCCCTGCTCAAATAGAGCATTTCGACACTATGCAATTGGGGATAATCCCTGAAAGTATTGATGTTAAAAAGGTAACCGAATTCCTTATTGAATCCGAAATCGTTTCCAAACTAAAATCTGACTTGAAATCTGACTTTAACGCCATAAAATCGGAGTTACTGGTCATTGAAAATGCCTTGCGACTGGTTAAGTTCAGCCTTACTTCCAATCGTTCGGAAAACAATATTTTGCAGGAGGAAGTTAAAACCAGGATTGGGACACAATTCAAAGAAAGCGAGCAGCAATTGAAAAAAATCAGGTCACGGCTGAATGTACAAATGAATGACCTACGGCTCCAACTCGACAACCTTCTCTCAGGAGAAATCGTCATAAGTCGTGCCGGGCAGATGAATGGGATTATCCGGAAAGATAGAGCTCGTCGCGGCTTTAATCGATACGCCGGCCAAATCAGCCGTTTTTTTGAAAAGGCCAACAATCAATTGGATGACTGGATGATAAAACTCAGCGATTTATGGACCATTTCCGATCACCAATACAGAGTCAAATCGCTCCAAAACCCACACACCCGGCTAGCCAATTTTATCGACAAAATTGCTTTGTCCAAAAACCTGGAAACACAAATTCCACTTATTTACCATCAATTGTTCAGCGGAAAACAAAACGCTCCTTTAAAACCTTTGACCAATCGAAAACCTGAACTCGACGCCGCCGCAAAAGCCATTCATCGTTTCGAAAATGGAAGCGGCGGGGCTATTTTATTTACAGGAGAACCCCTTTCAGGCATCACCTACCTCATCGAAAATGTGTCCAATGTATTGGTAAAAAAGCAGATCATCCATATGCTTCCTCCAGGCAATCAAAACAAAAAATCTGAACAACTCATTCACGAAGCTCTGGTATTTTCAACGGGTATCCACCAGGAAACAGAACTGATTCTCAGCAAATTGCCTGAAGGAAGCGTGATCATTTTTGAAGACCTGGAACTTTGGTGGATCCGTAAATCAGGAGGCACTGATTTTTTAATTTACCTCAATAATTTAATCACGGAGTTCGGACAAAGGATTCTATTTTTACTCAGTTGCAATATTTATTTTTATCAACACATACGACAATACATAAACCTGGATGATAACCTGCTGGATACCATAATGGTAAACCCATTAAGTACCCAGGAGCTCAAACACATCATCCTGAAAAGGCATCAAAGCTGCGGAGTCACTTTTTACTGGAAACAAAAATCAGAAAACAACCTTGGCATTCGTGGACTGAACAAGCTTTTCAAAAGAATCACCACAGCATCCGGTGGAAATATTGGAACAGCACTACACCTTTGGCTCGGTAATGTAACCCGGGCCGAGGAAAATAATTTATACCTCGGGCCGGTAGAACTCGGTGAAATCCCCCCTGTTTTATCCACGGAATGGGAAACCATGCTCCTTCAGTTTTTACTGCACAAACAACTGACCCTCACAAAACTTTTC